>DAORUQ010000377.1:0-1523 GCA_035433265.1 Pseudomonadales bacterium | reverse complement strand
ATCCCGATCGCCGGCGACCAGGTCACCAACGACATCGCGATGGCGCTGCGCACGCCGACGCAGTATGCCGAGGAAATCAAGATCCGCTACGCCTGCGCATTGGCGCAGCTCGCCGGCGCGGACCAGACGATCAAGGTCCCCGGCGTCGGGGAGCGCGGCGCGCGCGACCTCTCGCGCCAGGCGCTGGCCGAAGTGGTCGAGCCGCGTTACGACGAGCTGTTCACGCTGGTGCAGGCCGAGATCCGCCGCAGCGGCTTCGAGGACGTGCTGGCCGGCGGCATCGTGCTGACCGGCGGCACCGCGAAGATGGAGGGCGTCGTGGAGTTGGCCGAGGAGATATTCCACATGCCGGTGCGCATAGGGGCGCCCGCCGGTGTGCAGGGCATGCTCGATATCGTGAAGAACCCCATTTATTCCACCGCCGTCGGGCTGCTGCTGTTCGGCGTCAAGCAGTACACGGCCAACGCGGGGGTCAAGGAGTCCCCGGGGCGGGGTCTCGTGAAGAAGATGAAGCAGTGGTTCCAGGGCAATTTCTGATTTTTTCGATTGATCGTTCAACCTCGGAGGGTGATAGCCATGTTCGAACTCGTAGACAACGTAGCGCAGAGCGCAGTGATCAAGGTCGTCGGCGTGGGCGGAGGCGGCGGCAACGCCGTGAAGCACATGATCGGCGGCGCGGTCGAGGGCGTGGAGTTCATCTGCGCCAACACCGATGCGCAGGCACTTTCAGACATTTCCTCGCGCACCGTGCTGCAGCTCGGCTCGGGCATCACCAAGGGCCTGGGCGCGGGCGCGAACCCGGAGATCGGCCGCCAGGCGGCGCTCGAGGACCGTGACCGCATCGCCGAGGTGCTCTCGGGCGCGGACATGGTGTTCATCACCGCCGGCATGGGCGGGGGTACCGGCACCGGGGCAGCGCCGATCGTGGCGGAAGTGGCGCGGGAGTTGGGCATACTCACGGTCGCCGTGGTCACGCGCCCCTTCAAGTTCGAAGGCAAGAAGCGCGCCTCGATCGCCGACGAGGGCCTGATGGAGCTGCAGCAGCACGTCGACTCGCTGATCACGATCCCGAACGAGAAGCTGCTGAGCGTGCTGGGCAAGAACACCAGCCTGCTGGATGCGTTCAAGGCAGCCAACGACGTGCTGCTGGGCGCGGTGCAGGGCATCGCCGACCTGATCATCCGTCCGGGCATGATCAACGTCGACTTCGCCGACGTGCGCACCGTGATGTCCGAAATGGGCATGGCCATGATGGGCACCGGTGTGGGCCGCGGCGAGAACCGCGCGCGCGAGGCCGCCGAGGCGGCCATCCGCAGCCCGCTGCTCGAGGACATCAACCTGCAGGGCGCGCGCGGCATCCTGGTGAACATCACCGCGGGTCCCGACCTCTCGCTCGGCGAGTTCGAGGAGGTTGGTGACACCGTCGAGGAGTTCGCTTCCGACACGGCGACCGTCGTGGTCGGCACCGTGATCGACCCGGAAATGAACGGCGAGATCAAGGTCACGGTGGTCGCCACCGGCCT
>DAORUQ010000376.1:0-1523 GCA_035433265.1 Pseudomonadales bacterium | reverse complement strand
CGAGCCTGGCCAACCGTCATCGGATCGTAACCCGTCGCGGCTTCCCTGCCGCGCTGGTTCGTAATAATGTCCCGCTCGCCAATCGACGCAGCCCATCCTGGAGCCTAACCCCGATGAACATGCCGGCACAGATCGACGCCCACGCCCCCTCAGCCGCCGAGCTCGCGGGCCAGCCGCGCGTGGTGATCATCGGCGCCGGCATGTCGGGGATGCTGATGGCGATCCGGCTGAAGCAGGCGGGCAACACCAATTTCCGCATCTACGAGAAGGCCGCGAAGCTCGGCGGCACCTGGCGCGAGAACACCTACCCCAATATCGCCTGCGATGTGTACGCGCCGGCCTATACCTACAGCTTCGAGCCCAATACCGAGTGGAACTGGCGCTTCGGTCGCGGCGAGGAGATCCAGCGCTACTTCGAGCGGGTCGGCGACAAGTACGGGCTGCACGAGTACATCAGTTTCGGCTGCGAGGTCAGCGAGGCGCGCTGGAACGGCGCGCAGTGGGAGATCCGCCTCGGCAACGGTGAAACGGATCGCGCCGACGTGCTGGTCTCCGCGGTCGGCGCGCTGCATCACCCGCGCTACCCCGACATCGAGGGGCTCGGGAGCTTCTCCGGTCCGTGCTTCCACACGGCGCGCTGGGACCACACGGTGGACCTGCGCGGCAAGCGCGTGGGCATCATCGGCACCGGCTCCACGGCGGCGCAGGTGGTGCCGGGCATTGTCGACAAGGTCGAACAGCTCTACCTGTTCCAGCGCACGCCGCAGTGGGTGCTGCCGGCGCCGGATCGCAAGTTCAGCGAGCGCTACCGGCAGCGCCGGCGCAAGCACCGCTGGCTGGCGCGCTTCGACCACTGGTTCAACCTGCAGTTGTTCCAGTTGTTCGGGCGCGCGGTGGTGGGCAACCGCTTGCTGATGCGCGGCATCGAGTACGCCTGCCGCGCCAACCTGAAGACGATCCGCGACCCGGAGCTGCGCCGCAAGCTCACGCCCGACTACCAGGTCGCCTGCAAGCGCGTGGTGGTCTCGGAGGACTTCTATCCGGCGATCCAGAAGGAGAACGCGCACCTCGTGACCGAGGGCATCGCGCGTATCGTGCCCGAGGGCGTGCAATTGAAGGACGGCACGGTGGTCGCGCTCGACGTGCTGGTGCTCTCGACCGGCTTTTACCCCTACAAGACCACGGTTGAGGTGTACGGAGAGAACGGCGGCAGCCTGCGCGAGGCCTGGGGCGGCAGTCCGCTGATGTACCGCACCATCGGGGTGCCGGGTTTCCCGAACTACTTCGTGCTGTTCGGGCCCTACAGCCCGATCGGCAACATGTCGATCATCGAGAACTCCGAGATCCAGGCCGGGTACGTCATGCAGTGCATCGAGCTGATCCGCCGCGGTGCGGTGAAGACCCTGAACCCGAAGGAATCGGTGGCGCGTGCGCTGAAGGAGGAGATGCGCGCGGGCCTGAAGAAGACCGCCTGGGCCGGTGGCTGCAGCAGCTGGTACCTCGACGCCAACGGCGAGCTGCCG
>DAORUQ010000375.1:0-1534 GCA_035433265.1 Pseudomonadales bacterium | reverse complement strand
CAGCGGCGCGCGCGCATCCTCCAGCATGTGGCCCAGGCGCTCGACCGGATATGACGGATCCAGCGGCAAATACGCTCCCCCGGCCTTCAAGACCGCCAGGAGCGCCACCACCATCTCGAAGGAGCGCTCGGCAAACACTCCCACCAGCGCATCCGGCCCCACGCCCTTCCGCCGCAGCACACGCGCGAGCTGGTTCGCCCTGCCGTTCAACTGCGCATATGTCAGCTCCCGCCCCTCGAACTCCAGCGCGACGGCTTCCGGCGTGCGTGCCGCCTGCGCCTCGACCAGCCCGTGCAGCCGTTTCCCCTGCCCATAGTCCCGCGCCGTGGCATTCCACTCCAGCAACACCTGGCGCCGCTCGGCAACCGTGAGCAGCGGCAATTCGTCGATACGGCGATCGGGGGTCGCCACCATCGCCTCGAGCAACAAGCGCCAATGCGCAGCCAGGCGCGCGATCGTCGACCCGTCGAACAGATCGGCTGCGTAGGAAAAGCGGGCAGCGAGCCCCTCCGGGGTTTCCCACGTGTACAGCGAGAGATCGAACTGTGCCGACCCGACTTCCATCTCGACGGGCTCCAGCTTGAGCCCCCGCAGCTGCAGCGCCTCCATCGGGGCGTTTTGCAGCGCGAACATCGCCTGGAACACCGCATTGCGGGAGAGGTCCCGCGCAGGGTGCAGCTCCTCCACCAGCCGCTCGAAGGGCAGGTCCTGGTGAGCGTAAGCGTCCATGCACGCCTCACGCATGCGGCCCAGGAACGCCCGCGCCGAAGGCTCGCCCGAAAGATCGGCCCGCAGCACCAGCGTGTTCACGAAGAATCCGATCAGCGGCTCGATCTCGGCGCGGTTGCGGTTGGCCACCGGCGTGCCGATCAGGAGATCGCGCTGCCCGCTGTAGCGCGCGAGCAGAAGCGCGAATCCGGAGACCAGCGCCATGAATAGCGTCGCCCCCTCGCGCCGGGACAACTCCTGCAGGCGATCAACCAACTCGCGAGGCAGCGTGAACGCATGAAACGCCCCGCGATGGCTTTCCACCGGCGGGCGTTCCCGATCGGTGGGCAACTCCAGCACCAGCGGCGCCCCGCCCAGGCGCTCACGCCAGTACGAAAGCTGCGACTCCAGCACCTCGCCCTGCAACCAGCCGCGCTGCCAGCGCGCAAAGTCACGATACTGCACGCGCAGCACCGGCAGAGTTGGCGCCTCGCCGCAGGCGAAAGCCCCGTAGAACGCGCTTAGCTCCCGGTACAGGATGCCAAGCGACCAGCCATCGTAGATGATGTGGTGCATCGCCAGCAGCAGCACGTGTGTGTCGGGCGCCAGCCGGTAGAGCTGCGCGCGGAATAGCGGCCCGCACGCCAGGTCAAACCCGCGCACGGCCTCCGCGCGCAGGCACTCCTTCAGCCGCTCTCGAGGGCTTGCCTCCCCGCCCAAGTCCACGACCGCCAGGACCCACGGCTGCGGCTTCGAAACGACCTGCAGCGGCTCGCCCTGCTCGCTCACGAACACCGTGCGCAGCGCCTCGTGGCGCTCCACCAGG
>DAORUQ010000374.1:0-1545 GCA_035433265.1 Pseudomonadales bacterium | reverse complement strand
GCCGGGATCGGCTCGTCGCACCAGTTGGCATAGGTGCGGCGGATCGCCAGTTCGACCAGTCGATTCAGCTTGGCGTGCGGGATCGAAGGGCCCGGATCGGTGCGCGGCGCAATGGCGGGCGGATGGCGCAGCTGGGCGAGCGGGTCGATGGTGCGTCGTTCGCCGCGCATCACCGCTGTACCCGCGACGCGCTCGAACCACTCGCGTCCCGCTTCGGCCCTGGCCTGGGTCTGGTGGAAGAGGGTGACGCGGCCCGGTGCATCGCCCGGATTGATCGTGGTGAGTGGGCGTGCAACCTCGGCGTGCGGGTCGTCCAATCGCGACCAGCCCGCCTCGGCATCGCCGACCACATCGGGGCAGGCCTGCAGCGCTGCGGCCAGTGCGGCCGGGTCGCGCACCGCATAGTCGTCTTCGATGAGCAGCACGGGCGCGCCGCTGGCACGGTCCACCAATTCCGGCATCTGCGGGAACAGCAGGCTCTCGAGCCAGGTGTCGCGGATCTCCGCGGCGAGCAGCTCGTCCTCGATCTCCGCGGCGAAGGCCGCATCGCCGGCCAGCTCCTCCGGCGTGTCTTCGCGTTCCAGCTCGCGGGCGAATGCCGCGGCCAGTTCGGGCGGAAGATCCATCGGCGGGGCGTCGGGATCGTCGTCGCCCTCGTTGGGGTCGTCGAGTCCTCCCTCGAGCTCGTCGCCAACCCGCGCGATCAGTGCGACCGCCACCGGGCGATCGAGCGGGTAAACGGCGCCACCGATCTCATGCTGGTCGGGCAAGCGCAGGATGCGCGCGCCGAACACGCTGCCGGGTCGCAATGTCGTCGAAGCCGTGTGCTCGGTCACGAACGGCGGGCTGCGCGCGGGATCGAGCAGGTCGCGCAGTTCCAGGCCCTCGCCGTGGCGAACGGACACGACTTCGTACAGCCGCAGCGGTGCGTCGGCCAGCGCTTCGAGGAATTCGCGTTGCTCCGGGCGCAACTTCGGGCCCGATTCCAGCACCCAATCGATGCCGCGGCCGCTTTCGTCACCGCGCTCGTAGATCGCCTCGCTCAAGAGATAGTCGGAGATGTTGATCTGCAGCATCTCGTGGTATTCCGGCCCGAGATCGGCGAGCGCGTCGCGCACCTCCTCCGGTGCGAAGGCGGCGAAGAAGCCGCCATCGATCGCGGTCGTGGTCTGGCGCCGGAAGCGCTGGTCCAGCCAGGACAGCGCCATGCCCGGGCCGCGATCGCGCTTGGGGGCTGCGCGCGCCTCGCCCGCGCGCGCGAGGCAACATTGCTTGTATTTGCGCCCCGAGCCGCAAGGGCAGGGGTCGTTCCGTCCCGTCTTCATGTACGGACTGCCTCGGTCGACAGGCGCGGACTCTAGCGGGCAGCCGTGCAGTGGGGAAGGCGGGCTCGACCGCAGGTTCGGCAGGGCATTCGACCTGGCGGACACGCTGCCCGGTGCGGGAGCGCCGGCACCGCCGGGGCACCGATCGCACGCGGGGCATCGACGCGGGGTGCGCGCGCCGCCGCGCAGTGGGAACATGCGTCTCGGGAACGGTGGGTTC
>DAORUQ010000373.1:0-1563 GCA_035433265.1 Pseudomonadales bacterium | reverse complement strand
GAAGACGCCGCCGACCTTGCGGTGCAGGAACACCGCATCCGCGGGCGGTTCGTGCCAGTAGCCCTTCTCGAAGCTGAGCACCATGCCGGCATCGCGCACGCGTGCCGGCAGGTCCGAGCTTCCGAAATCGTAACTGCCCGGGTGCGCCAGGGGCTCGCCGGCGAGCTCGAGCAGGTCGAGCAGTGCCTCGCGGTGGCGCGGCTCGATGTCGGCGGAAAAATACCCGATCTCGTGCGCGCCGGCCAGCAGCCGCGCGCGGTCGCCGTCGCGCGCGCCGCGGAACAGCGTGCGATAGCCGTCGATCACCCGTTTCGAGTAGCGCCGCGTGGCCCCGAAATCCAGCAGGGCGACGCGCTGTCCCGCGTCCTGGTAGCGGAAGTTGGCGAAATTCGGGTCGGTCTGCACCAGGCGGAACTCGAACATCTCGCGAAACAGCAACCGGAACAACAGCTCCGCGATGCGGTCGCGCACCGCCTGCGCGGCCACGTCCATGCGCTCCACGGCATGCCCCGGCACATAGCTCATCGCCAGCACCTCGCGACGCGTCAGCGCCTCGTCGACGGAGGGGACCACGAAATCGTCGTCGTCGGCCAGCAACTCGCCGAAATGCCGCAGGTGTCCGGCTTCCTTCAGGTAATCCGCCTCGGCCTTCAGCTGGCGCTTGGCCTCGTGCAGCAGCGGCGCGAGATTGATGCCATCGGGCAGCAGCCGCGCGATGCGCAGCAGCGTCGCGACGTTGTCGACATCGCTGTCGATGGAGCGCGCGACACCGGGGTACTGGATCTTCAGCGCGAGGTGGCGCCCGTCGAGCGTGGTGGCGCGGTGGACCTGTCCGATCGAGGCCGCCGCCAGCGGTTGCCACGAGAAGTCGGCGAACAGGCGCTGCCAGTCCTTGCCCCAGGCCTTGACCAGCACGCCCTCGAGCTGGCGCCGCGGCATGGCCTGCGCGTCGGCGCGCAGCCGCGCGAGGATCTCGGAGAGCTGCGGCGGCAACAGGTCGCCGGCGTCCATCGACAACAGCTGCCCCATCTTCATCGCCGCGCCGCGCAGGTTCGCGAGTTGCCCGGCGAGCCGGCGCGCATTCGCGGGAGTCAGCAGCAACTCGCTCGCGCGCGGCATCCTGCCCTGCGCGATCTGGCGCCCGCCCTCGGCCAGCATGCCCCCGGCAATGCCGGTCGCCAGACGCGCCATGCGCCCCAGCCGCGACAGCCTGCCGCCCGGCACCGCCGATGTCTTCCTGCTCCCGTCGCCCGATTCAGCCACCCTGGCCTCCGTTGCCCGCGCCCTCATTGTGCGCGAATGCCCGTGTATCCACCACGACAGCATACGCGTTCGGCGCTGTCGCGGACCGCTGTGTAGAATGCGCCGGCACCCTGAACACCCGGAGACACCCCCCGACCATGCGCAGCAGCCATTCGGCAAGCCATGAAGCCACGGGGTTCAGCTGGCGCGCGATCCGCATGATCTGGCCGTACCTGGCGCAATACCGCGCGCGCATCGCGCTGGCCCTGGGCTGCCTGGTGCTCGCGAAGCTCGGCAGCATCTGGGCGCCCTTCCTGCTCA
>DAORUQ010000372.1:0-1578 GCA_035433265.1 Pseudomonadales bacterium | reverse complement strand
CTGGGCTGCCTGGTGCTCGCGAAGCTCGGCAGCATCTGGGCGCCCTTCCTGCTCAAGCACGCGGTGGATACGATGGGCGCCGGCGGCGCGGCATGGCTGAAAGCCGCGCTGGGACTGGTCGCTGCCTACGGCGCAGCGCGTTTCGCCAACGTGATGTTCGGCGAGATCCGCGACACGCTGTTCGGTCGCGTCACCGAGCGCGCGATGCGCCGCGTGGGCCTGCGCGTCTTCGAGCACCTGCACGGGCTGGACCTGGACTTCCACCTCGAGCGGCGCACCGGGGGGCTCGCGCGCGACATCGAGCGCGGCACCAACGGCATCAGCTTCCTGATGCGCTTCTTCGTGTTCAACATCGTGCCAACGCTGTTCGAGATCCTGGTGGTCGCGGGCCTGCTGGCGTGGAACTACGGGATTGCCTACGCGGCGATCACGCTGGCCGCGGTGCTGGCCTACATCGCGTTCTCCATCGTCGCCACCGAGTGGCGCACGACCTACGTGCGCGCGGCCAACCTGGCGGATTCGGCCAGCAACACGCTCGCCGTCGACAGCCTGCTGAACTACGAGACGGTGAAGTACTTCGGCAACGAGGCGCACGAGGCCGCGCGCTACGACGCCGAACTCGGCAGGTGGGAGGAGGCGCGGCGCAAGAACCGCCTGACGCTGTTCGCGCTGAATGCCGGGCAGGCGCTGATCGTGGCGCTGGCGATGACCGCGAGCATGGCGCTGGCGGCGCGCGACGTGAGCCGCGCCCAGATGAGCGTGGGCGACTTCGTGCTGATCAACGCCTTCATGATGCAGCTGTTCATGCCGCTCAATTTCCTCGGCATGGTCTACCGCGAGATCAAGGGCTCGCTGGCGGCGATCGAGGAGATGTTCGGCCTGCTGGCCGTGCGCCCGCGCGTCGCCGACCGCCCCGGCGCGCGCGCCCTGGCGGTGAGCGGTGCGCGCGTGGAGTTCCGCGACGTAGCCTTCCGCTACCACGCCGAGCGCGAGATCCTGCGCGGCGTCAACCTCTGCATCGAACCGGGCACCAAGCTCGCGGTGGTGGGCGCGAGCGGGGCCGGCAAGTCGACGCTGGTGAAGCTGCTGTTCCGCTTCCACGACGCGAGCGAGGGCGCGATCCTGATCGACGGCCAGGATATCCGCGACGTCACGCAGCAATCGCTGCGCGCGGCGATCGGCATCGTGCCGCAGGACACCGTGCTCTTCAACGATACGCTGCTCGAGAACATCCGCTTCGGGCGCCCGGGGGCGAGCGACGCCGACGTGCAGCAGGCCGTGCGCATGGCCCACCTGGCCGACTTCGTGGCGCAGCTGCCGCAGGGGCTGGCCACGCGCGTGGGCGAGCGCGGCCTGAAACTCTCCGGCGGCGAGCGCCAGCGCGTGGCGATCGCGCGCACCATCCTCAAGCGCCCGCCGATACTGGTGTTCGACGAGGCCACCTCATCGCTCGACAGCAAGGCCGAGCGCCTCATTCTGGAGGCACTCGCCGAGATCGCGCACGGCCACACCAGCCTGGTGATAGCGCACCGGCTCTCGACCGTGGTCGACGCCGACTGCATCGCGGTGCTGGACGGC
>DAORUQ010000371.1:0-1578 GCA_035433265.1 Pseudomonadales bacterium | reverse complement strand
CCACAAGGAGCGCACGCCGCGCGGCGCGCGCCCGGCGGGAGACGTTTCGTGACGGTCGCCACCACGCTGCGCATCAACATGACCGGGGCGCCAGCCAGTCCCGAGACGCAGGGCGAGCGCTACCGCGCCGCCATCGAGATGGCGGCCTTTGCCGACCGCCACGGCTTCAGCATCGTGAACGTCGAGGAGCATCACTGCGCCGCGATCGGCTGGCTGCCCTCGCCGCTGGTAATGGCGGGGCTGATCGCGGGGCGCACCGCGCGCGTGCGCATCCGCGTGAGCGCGCTGCTGATCACGCTGTACGACCCGATACGCCTCGCCGAGGACATCGCGATCCTCGATCTCGCGAGCAACGGGCGCGTGTCCATCGTGGCCGGGCAGGGCTACCGGCCGATCGAGTACCACGCACTGGATCGCGACTGGGCGAGCCGGGGCATGACTTCGGACTTCATCCTGCAGACGCTGCTGCAGGCGTGGCAGGGGGAGCCCTTCGAGTACCGGGGGCGCACGGTGACGATCAGTCCGGTGCCGCAGACGCGCCCGATGCCGCCCTTCGCCTACGGCGGCATGAGTGCGGCGGCCGCGCGGCGCGCCGCGCGCTTCGGCCTGGACTTCCACCCGCCGGCGCACATGCCCGAGCTGGTCGCGATCTACGAGGACGAGCTGAAGCGCCTCGGCAAGAGCGGCCATGCCGAGTGGCCGCGCGAAGGCACCAGCCTGGTGTTTCTCGACGAGGATCCCGAGGCCGCCTGGCAGGAGATCGGTCCGTATCTCCTCGCCGAGGCCGCCGAGTACGGCGGCTGGGCCCGCGAGGGCGTGCAGCGGCCCTTCGCCTCGGCGGACCTCACGCTCGACAAGCTGCGCGCCGAAGGGCGCTACGAGATCCTCACGCCCGCGCAATGCCTGCGCCGCATTGGCGCGGCGCAAGGCGAGTACACGGTGATCCTGCACCCGATGGCGGGCGGCATTCCGTTGCCGAGGGCGTGGAACTGCCTGCGGCTCTATGCCGACAAGGTGTTGCAGCCGCTGGGTATCGGTGTGCGGGACTCCGCTGGCCTGCCGCAACACGCCTGACGGCGGCGCGGGCGTCATCGTCGGCCCGGGGGCGAACGTGAGCAATCCGTAAATTGTCCTGCACCCGGCCCGCGGTTACCGTGGGTCGCGCCAATGACATCGCGGAGAAAACGATGATTACCAGCCTCGACCAGTTCTGCATCAACGTCAGCGATCTCGAGCGTGCCGTGCGCTTCTACGAGCAGGCGCTGGGGCTCGCGGTCACGCACCGCATCGAGATCCCGGGCGTGAGCGAGGTCGTGCTCGCGGGCGCCAGCGGCAACCGCATCCAGCTCGCCCGCCACCACGACCACGAGGGCGCCATCGATCACGGCAACGCGCTGTGGAAGCTGTATCTGAACACCGACGATTGCGCGGGCCTCTACGCGCGGGCGATCGAGGCCGGCGCCGAGGCCGTCTCGCCGCCGCAACTCCTCGCGCAGTGGCAGGTGACGGCGGCGTTCATCAAGGATCCCGACGGCTACCAGATCGAGATCATCCAGCAGCATGCGGAGTGAACGCGGC
>DAORUQ010000370.1:0-1609 GCA_035433265.1 Pseudomonadales bacterium | reverse complement strand
GTAACCATCGAGGCGGGTGCCCGGCCCGAGCGAGTCGTAGGTGTTGGAGAAGAACTGTTCGCTCTGCGCGTAGATCTCGCCCCTCAGGCTGATCCGCCCGACACCGTCGCCGGTCGGGAATTCGATCCGCGCCCAGGCGACCCCGGATTGTTCCGGCGTGTCACCCACCGGGCCGTAGCTGTATACGTTGCCGAACAGGTTGACCTCGTTATCCGTGAACTCGGCATCGGTATAGGCGCCTGCCACCCCCAGCTCCAGCCAGGACAGCGCCATGATGGATGCCTCCACCTCGATGCCCTTGATCTCTTCCTCGGGCACGTTGGCGGTCACCGAGATGGACGCGACGGGACCGGCACCATCCGGGTCCGGGAACTCGACGCGCTGCACATCGTCGATCCACTGGTTGTAGATCGCCACGTTCAGCATGGCTGCGCGATCGGCCACCGTGCCGCGGAATTTCAGCCCGGCCTCGACATCCTGCGTCGTCTCGGAATCGAAGATGTTGCCACCACCGGTCGCATCGGCATCGATCGGCGGCGCGGCACCGTTGAAGCCCCCGCTGCGGAAGCTGCCGCGCGTCTTGATGTAGGTCAGCAGGCTGTCGGTGGCCTGGTATTCCAGGCCGAGCTCCCAGCTCGGATCGCTGTAGGTCTCGGACTGGTCCGGCGCATCCGCCGTGTAGGTGGAAGCGCCGAGTTGTTCGAAGTCAACGTGCTCCCAGGTGTAGCGCGCACCGGCGGTGAAGCGCAGGTTCTCCACCCCGGTCAAGCCGCCCAGGTCGTAGGATCCCTGTGCGTAGACGGCCTGCGTTTCGTTGGTCGCGCGGAAATTGCTGGTGACGCTGCTCGGCGCCAGCACGGGGCTCACGTCGAAGTAGGTCTGCGGCCACAGCGTGTCGGTCTGCGCGCGCTGCAGGTAGAGGCCGGCAATATAGTTCAGTGCCTCGTCCAGCGCCGCGCCCTGGAGCTGCAGTTCGTTCGAATACGACTCCACGTCGAGCTCGTTGCCGGATTCGCCGGTCACGAGGTTCTTCGTGAGGATGGTGACGAAGGGCGCGCCGAGCTGTGGCTGCTCGGAATCCACCTGCGAGCGCGAGGCGCCGAAGATGTTCTTCAGGCGCATGTCCCCGGTCAGCTCGTAGGTGGTGGTGTTGGTCACCATCCAGTCATCGCTCTCGTGGTCCGCCCCGGCGGGATGCCGGGTCCTGTAGGCGCCGATGCGCCGCTGCTCGTCCACATAGGCGGGCAGACCTGCCGGATAAGCGTCGGGATGCGCGGCCAGATACGAGGCCCACGCGCCGGGAGTCTGGAAAGCCGCGTCGAGCGCCGGGCTGAAGAGCAACCCGGCATTGCAGGTGAGCGCCACGCCATTGTTGGTGTCGCCGCACTGGTAGACGCTGTAGGTGTACGAGGCGCCGGTGTTGGTGCTGTCGGTGTTGGAGAACTGCACCATCGTGATGTTCTCGAGCTGCTCGTTCGGCTTCACCGCCAGCGAGATACGCCCGCTCTGGCGATCGGTCTCGCCCAGGTCCTCGTCATCCAGGATGTTGTGGATGTAGCCGTCGCGCTCGATGGCGGTGAAGGCCCCGCGCAGCAGCACCTTGTCCTCG
>DAORUQ010000369.1:0-1610 GCA_035433265.1 Pseudomonadales bacterium | reverse complement strand
TGCAGGAAGTGCCGCAGAAGGAGACCACGCCGTTCTACCCGCGCAGCCCCTATGCCGTCGCCAAGCTCTACGCCTACTGGATCACCGTGAATTACCGCGAGGCCTACGGGATGTACGCTTGCAACGGCATCCTGTTCAACCACGAATCGCCGGTGCGCGGCGAGACCTTCGTGACGCGCAAGATCACGCGCGCGCTGGCGCGCATCAAGCTGGGGCTGCAGGACTGCCTCTACCTCGGCAACCTCGACGCGCTGCGCGACTGGGGCCATGCGCGCGACTACGTCGAGATGCAGTGGCTGATGCTGCAGCAGGAAACGGCCGAGGACTACGTCATTGCCACCGGCGAACAGCACAGTGTGCGCGAGTTCGTGGACCTTGCCGCCGCCGAGCTGGGGCTGCGCATCACCTGGTCGGGCAGCGGCGCCGCGGAGACCGGCGCCGACCAGCACGGGCGGGTGATCGTGCGGGTGGACCCGCGCTATTTCCGGCCCACCGAGGTCGAGACGCTGCTCGGCGATTCGACCAAGGCGCGCGTGCAGCTCGGCTGGACGCCGCGCACCAGCTTCGGCGAGCTGGTGGCCGAGATGATCCGCGAGGACCTCAAGAGCGCCGAGCGCGACGAGCTGGTCCGCAAGCACGGTTTTCCCGCCTATGACTACCACGAGTGAGGCCGTGACGCGCGCGGCGCGCATCTTTGTCGCGGGCCACCGCGGCATGGTGGGCTCGGCGATCGTGCGCCGGCTGCAGCGCGGGGGCTACCACAACCTGCTGCTGCGCGACCGTGCCGGGCTCGATCTCACGGACCAGGCCGCGGTGGAAGGTTTTTTCGCCACCGAACGGCCGGACTACGTCTTCATCGCCGCGGCGAAGGTGGGCGGCATCCAGGCCAACAACACGCTGCGCGCGGAGTTCCTGTACCAGAACCTGATGATCGAGAGCAACGTGATCCACGCGGCGTGGCGCGCCGGCGTCGAGCGGCTGCTGTTCCTGGGCTCGAGCTGCATCTACCCGCGCGACTGCCCGCAACCGATCCGCGAGGAATACCTGCTCACCGGTCCGCTGGAACCCACCAACGAACCCTACGCCATCGCGAAGATCGCCGGCATCAAGCTCTGCGAGAGCTACAACCGCCAGTACGGCACGCGTTACGTTTCCGCGATGCCGACCAATCTCTACGGACCGAACGACAACTACGACCTCGCGAGCAGCCACGTGCTGCCGGCACTGATCCGCAAGGCCCACGAGGCCAAAGCGCGCGGCGACAGTGAGCTGGTGGTATGGGGCTCGGGCCGGCCGCTGCGCGAATTCCTCTACGTCGACGACATGGCCGATGCCTGCGTGTTCCTGATGGAGAGGGGCATTTCCGAGGGCCTCTTCAACGTGGGCACGGGCAGCGATGTCAGCATCCGCGAGCTCGCTCAGACGGTGATGGACGTGGTGGGTTTCCAGGGCCGCATCGTGTTCGATGCCGCCAAGCCCGACGGCACGCCGCGCAAGCTGCTCGACGTCGGCCGCCTGCGCGAGCTGGGCTGGTGCGCCTCGACCGGCCTGCGCGAGGGCATTGCGCTGGCGTACCGGGATTTCCTGAACGCCCGCCGATGACGGCCCTG
>DAORUQ010000368.1:0-1622 GCA_035433265.1 Pseudomonadales bacterium | reverse complement strand
CGACGCCGTCGCAGAGGTTGCGCCAGAACGCCTCGACGCTGTCGGCGCCGGGAAAGCGCCCTGCCATGCCGATTACCGCAATCGCGCCGAAGCCGCCCGCCGAGTCGCGGCGCCGGCCTGCGCGCTCACGTGCGGCGGCCAGGGTCGCGGGCGCGGGGATCTCGCCGGCGAAGTGACGCGCCAGGGACTCGATAGTCGGATACTGAAACAGTTCGACGACCCGGAAGCGCATGTCGAGCGCCTGCTGCAGGCGCTCGTGGACGCTGACGAGCAGCAGCGAGTTGCCGCCCAGGTCGAAGAAGTTGTCGTGTGCGCCGACCCGTGCAACTCCGAGCACGTCGCTCCAGACTGCGGCGATGGCCGCCGCAAGCCTGCCACGCGGCGCGACGAACTCGCTTTCGAGCTGGCGCTCGCCACTCGGGGCCGGCAGCGCGCCGCGGTCGACCTTGCCGTTGGGTGAGAGCGGAAACCGGTCGAGCACGACGAAGGCGCCCGGAACCATGTACTCCGGCAGCCTCTCACGCAGCCAGGCGCGCAGTTCCGGCGGACTCGGAATGGCTTCACCCGGAGTGACGTAAGCCACCAGCCGCTTGTCGCCCGGCTCGTCCTCGCGGGCCATCGCCACCGCCTCGCGCACCGCCGGGTGCCGGACCAGCGCCGCCTCGATCTCGCCCGGCTCGATGCGATAGCCGCGGATCTTCACCTGGTTGTCGCGCCGCCCGATGTACTCGATCGCCCCGTCGGGCAGGTAGCGCACCCAGTCGCCGGTACGGTAGAGGCGCGCGCCCTTCTCTTCGCTGAACGGGTGGTCGACAAAGCGCTCGGCGGTCAGCTCCGGGCGCTTGAGGTAGCCCCGCGCAAGTCCATCGCCTCCCAGATAAAGCTCGCCGGGCACGCCCACGGGCACCGGCTCGCGATGCTCGTCGAGCACGTAGGCCGTGGTGTTGGCGATCGGTCGTCCGATCGGAACCGTGGTCGCCGCCTGATCGAGCCCGGCAACCAGGTGCCAGGTCGAGAAGGTGGTCACCTCCGTCGGCCCATAGACGTGCAGCAACCGTTGCGGAGGGCCGTCACGCAATACCGCCCGGACCCAGTCGGGATCCACCGCCTCCCCGCCGAAGAGCACGCAGCGCAGCGAACGGAAAGCTCCGGGCGCCTCGCGCGCCATCTGGTTGAACAGCGCCGTCGTCAGGAACAGCACCGTGATGCCGCGCGTGCGAAGGAACTCGCTGAACTCGCGCGGACTGAGCAGGACCTCGCGCGACACGCCGATCACCTGCGCGCCGTTGAGCAGGGCGCCCCAGATCTCGAATGTCGCCGCATCGAAGGACGCCACCGAAGCCTGCGCAAGGCGATCGGTGGGCCGGATGTCGATGAAGTCGGTGTTGCGCACCAGGCGGCTGATCGCCCGGTGCGTCACTTGCACCCCCTTGGGCGTGCCGGTCGAGCCCGAGGTGTAGATCACGTAGGCAAGGCTCCCGGCGTCCGCACCGCTCGCGAACGCCCCGATGCCATGGCCTTCGATCAACGGCCAGTCCCGGTCCAGGCACACGACCCGCGCGGCAGTCTCAGGCAGACCCGCCGACAACTCGCTGCGGGTCACCACCACCTGCGCCCCCGCA
>DAORUQ010000367.1:0-1689 GCA_035433265.1 Pseudomonadales bacterium | reverse complement strand
CGGCCCAATCCCCGCGCAGTGCGCTCGCACCGGCCACGCCGTGCGCCTGCACGTGCAGGCGCTACGCTGGTGCGTCGTTGCGTTGTTCGTTCTGCTGCCTGGCTGTGCCCGGCTGCCGGCCCAGCCGGCGCCGCTGGCGCTGCAAACGCATTTCACCGCGGGCGCCGCTACCACGCTCGGGCAGATGGTCGCCACGCAAGGCCTGCCGGAGGGTTTGAGCGGCGTGCGCGTGCTGGACACCGGCCGCGATGCCTTCCTCGAGCGCGCCGCGCTGATCGAGACCGCCGAACGCGCCATCGACCTGCAGTACTACATCTGGAACAGCGATGTGACGGGCATCTACCTGGCCCATCGGCTGTACGCGGCCGCCGGGCGCGGCGTGCACGTGCGCCTGCTGCTCGACGATGTGAACGTGGCCGGGCGCGACGCCGCACTCGCGCTGCTGGACTCGCACCCGAACATCGAGGTCCGCGTCTACAACCCGTTCGCGCGGCGCCACGGCGCCGGGCGCGTCCTGAACCTGCTGGGAGACTTCAAGCGCCTGAACCGGCGCATGCACGTGAAAACCTTCACGGTCGACGATTCCGTCACGATCATCGGCGGGCGCAATATCGGCGACGAGTACTTCGATGCCCATGCACACCTGAATTTCCGCGACCGCGACGTGGTGGCCATCGGCCCCGTGGTCGATACGACTGCGCAGATGTTCGACGACTTCTGGAATGCCGCGCTGAGCCGGCCGATCGCGGCGCTGACCGACACGCAGCCCGATGCCGTGGGCAAACCGGACCTCACGGTGTTCGAGCGTGCCGCGCACACCATCGAGGCACTGCACGGCGCGCTGCCACAGCGCAGCGATGCGCCGCAGCGCCTGCGCACGAGTTTCGCGGGGATGACCCAGGCGCAGGCGACGCTGGTGCACGACCGACCCGCCGCACCCGAGACCGTCGCCGCGCGGGTGCGGGCGAAGATGCAATCGCTCGCCCCGATCATCCCGGCGGGCATGGAGCTGCAGCCCATCTACGACCAGCCGCGCGAGGTGGCCAAGTCGGTGGGCGGCTTCCTGGTCAGCGTGGCGCAGGCGGTAGGCATCGTGCTCGCGGTACTGCTGCTGTTCATGGGCCTGCGCACCGGCGTGATCATCGGCGCGGTGCTGCTGATCACCGTGGCCGGCACGCTGTTCGTGATGCAGCTCTGTGGCATCGAGCTGCAGCGCATCTCGCTCGGCGCGCTGGTGATCGCGCTCGGCATGCTGGTCGACAACGCGATCGTGGTCGCCGAAGGCATGCTGGTGCGCATGCAGGCGGGCATGTCGGCGCCGCAGGCCGCGCGCGAGAGCGTCGCCAAGACCGCGTGGCCGCTGCTCGGCGGCACCGCCATCGGCATTCTCGCCTTCTCCGCCATCGGCCTCTCGCCCGACGCCACCGGGGAATTCGCCGGATCGCTGTTCTGGGTGATCCTGATCTCGCTGCTGCTCTCGTGGCTCACGGCGATCAGCACCACGCCGCTGCTGTGCGCGCTGCTGCTCGAGCCCGCCGCCGCGAGCGCGACGCCGCGCGACCCCTACGCCGGCGCGGGCTTTCGCCTGTTCCGGCGCCTCGTGACGGTGGCGCTGCACCATCGCCTCGTAACGCTCGGTGCCGCGGCGGCGCTGTTCCTCGCCGCACTGGCCGGTTTCGGTTTCGTCAA
>DAORUQ010000366.1:0-1720 GCA_035433265.1 Pseudomonadales bacterium | reverse complement strand
ATGCTGCGCGCGCCAGCGCCTCGGCCAGCGTCTCGCGAACCCAGAACCCCTGCGCATAGGCCTCGTTCGCGCGCTCCTCGTCCCAGCGGATCGACCTGCCCGCCACGATCCGACGCCCGTCATTCACCGCGTTCGACATGCTGAATCCTTCCTCGGTCTCGCCATCGCCACGCTGCGTCATCGGCATTCGTCGGCGGCCAATCCGAAAAATTGTACCGTACCTCGTTGCGCGTTGCTCCCGCTGCTGTTGTCCGGGCATGGCGTTCCTGCTAGCGTGAAACGCAGGGAATCGGCCTTCGCGCCGCACGTGCGCATCGGGCAGAGGCATGGCCACGAGGCCCGGTTCGACAATCACGAAGGGGGGCAGATGGAACAGGATCTCTTGCGGCTCGATGGCCGCATCGTCGTTGTGTCGGGCGCGGGCGGCGGCGGGCTGGGGACCACCGTCACGCGCATGGCCGCGCGGGCCGGTGCGACCGTGATCGGGGTGAGTCGCAACCAGGCCAATCTCGACCAGCATCTCGGTCCGCTGGTGTCGCAGGGGCTTGCGGTCATTCCGGTCGCGGCCGACGTGGAGACCGCCGCCGGCGTGGCCACCGTCATGGATAGCGTGCGCAACACGCGTGGAGATCTCCATGGGCTCGTCAGCGTCGTGGGCGGCGGGACACCGCCGACGTGGGGGCCCGCAACCGATGTTTCCCGGGAGAATTGGCGCGCGCTGTTCGCCAGGAACCTCGACTCCATGTTCTTCATCAGCCAGGCCGTGGCGGCGCGGTTGCGCGAGCAGGGGCGACCGGGCTCGCTGGTGGCGATCTCGTCGATCACCGGCCTCGGCGCGCAACCCTACAACGTTGCCTATGGCGCGGCGAAGGCAGCGGTGCTGTCCGTGGTGCGGACCATGGCGCTCGAACTGGCGGCGTCCGGCATCCGCGTCAATGCCGTGGCGCCCGGCGCGATGGCTTCCCCCGCGTCGCTGCTGCCGCCCGATCCGGTGCTGGAGCGCCGCGCGATCCCGATGGGGCGCAAGGGAAACGTCGAGGAGATCGCCGCAACCGTGCTCTTCCTGTTGTCAGACATGGCAACGTACATGACGGGCCAGTGCCTGACCGTGGACGGCGGAATCAGTCTCAAGTGGTCGCACCTGGCGGAAGACAACACGCCCGTGCTCGTCACCAACCAGGCGTTCCTCGATGCAATGAAGGGCGTGTGAGCACGCTGCCACTGGCGCAGCGCATCAGCCGGAACCTCCTCGGCTTCGCGCGGCAGAAGCCTGCGTTCGTCGCTCGTGATGACATGATCCTGTCACGCTCGCGTGTGTTCAATTGGGCGGCCGCCGGCATGCCGCCCTGGTGCGTGCTGCCGGCCAGTGCCTGCGCACCGCGCTGAAGCGCGGCGCGCCATCGCGGTGCGCGAGACGGCCCGAAACGTCGGGATTCAGCGCGTTTTTCCGTGGCACATCGCTTGCAGCACCATCTTGCAGACAACGCGCGGAGGAATTGCCATGTCGACGCCCCGGACCCTCGAGGAGCACCTGCAGCGCGTGTGCGAGTTGCCCACGGACACCCGTCGAATCGCCTTCTTCGATCTCGACCGTACCCTGGTCGCCGGCTATACGATGGCCGCGCTGGTGTTCGAACAGGCGCGCCGCGGGCTGCTCTCGCCGCGCCAGCTCGCCCGCCAGAGTCTCA
This sequence comes from Pseudomonadales bacterium, assembly GCA_035433265.1. Classification (GTDB taxonomy): domain Bacteria; phylum Pseudomonadota; class Gammaproteobacteria; order Pseudomonadales; family UBA5518; genus UBA5518. The sequence continues at coordinate 32 of DAORUQ010000366.1, read as the reverse complement.
ACTACATCCAGTACGGCCGCGCGCGCATCGGC
>DAORUQ010000365.1:0-1723 GCA_035433265.1 Pseudomonadales bacterium | reverse complement strand
GAAGCTGGCGTAACCCTCGGGCAGCCGCGCGATGAACTCCTCGGCGAAGGCCGCGCGCGCCGCCGCCATCACCGCCTCCTCGCTCGCGCCGGGGACGCCGTAGCGGATGTTTTCGAGCACCGATCCCGTGAACAGCACCGGCTGCTGCGGCACCAGCGCGAAATGCCGGCGCAACGCCTGCGGATCGACGCGACGCGTATCGATGCCATCGAGCAGGATGCTGCCGCCGTCGGGCTCGTAGAAGCGCAGCAGCAGATCGACCAGCGTCGACTTGCCCGCACCCGAGGCGCCCACCAGCGCCACGCTGGATCCGGCCGGCACGTGCAGCGTGATGCCGTCGATCGCGGGGCGATCCGGGTTCGAAGGGTAGGCGAAGCGCAGCTCCTTCAGCTCGATCTCGCCGCGCAGGCGCGCCGGCAGCGCCAGGGGATCGGCCGGCGCGCGGATCAGCGGCGCCTCGCGCAGCAGTTCCATCAGGCGCTCGGTGGCGCCGGCGGCGCGCTGCAGGTCACCGATCACTTCCGACAGCGCCCCGGCCGCGGCCGCCACCATCACCGCATAGAAAATGAAGGCCGTGAGCTCTCCCGGGGTCGTGCGCCCGGCGATCACGTCGTTGCCACCGACCCAGATCATCGCGCCCACGGCGCCCAGCACCAGCACGATCACCATCGCAGTGAGCCAGGAACGCTGCACCACGCGGCGGATCGAGGCGCGGAAGGTGTCCTCGACGTGCATCGCGAAGCGCTCGCGGTCCGCGCCCTCGTGGTTGAAGGCCTGCAAGGTCTTGATGTTGCCGAGCGCCTCGCTGAGATAGGCGCCGGCATTCGCGAGCCGGTCCTGGCTGTCGCGCGACAGCGTGCGCACGCGCCGGCCGAACACCACGATCGGCAGCAGCACCAGCGGCACGCTGAGCAGCACGATGCCGGTCAGGCGCGGGTTCGAGACGAACAGCAGCACCACGCCGCCGGCGAGCGTCAGCAGGTTGCGCAGCGCGATCGAGACCGAGGAGCCGATCACCGTCTGCAGCAGCGTGGTGTCGGCGGTGATGCGCGACTGGATCTCGCCCGCGCCGTTGGTCTCGAAGAAGCCCGGATGCAGCGACAGCACGTGGTCGAACACCGCGCGGCGCAGGTCCGCCGTCACGCGCTCGCCGATCCACGACACCAGGTAGAAGCGCGTGAAGGTCCCGATCGCAAGCAGCAGCACGATCAGCATGAACACCAGCACCGCGCGGTTCAGCTGCTCGGCGGAGCCCGACACGAAGCCCTGGTCCACCAGCATGCGCAGCCCCTGCCCGAGGCTGAGCGTCACGCTCGCGGTGAACACCAGCGCGAGCGAAGCGCCGAGCACGCGGGGCCAGTACGGGCGCAGGAACCCCCATGCGGGCGCCAGCAGGGCGACGCGCGCGCGGGCTTCGCGGGGGTTGTCGGCAGATATGTTCATTATTTTCCTCGTAGGAGCGGGCCACGCCCGCGAACCGTTCGAATGAATCTTGCGTGCTCCTTTCGCGGGCATGGCCCGCTCCTACACGGACCAGAGCGGGCCATGCCCGCGACCTGTTCGAATGCGTTCGTGCGCGCTCCTGTCGCGGGCATGGCCCGCTCCTACACGGAGGAACACAATTCGTTGCTGTAGGCATCCAGCGCCTCGAGTATCGCCAGCGCGCGGGCATCCCCGGCGCGCTCGAGGCGCAACTCGGCGATGCGCCGGCGCAGGCTCGCGC
>DAORUQ010000364.1:0-1738 GCA_035433265.1 Pseudomonadales bacterium | reverse complement strand
GACGAATCCCGGCGGTGCGCTGGGGTTCTATCCCGCTGCATGGCACGGGGCTGTCGCACTGATTGTGCAGCTGAGCGGTGTTGCCATCCCGGTCGCCGTGAACGCGATGACGCTCGTGGTCGCCGCGCTGATCTGGCCGCTCGGCGTCGTGCTCTTGACGCGCACACTGTTCGGGGCGGGACGCGTCCTCGTTGTGTCGGCGGGCATCCTGGCCACGGCATTCCCACTCTTCCCGATGCTGCTCATGGACTATGGGGTGCTGTACCCATTCCAGCTCGCGCTGGCCTTGACACCGGTTGCGCTCGCGGCGACGGCGCAGGCACTCGGGCTCGCCCCGGAGGGGGGCGGGCTCCAGCGCTGGTGGTGGGCGCTCGTCCTTGTGGGCACGTTGCCAGGGATCATGCTCGCGCACCCGGGTGCATTCGTGAGTTGGCTGGCACTGTCGGCGCCGATGGCCGTGGCGTTCGCGGTGCAGCGCTGGCGCGCATCCCGCACGGTACGGGGCCGATCGCTCGTCATCATCAGCTTCATCGCCTACATGTTCGCGGGCGCCCTGATGCTCATGGCATTGCGCCCGCCGTCCGACGCGCGTGGCTGGCCGACCGCGATGAGCATTCCTTCCGCAGTATGGGAAGTCCTGTCTGTGTCGGCCTGGTACGGCATTGCCGCGACGGTGGCCGCCCTGGCGGTGTTCGCGGGAGTCGTGTGGGCAATCGTCGCGCGCACGGTGCCAGCGCTGGTTGGGCTGGGAATGTATCTGGTCGCGGCCTTCCTGTTCGTCACGGTTGCGGCGATGCCATTCGGCGCGCTCCGCGATGCCTTCACGGGCGGGTGGTACAACAACATCCCGCGCCTCGCGGCCATGCTGCCGATGGTGATGGTGCCGCTGGCCGCCTTCGGTGTGGCGCGCTCGGCATCAGCGATTGCGCGCATCCCGGTCTTCACGCGGGCGCGCGCCCGCCTCGCCCCCGGTTGGCGTGTGGCGGTGGCGCTGCTTGTGGCCGCAGGAGGAATTCTCAGCGTCCAAGGGCCCGCAATGGCGCAGGCGAGCGCATCGGTCTCGCACATGTTCGCTTTGACGCCGGACTCCGTGCTCGTCAACACCGATGAGTATGCGCTGATCCAGCGACTCGATGAGCACGTGCCGGAAGGCGTGGCAGTTGCGGGGAGCCCGTGGACGGGGGCTTCGCTGAGTTACGCGCTCGCCGATCGACCCGTGCTGATGCCGCACACACTCATGGAAATCACCGATGAGCTCGCGTTGATCAACGAACGCTTGGATGAGGCGAGTTGGAACGACGCCGTCTGCGCTGCGATCGACGAGCTGGGCGTCGGCTTCGTGCTGGACTTCGGCACGCAGGAAGTGCATGGCGCGATCCACGAGTTCCCGGGCTTCGACAACCTCGCCGAATCTGATCGGGTCAGGCTCGTCGATGCCGAAGGCGCGGCCAAACTGTACGAGATCGTCGCGTGCGGCGCGGTATCGGGGTGAGTGCGCTGCGTGAGGCCGTTCGGCCCGCGGTTGCTAGGATCAAGACACCATGACCGTCCCTGCAGATCGCGTGCTGATCATCGTCCCCGCGTGGAATGAAGCCCGAAATGTGGGCGCGACGGTTCGAGAGATTGCTGGCGTGGACGGATCCTACGATGTGATCGTCGTCGATGATGGCTCGACCGACGCGACCGCCGAGGTCGCGCGCCGCGCGGGCGCAAAGGTGCTCAGCCTGCCTTTCAACCT
>DAORUQ010000363.1:0-1752 GCA_035433265.1 Pseudomonadales bacterium | reverse complement strand
GGCGACAGGAGTTGGTGCCACGGATGTTACAAATATTAGATTTGTCCTACAATGTTTTTTCTTCAGCGAAGGAGAGCGATATGAGCAGGACCAACGTGGGTTTCATCGGTCTGGGCAACATCGGCCAGCCGATGGCGAAGAACCTGGTCAACGATGCGTTCGACGCCTGGATGTACGACGTGTCCGAGAAGGCCCTCGCCGAGCTCGTCGCGCTCGGGGCACGCGCCTCCACCCCCGCGGAGATCGCGCGCAACTGCCCCCTGATCGGCATCTGCGTGCGCGACGACAAGGACGTGGATTCGCTGTTCTACGGCGACGATGGCATGCTCGCGCACGCCGCGAAGGACACCGTGATCGCGATCCACAGCACTGTCACGCAAGCGGGGCTGGCGCGCTGGGCGCAGGATGCCGCGGCTCGCGGCGTGCACGTGATCGACGCGCCCATAACGCGCGGCAACGGCGGCATGGAGCCGCGCTTCGTCTGCTTCCTGGTCGGCGGCGAGCCGGAGATCGTCGCGCGCGCCCGCCCGCTGCTCGACCCGTCCGCCGAGAACATCATCCACGCCGGGCCGCTCGGCGCAGGCATGGCGCTGAAGCTCTGCAACAACCTGATCACCAACGTCGAGTACCTCGCGGTGAGCGAGGCCTGGGCGCTGGCGGAGCGCTGCGGACTGAAGATCGAGGTGCTGCGCGAACTCGGCAAGGCCAACAACGTGATCAACGACCGCATGTACGCCTTCCTCAGCGGCCGCAACACCGTCGCGGCGATGGGCGACACGGCGCTGATGGACCAGCACTTCGGCACCTTCGGCAGGCTGGCCGAAAAGGACCTGGATGCGGCGCTCGAGAGCGCGCGCGACCACGACATCGAGCTGCCCGGCACCCGCTACACGCGCGCCGTGATCAATGCCGTGTACACGAAAAAGCCGTACTGAGCCCGGAGCCTCCGCATGCAGTCGAACCTGAACGATCGCGTCTACATCGTCACCGGCGGCTCGCGCGGCTTCGGCCTCGCGATCGCCGCGGCGCTGGTGCAACACGGCGCGCGCGTCGGCCTCGTGAGCCGCAACGCATCCGCGCTCGAGGCCGCCGTCGCGCGCCTCGGCGCCGACAGGGCCTTTGCCGTCGGCATGGACGTCAGCGAACGCGCGGACATCGCGCGCGCCTTCACGCGCATCAAGGAGCATTTCGGTCGCCTCGACGGGCTGATCAACAACGCCGGGCTCGCGCGCCCCGGCGCGGTCGAGAACCTCGACGCGGCGGACGTGCAGGCGCAGGTCGGCACCAACCTGCTCGGCACGGTCTACTGCTGCCAGGCCGCGATCCCGCTGCTGCGCGGCGGCGACAACCCGCGCATCGTGAACATCTCCTCGGCCAGCGCCTACCACATGGACGAGATGGCGCACCTGTCGATCTACGCGGCCACCAAGGCCGCGGTGGAGCGCTTCTCGCGCGACCTGCGCCGCGAGTTGCAGGGCGACGGAATCGGCGTGACGATCCTGCGCCCGGGCGCGGCCGCGACGGAATTCGCCGCCGGCTGGGACCCGTCGCGCTTCGAGCCCGCGCTGAAGGCCTGGATCGACCAGGGCCGCCTGATGGACATCGGCATGGACGCCGCGCACGTCGGCGCCACGGTGGCCTACTGCCTGTGCTGCCCGCCGGGCGTCTCGATCGATCTGCTCGAGGTGCGCCCGTTCCACCAGATGCCGAAGCCCGATCCCGCCACGCTGATGGCGCAGCACGGCGGCTGAG
>DAORUQ010000362.1:0-1769 GCA_035433265.1 Pseudomonadales bacterium | reverse complement strand
GCTGCGCGAGAAGGGCTACGAGGACGGGCTGTTCGGCGTCTGAATCCCGTGGGTCCGGCTTCAGCCGGACAACAGGATGTCCGAATGAATTCGGACCCACGAAGGATCGAGTCGCCGGGTATGCTGATGCGCCATGCGCATCCATGAACTTCCTGTCGACGCTGCTCTCGCCAGCCTGAAAAGCGGCGTCGACGGCCTGTCGGCGTCCGAGGCCGCGCGCCGGCTCGCCGAATTCGGCCCGAACCGCCTCGAGGACGTGGCCCGCGAGCGGCTGTGGCTGCGCCTGGCGCGCGAATTCACGCACTTCTTCGCGATCATCCTCTGGCTGGCGGCGGCGCTGGCGTTCACCGCCGACTGGCTCCAGCCCGGCGAGGGCATGGGCCGTCTCGGCGTGGCCATCCTCTGCGTCATCCTGGTCAACGGCCTGTTCTCGTTCTGGCAGGAGTACAAGGCCGAGCGCGCCGTGGCGGCCTTGCGCCAGCTGCTGCCGCTACGGGTGAAGGCGCTGCGCGCCGGCGCCATCGTGCAGTTGCCCGCGGCCGAGCTGGTGCCGGGCGACGTGGTGCTGCTGGAGGAGGGCGACAGCGTGCCGGCCGACTGCCGCGTGATCGAGGCTTTCGGGCTGCGCGTGAACACCGCGACCGTCACCGGGGAATCGCTGCCGAAAGCCCGCTCTCCGGAACCCAACGGCGAGGAGTCGCTGCTGTTCGCGCGCAACATCGTGCTGGCCGGTACCGCGGTGGCGTCGGGGCAGGCGCGTGCCGTGGTCTACGCCACCGGCATGCACACCGAGTTCGGGCGCATCGCGCACCTGACGCAGGTTGCCGGCGACACCGGCTCGCCGCTGCAGCGCGAGATCGCGCGCTTGTCGCGCATCGTGGCGATGCTCGCCTGCGGCGTGGGCATCGCGTTCTTCCTCATCGGCCAGGCGCTGGGGCTGCCGTTCTGGGAGAACTTCCTGTTCGCGATTGGCATCATCGTGGCGAACGTGCCGGAAGGGCTCGCGCCCACCGTGACGCTCTCGCTCGCGATGGCAACACAGCGCATGGCGCGGCGCAACGCCCTGGTGCGCCACCTGCCCGCGGTGGAGACGCTCGGTTCCACCACCGTGATCTGCTGCGACAAGACCGGCACGCTGACACAGAACCGCATGGCGGTGCGGCGGCTGTGGCTGGCCGGCGAGGAGTGCGGCGCGGACGAACTGCCCGAGCGGCCCGAGCTGCAGCGCCTCGGGCAGCAGCTCTTCAGCAACGCGGCGCTCTGCCACGACCTCAAGGAGACTGCCGGCGAGCAGGGCATCGAGCTGGTCGGCGACCCGATGGAAATGGCGCTCGTTGCCTGCGGGCGGCGTTTCGCGGGCAGCCTCGACGCGTATACGCGGCTCGACGAGATTCCCTTCGATACCGACCGCAAGCGCATGTCGGTGCTGTGCGATTCGCCGCGCGGACGGGTGCTGTACTGCAAGGGTGCGCTGGAGCGCGTGCTCACGGTCTGCGACCGCGTGCAGACCGCCGACGGCGTGGTCGCGCTGGACGAGGCCGGGCGCGCGCGCCTGCTGGCCGCGCAGGACGCGATGGCCGGGCAGGGATTGCGCGTGCTGGCGTTCGCGCACCGGGAGGTGCGGAATGTTGGCGAATGTCCGGCTGAAGCCGGAATGGTGCTCGCCGGGCTGGTCGGTCTCGAGGATCCGCCGCGCGCGCAGGTGCCGGCGGCCATCGCGCGCTGCGTCGAGGCCGGCATCCGCGTGATCATGATCACCGGCGATCATC
>DAORUQ010000361.1:0-1769 GCA_035433265.1 Pseudomonadales bacterium | reverse complement strand
TGGTACCGGACGCGCTTCGCGGACTACCCGCCGCAGCGCAAGGTCGTGTTCCCGTTCCTCTACTAGGGCGCGATGAGGCGCCGCGCGTCAGCCCAACCGCCACAGCGCGACGACGGTCGCGAGGGTGCCGGCCATGGCGCTGCCGTAGCAGGCCAGCTTCGCAGCCAGGCCGACGTGGACGCCGAGGTCGTGGAGGCTGTGGTAGATGCGGTGCGCGGCGTGCCACAGGAACAAAGCGATCACGCCGAACAGGACCAGTTGGCTCGCCGGGTGCCGCGCGAAGGCGAGCACCTGGGCGTAGTCCATGGTCGCTGCCGGCAAGCCGATCCGCGCCGGCCCGGCGATGCCGGTGAGATACACCAGCATCGCGCCGACCAGCGCGGCGAGCATGCCGCCAGCGCCGAACAGGGTCCAGAAGATCGGGGCGTTGGAACGCTTCACGCCGCGAGCCTCGCGACCACGGCATACAGCAGCGCACTGGCGACCAGCGCCGCGCCCAGCCCGATGCGGGTGATGGTGCCCGCCGCCACGCGCGCGCCGCGGAAGCGGATCGGCGGCAGCGTGCGCGGCATGATCTTGAACCAGGTCCAGGCGTGGTACGCGAAGGCCAGCAGCAGCAGCGCGTGCAGCGCCAGCGCGAGCGGACTGGCGAGGAAGGCCAGCCACTGCACCCACGCCGCCTCGCCCCGGCCGAGCTGGAACAGGCCGGCCAGCAGGATCAGCGCATACGCCGCCACCGCCAGCGCGGTGGCCTCGTGCAACATGTACTCGCCGAACCACGGGTTGCGGCGCCACCAGCCCGCCATCGGCCGCACGTAGGGCCGCCGCGCGCTCATCGCGAGCTCCCCTTGGGCGCGAGGAAGCGCAGGAAGTAGTCCGCGGCGCTCTCGGATTTGTTGAGGTTGACGGCATTGGCCGGGTCGACGTGCTTGGGGCAGACCTCGGAGCAGTAGCCGACCGCGGTGCAGTTGAACACGCCCTCCTCGGCATGCACCAGCGGCATGCGTTGCGCCTTGCCCGCGTCGCGCGAGTCGAGGTTGTAGCGATGCAGCAGGGCCACCGCGGCCGGCCCGATGAAGCGCTCGTCGAGTCCGTACTGCGGACAGGCCGCGTAGCACAGCAGGCAATTGATGCAGGCGCTGAACTGCTCGTATGCCTCGAGCTCGGCCGGGGTCTGCAGGTGCTCGCCGTCGGCAAGGGCGCGCGGCTGCGCGGGAATGATCCAGGGCTTGATGCGCTCGAGCTTGGCCATGAAATCGTCCATGACGATCACGAGGTCGCGCTCGATCGGGAAGTGCGCCAGCGCCTCGACCCGCAGCGGTCCGGGATGGAACTCGCGCAGGAAGGTGTGGCAGGCCAGGCGCGGCACCCCGTTGATCATCATGCCGCAGCTGCCGCAGATCGCCATGCGGCAGGACCAGCGGAACGAGAGCGTGCCGTCGAGCTCGTCCTTGATGTGCTGCAGGCCCTGCAGCACCGACATGTCGTCGGTGAACGGCACTTCGTAGCGCTGCAGCACCGGTTCGGACTCCTGCTCCGGCCGGTAGCGCAGCACTTCGATGGTGATGTTGCGCGGACTGGCGTTCATCCGGCGTGCCCCCGCGGGCTGGCTGCGGCCTGCGCCGCCTCGGACTGCTCCGCGGCTGCGCCATAGGCGCGCACGGCGGGGGCCAGGCGGGTGATCTTCACCGCGCCATGGTCGATCACGGGCGCGTCCGCGCCGGCGTAGGTGGCCAGCGTGTGCTTGAGGAAGCCGGCGTCGTCGCGCG
>DAORUQ010000360.1:0-1794 GCA_035433265.1 Pseudomonadales bacterium | reverse complement strand
GTGCCAGCAGCGCAGCCTGTGCCCCGCTGGCTGTCGTGCGAGGACCGTCTGTCGCCTGGATGGCGACAGTCGAGCCTACATGGACGTATTCACGGCGTGTCCGAGCATGAGAGTCAGCGGGGCACAGGCGGGGGAGAACCGCAAGTTCACGAAAAGCACCCGTCCGGATGAATCCGGAGTTACGGTTGCAGCCAGGGCTGCAGCGCGAGGTCCAGACCTTCGTTGATGAAGCTCTCGTTGTCCAGCACCGTCTTCTCGCGCGTCCAGCGCGGGGTGGAGGGCTTGAGGTTCAGGTACTCCGTGACTTCGATGCCGCCGGCGCCGTTGTAGAGACGCTGCAGTTGCAGGTCGAAGACGTTGATGTAGAGGCCCACGGCGTCCACGCCCTGCACCCAGTCGAAGTCCGCCGCCACGCCGTCGCCGCCGCGACTGGAAGGGCGGCGGGTCACGCCGAGGAAATGCGCCTGGTGGTTGCCGCTCGGGGAGAAATAGACCTGCAATTCCTCGAGGTTGGTGAACACGATGGCCTGCACCCGGCCGTCGGCAGCCAGCGCCTTGACGGTCTCGCTGAGCACGTACTGGAACACGGTGTCGTTCAGCTTGCCGGTGCCGGGGTTGTAGGGCTCGCCCCAGTTGCGCACGCCTTCCTTCCACGCCTTCTCGAACAGCTCCGAAGGCAGCACTTCGTAGCCTGCCGCCGTCAGGCGCTGCGCCACCAGGCGGTCGATGCGCGCCTCGTGCTCGGCGAGGTAGTTGCGGCTCGGCTTGCCGAAGTTGACCGGGGCGATCACCACGCGGCCGAACTGCGCCTTGTCCGCGAGGCGCGCGTCGTAGGTCGCCTGGTAGGCTGTGCCGCCGCCGCTGTCGCCGCCAGGCGAGCTGGCGCAGGCGACGAGGCACAGGGTCGTGAGGATCAGCAGGAGCGCGCGCATCGGGCATACCTTGTGGAACGGGTTGCGCGCGGATTCTAGCAACCGCTATTGCCAATGAGAACCGCGCCGTGCTCCCATCGGGATCCCGCATGCCACGCCGGACGCACGCCAGGGTGACCGAACTGCTCCATTGCCAGATCCACGGAAGCGCGGGAGGCGCAGTGATCCTGCTGCACGGCCTGTTCGGCTTGTCGGCGAACCTCGGCCCGATGGCCCGCGAGCTGGCGCGCGACTACCGCGTGCTGCTGCCGGACCTGCGCAACCATGGCCGCTCGTTCCACGCGCCCGGGATGGGCTATGCGCTGATGGCGCAGGACGTGCTGCGCCTGATGGACGCGCACGGGATCGCGACGGCGGCCCTGGTCGGGCACTCGATGGGGGGCAAGGTGGCGATGCAGGCCGCGCTCGACAATCCCGGGCGCATCGAGCGCGTGCTGGTCGGTGACATTGCGCCGGTCGATTACGCGGCGCACCACCAGCGCGTGTTCGCGGCGCTGCGCGAGGCGGCGGCCGATTCGCTCGCGGACCGTCGCGCGACCCAGCGCATCCTCGAGCGCCACATCGCCGAGCCCGGCGTGGTGGCGTTCATGCTGATGAACCGCGCGCAGCACGAGGACCGCAGCTGGCACTGGCGCTTTGACCTCGGTGAGATCGAGGCGGGCTATCCCGAGATCCTCGCGGCGCCGCGGGGCGCCGCGCCCTACGAGGGGCCGGTGCTCTTCATCAAGGGCGAGCTCAGCGACTACATCCTGCCGTCGGCGAACGAGGCCACGCGGGCGCTGTTCCCGCGGGCCCGGCTCAAGGTCATCGCGGGCGCGGGGCACTGGCTGCACGCGGAGAAGCCCGCGATCTTCCTGCGTCT
>DAORUQ010000359.1:0-1825 GCA_035433265.1 Pseudomonadales bacterium | reverse complement strand
CGCCGATGTCGAGCACGGTGGCGGTGCCCGGGTACATCACGTGCGCGCCCAGGCCGTGGCAGAGAATCTCGCTGCGGATGTGTTCCTTGCTGAAGGGCAGTCGCGCGCGGCCGTAGCCGGTGCCGACGGTGTAGGTCTCTTCCATCTCCGTGTCGAGGATGCCCTTGATCGGTGACTCGATCTCGGCACGCCGGCCCTGCATCTGCGGCAGCGCGACAAAGCTGCGCTCCAGCGCGGACAGCAGGTGGCGGCGCACCGAGTCGCCGTAGACGCGGTTCTCGACCTCGATGATCGAGCGGTCGAACAGGTTGAGCAGGAAGTCGTAGCGTGTGCCCAGCGCCTTGGCCACCTCCTCGCCGACGGCCAGGTACTGGCTGCCGGCGATGTCGCGGAAGAAGTCGCTCTTGCGCTTGGCGCCGGGCGCGAACAGCGACGGTGCCTCGGCGCTCAGGCGCTTGAAGACCTCATCGAGCGCATCGCCCACGACGCTCTCGAAGTTCGAGATCGTCAGGTTGCGCCGGCAGGTGGCCTCCAGGTCGACCAGCTGCTCCAGGTACTGCTCGGAGCGGAAGTCGCGCTCCAGCTGGGCGATGAAGCCGTCCAGCTCGTGGTCCAGCGCGCCGCTGGCCTGCAGCGCCTGGCGGAACAGGTAGAAGCGCCCGTTGATGAGCGCCTCGGTCTTGGCCACCGCCGCGGCGGTGTCGTAGTTCGAGCGCGAGTTGGTGATGCCGCGGCCCAGGATGTTCTGGTTCTCGTCGATCACCACCGCCTTGGTGGTGGTCGAGCCGAGGTCGATGCCGATGAAGCAACGCATGGTGTGGGTCCTTTGCTGGAGAATCGGCCTTATTGGGCGTGGATCGGGATCGCGCGGGCGAGATTCCCCGGGTCGGGGTGGCCGTAGGTGCGCTTCTGCTTGACCATCTGGAAGTAGCTCTCCAGCCGGTTCTTGACGTTGGCCGCCGAGAAGTAGCGCGGGTCGACCAGGTCGGTCTCGATGAAGGCGGCCGGCTTGCCGGTGCGCTTCTCCACCTCGCGCAGGATCAGCAGCTGGCCGGCCGAGAAGCTGTTGCAGCTCTTGATCGAGTTGATCAGCAGGCCATCGGCCTGGTACTCCTCGATGTACTTGCAGATCATGTCCACGCGCGAGGGCAGGTTCAGGTTGGTGTAGCAGCCCAGGCAGTACTCGGCCAGCGACTCCAGCGGGTTGTCGGGGTCGTGGCGGAAGCCGAAGTCGTACAGGCCGCCGACCTTGGAATAGGTCGAGCTGACCACCACCGCGCCCTCGTCGTAGAACATCTTCCAGAAGTCGCGGAAGCTGGTCCAGTTCGGCGGGCCCTCGACCACCAGGCGGTACTTCTCCTCGCCCATGTTGCCCTCGGGCGTGACGGGGCCCAGCCCCAGGCGCACGCGCTCCTCGATCTCCTCGCGCAGCACACGGTAGTACTCGGTGGCCTCGGGGGTGCCGCGGAAGGCGGTGAAGATGGGGCCGATGTAGTAGACCGCGCCGAAGTAGCCGTCGATCGGGCTGGGCCGGTTCTTGGCCGACTGCAGCACGCGCACCAGGTCGTCCTCGGCCTTGACCGATTCCTTCATGTACTGGCGCAGGCGGTCGATGTCGAACTTGACGCCCGAGACGCGCTCGAGCGTCGGGATGACGGTCTCCTTGAGCTGCTTGACGACGTAGTCGCGCATGTTCGGCGCGATCTTGCCCTCGCCCTGGTAGGGCACGTGCAGCATCACCGTCTCGCAGCCGTACTTGTGGCGCACCAGCTCGAACCACTTCATGAAGGTGAAGCAGCCGGTGTAGCTCAGCAGCAGCAGGTCG
>DAORUQ010000358.1:0-1836 GCA_035433265.1 Pseudomonadales bacterium | reverse complement strand
CCTCGTGTTCCTCGCGCGCAATGCCCAGCCGCGCCTGCGCCACGAAGTTGCGAAAGGGCAACGGCGCGGGCAGCTCCCCGGCCCGATCCAGCAGGTGCGCCTGGATCTCCTGCTGTATGACTTCCGCCGTGGTGTGGTCAACCGTCAGGTGGTGATACAGGAGCAGCATCACCCAGCGTGCGCTCCCGCAATCATGCGCGATGTACACCCGCAGCAGCGGCGCCTTGCGCACGTCGAGCCGGTAGCGGCGCGGGTCGAACCGTGCCGCGAGTTGCTGCGCCACATCGCCCGCGGCACCATCGAGGCTGACTTCCTCCACCACGAGAGGCGCCTCGCGCCACACGACCTGCACCGGCTCGGGCAGCCCCTCCCACAGCACCGCCGTGCGCAGGATGTCGTGGCGCCCGATCACCGACCGCAGGGCCCGCAAGTACCCGTCCAGCCGGGCGCGGGTGTCGAAGGCGGCCAGGGAATGGAGCAGGTAGGGGTCACCCTCTCCCGCCATCAAGTGGTGGAAAAGGATCCCTTCCTGTAGTGGCGCGAGCGGATAGATGTCCTGGACATTGACCGCACCACCGGGCACCTCCTCGACGATGCGCTCGATCTCCCCGGGCGCGAGTCGAACCAGCGGGAGCATTTGCGGGGCAATCACCTCGCACCCCGGTGCAATCCGGTTGGGCGGCACTTCAACCACGCCGCTCTCGCCGCCCGCCGCGGCCGCCATGTCGGCCACCGTGGGCGACATGAAGAGCGTGCGTACCGCTGCATGAAGCCCCGCGCGGCGCATGCGCTCGATCACGCTCACCGCGAGCAGCGAATGCCCGCCGAGCTCGAAGAAGTTGTCCTCCACGCCGACGCGCTCGAGCCCCAGCACCTCCGCCCAGATCCCGGCGATGATCTCCTCGGCGGCCGTGCGCGCAGGGACGTAGTTCCCCTCCGCGCCCACAATGCGCTCGGGCGCCGGCAACGCCTCCCGGTCCACCTTGCCGTTGGGGGTCAGCGGCAACGCCTGCAAGAACACGAAGGCGCTCGGCACCATGTGTTGCGGCACCGTCCGTACGAGGTGTTCCTTCAGCTCCGCGGCCGGGGGCGCCGCCTGCCTCGGAACCAGGTAGGCTACCAGTCGCTTGTCCCCGCGCACATCCTCGCGCGCCAGCACCACCACTTCCCGGACGGCGGGATGCTGGTACAGGACCGCCTCGATCTCGCCCAGCTCGATGCGGTAGCCGCGAAGCTTCACCTGATGGTCGCGCCGGCCGATGAACTCGATGTTGCCGTCGGGGAGATACCGCACCAGGTCCCCGGTTCGATAGAGCCGCGCCGAGGGGACGCCGCTGAATGGATCGGGAACGAACTTCTCCGCCGTGAGCTCAGGCCGCCGGTGATAGCCCCGCGCGACCCCCTCCCCGCCGATGTAAAGCTCCCCGATGACCCCGATCGGGACCGGTTCCCCGTATTCGTCGAGAATGTAGAGTTGCGTATTGGCTACCGGTCGGCCAATGGGGATCGCTCCATTGGATCGAGTCCCTGGCGTCACCGAATACGTGCAGCATCCCACTGTCGCTTCCGTCGGACCGTACTCGTTGACGAGCACGGTGTCAGCCGCATGCCGGCGCCAGAACTCGACAGCCTCGGCTTCGAGTTGCTCCCCGCCGATGACGAACACCCTGGTTCTCTTCGCTGCCTGGTCTGCCGACAGCGCAAGCTGCAGGACCTGCAAGTGCGCGGGAGTTATCTTGACCAGGCTGTAGTTGTTGGCGGCATCCTGAAACGCGCCGGAAAGCGCCTCGACGCCCAGGTCGTCCGGCAGGAGATGAACCGTGCGGCCCGCGAGCA
>DAORUQ010000357.1:0-1842 GCA_035433265.1 Pseudomonadales bacterium | reverse complement strand
CGAGCGCGCTGGCACCGAAGTTCGAGCGCCTGGATCCGGTGCGGGGCCTGCAGCGGATGTTCTCGGTGCGCTCCCTCGTCGAGTTGCTCAAGGCGATCGCCAAGGTGCTGCTGGTGGGGACGATCACGGTGCTGCTGCTGTGGACGCTGCGCGGCGAGCTCGCGGCGATGGCGATGCAGCCGCTGGAACCGGCGATCCACCATGCCGTGACGATGCTGGGCTGGTCGGGGCTCGCGCTCAGCGCCTCGACGCTGCTCATCGCGGCGCTCGACGTCCCGTTCCAGCTGTTCGACCATGCGCAGAAGCTGCGCATGACCATGCAGCAGGTGCGCGACGAGCTCAAGGAGTCCGAGGGCCGCCCCGAGGTCAAGAGCCGCATTCGCCAGTTGCAGCGCCAGTTCGCGCGCAGCCGCATGATGGCGGCCGTGCCGAAGGCCGATGTCGTGATCACCAACCCCACGCACTACGCGGTGGCCCTGCGCTACGACGCCGGTCGCGCCGCCGCGCCCATGCTGCTGGCCAAGGGCAGCGACCTGGTCGCGCTGAAGATCCGCGAGATCGCCGAGGCCCACGGGGTGCCCGTGGTGAGCTCGCCGCGTCTAGCGCGCGCGATCTGGTTCACCACCGAGATCGAGGCCGAGATCCCGGCGGGCCTCTACCTCGCCGTCGCGCAGGTGCTCGCCTACGTGTTCCACCTGCGCAATTACCGTCGCGGTCGCGGATCCGCGCCCGTGCTGCCGGACGAGTTGCCCATCCCCGAGGGCATGGACATCCCGGGCGGCGCGGCGCGCGCCGGGTAGCCCGGTACGGGCACAGCTGGAGCGATTCTTGCTGTGCTCGCACTGAAAGGGGTATCACAGCGCAGGAGCGTCAAGAATTTGAACAGCGACACCGGCCGGCGCAGCCGGCCCGACCGCGGCTGAGATGGCAATCGGCAGCGCGCGCATGAGTCGCGCGGGCATGCTGCAGCAGCTGCGCGTGCTCGCGCGGGGCAGCTTCGGGATTCCGTTGCTGCTGCTCACCGTGCTCGCGATGATGACGCTGCCGATACCGCCGCTGCTGCTGGACGCGCTGTTCTCGTTCAATATCGCGCTGTCGCTGGTGGTACTGCTGGTGGCGGTCTACGCGCTGCGCCCGCTGGACTTCGCGGTGTTTCCGACCATCCTGCTGGTGACGACGCTGCTGCGCCTGGCGCTCAACGTGGCCTCGACCCGCGTCGTGCTGCTCGAGGGCCACACCGGGACCGATGCGGCGGGCAAGGTGATCGAGGCCTTCGGCACGGTCGTGATCGGCGGCAACTACGTCGTCGGCCTGGTGGTGTTCCTGATCCTGATCATCATCAACTTCGTGGTCGTCACCAAGGGCGCCGGGCGCATCTCGGAGGTCAGCGCGCGTTTCACCCTGGACGCGATGCCGGGCAAGCAGATGGCGATCGATGCCGACCTGAACGCCGGGCTGATCAACCAGGACGACGCGCGCCGGCGCCGCGAGGAGGTCGCGCAGGAGGCCGATTTCTACGGCGCCATGGACGGTGCCAGCAAGTTCGTGCGCGGCGATGCGGTAGCCGGCGTGCTGATCCTCGCGATCAACCTGATCGGGGGGTTGGCGATCGGCGTGCTGCAGCACGATCTCGGCTTCGCCGATGCCATGCAGCTCTACTCCCTGCTCACGATCGGCGACGAACTCGAAAACAATCCAACCGCCATTACCGCCCGTCCTTCGGTCGAAAATTTTGCCAAACCTGCGGCCAAACCCGCTCCCCAAGCCGCCCCCAAACCTGCCCCTGCGTCTGTACAGCCTGCGGCCAAACCCGCTCCGGCCCCCGCTCCGAAGGTCGCTCCC
>DAORUQ010000356.1:0-1851 GCA_035433265.1 Pseudomonadales bacterium | reverse complement strand
CCAACCGGCTGGGATCGAACTCGCTGGCGGAACTGTGCGTGTTCGGCAAGGTCGCGGGCGAGCAGGCGGCCATCCACGCGCGCAACGCCGCGGCACCGGATGCCGCCGCGCTGGCGCTGCATGCCGATGCCGCGCAGGCGCGCGCGCTCGGTATCGTGCGGGCCAGCGGCGGCCGCGAACGGACCGCGACCCTGCGGCGCGAAATGGCGCTGGCCATGGAGCGCGGCTGCGGCATCTATCGCACCGGCGAAGGCATGCAGCAGGCCTGCGACACCCTCGCCGGCCTGCGCGAGCGTTACCGCAGCCTCGACGTCGAGGACAAGTCGCGGGTGTTCAACACCGACTGGCTGCTCGCGATCGAGCTGGGCTACCAGCTCGAGGTGGCGCAGGCGATGGCGGTGTCCGCGCTGCACCGGCGCGAGTCGCGCGGCGCGCACCAGCGCCTGGACGGCTACACCGCGCGCGACGACGCCGGTTTCCTCAAGCACACGCTGGCCCGCTACGCGGGCGCGGATGCCCCCGTGATCGACTATGGCAACGTGAAGATCACCCGCCTGGCACCCGCCGTGCGCGCCTACGGCGCTGCCGCGGAACAGTCCGAGGCGGCCAGGGCCGCGGCCGCGCCGCAAGGGCAAGCCGGATGAACGCCAGCATGCGCACCATCACCATCGACGTGCTGCGCTACCGGCCGGAGCAGGAGTCCGAGCCGGTGCTGCAGCGCTACGAAGTGCCGTTCACCGACGACATGTCGGTGCTGCAGGGCCTGCAGCACATCAAGGACGAGCTCGACGGCACGCTCTCGTTCCGCTGGTCCTGCCGCATGGCGATCTGCGGCAGCTGCGGCATGATGATCAACGGGGTGCCGCGCCTGGCCTGCCACACCTTCCTGCGCGAGTTCCATCCCGGACCGCTGCGGGTCGAGGCGCTGGCGCACTTCCCGATCGAGCGCGACCTCGTGATCGTCATGGACGATTTCATGGCCAAGCTCGAGCGCATCAAGCCCTGGATCATTCCCGCGCAGCCGCGCGCCCTTGCCGACGGCGAGCACCTGCAGACCCCGGCCGAGCTCGAGGCATACGAGCAGTTCAGCGCCTGCATCAATTGCCTGCTGTGCTACGCGGCCTGTCCGCAGTACGGACTCGACGAGCGCTTCATCGGGCCGGCCGCGGTGGCCCTGCTGCATCGCTACAACCTCGACTCGCGCGACGCGGGCAAGGCGCAACGCATGCCGCTGGTGCATGCCGAGGAGGGCGTGTTCAACTGCACCGCGGTCGGCTACTGCTCCGAGGTCTGCCCCAAGCACGTCGACCCGGCCAATGCCGTCAACCTCAACAAATCCGAGAGCGCCGCGGACTACTTCCTGCGCTTCCTCGCGCCCAAGGGGAGCTCGCGGTGAGCGCGCGACGACCCTACGTGCGGCCGATGGCAGGCTGGTGGCGCCGCAACCCGTGGTTCGTCGAGTACATGGTCCACGAGGCCACTGCACTGGCGGTGGTGGCGTATGCGCTGATCCTGCTGGCCGGCCTGTTCCGGCTCGGCCAGGGCGAGGCGGCGTGGGCGCGGTGGCTGGCCTTCCTCGCCAGTCCGCCGGCGCTCGCTCTCCACGCGGTGCTGCTGCTGGCGTTCGCGTACCACGCCTGGACCTGGTTCAGGATCATGCCGCGCACGCTGCCCCCGATCCGCTGGCGCGGCGCGCGCGTGGCGGCGGCCACCATCACGCGCATCGGCCTGGCCGCGGCACTGGTCGCCAGCGCGCTGCTGTATGTCCTGGTCGCGAGGCTCGCAGCGTGAGGCGTTCCAACGCCCCGATCTTCTGGGTCCTGTTCGGCGCTGGCGGCATGCTCGCCGCGC
>DAORUQ010000355.1:0-1860 GCA_035433265.1 Pseudomonadales bacterium | reverse complement strand
GCGCCTGCGCGAGCCGATCGAGGCCATGAAGCTGCCAGCCGGTTACAGCCTGTCGTGGGGCGGCGAGTTCGAGGATTCGAGCAAGGCCGGCGCAGGGCTGAAGAGCACGCTGCCGCTGGGCTTGCTCGCGATGGTGCTGACCAGCGTGCTGCTGTTCGGGAAGCTGCGCCAGCCCCTGATCATCTGGCTGACGGTGCCGCTGGCGATCATCGGCATCACCGCGGGCCTGCTCGCGGCCGGGGCGCCGTTCGACTTCATGTCGATACTCGGCGCGCTGTCACTGGTGGGACTGCTGATCAAGAACGCGATCGTGCTGATCGAGGAGATCGACCAGCAGATCGCCGCGGGCAAGCCCGGATTCGAGGCCGTCGTGGACGCTGCGGTGAGCCGGCTGCGCCCGGTGTCGCTGGCGGCCGCCACCACCATTCTCGGCCTGGTCCCGCTGCTCGGCGACGTGTTCTTCGTGAACATGTCGATCACCATGATGGCGGGACTGGGCTTCGCCACCGTGCTGACGCTGCTCGTGGTGCCCGCGCTCTACACGCTGGTCTTCGGGATCCCGGTGCGCAGGGGCGGCATCCGTGACCACACTATTTCCGGGACCATCGAGTGAGCGATCGACATACCGACTGGAAAGCGCGCTACCTCCTCGCGCTGGAGACCCAGGAACGCCTGGAGCACGAGCACGAGGAGCGCGAGCGCGAGCTCGCGCGCGCCGTGAACCGCATCTCGCTGGCCTGCGAGGGGCAGGAGCAGGAACTCGACGTGCAGCTGGCCGGGTTGCGCGATTTCCTGCGCAAGGGCCGGTCCGTGTCCACCGCCGTGCTCGCGAGCAAGATCGACGTGGTCGACGAGCGCATCCGCCTGCTCGAGGAGCGCAACAAGCTCAGCGAGAGCGCCGCGGCTGCCGCGGTCGATGCGCTGCTCGCGCAGCTGGCGCTCGAGGAACTGCCCGGCGGGCTCAGGCGGCGCATCGCATCGCTGCGCCGCGAGGCCCACGAGCGCCTGCAACGGACCGGGGGAATCGAGGAGATTCTCCAGGCCTGCGCCGGCTTGCAGGACGAGGTGCTGCAGGCCCTGCGCGGCCAGGCCGCCGGACGTCCCGGCCTGCTCGCGCGGCTGTTCGGGCAGCCGGCGTCAGCGGCGCCCGAGGCATTGCCGGAAGTGCTTCGCGAGGCTCCTGCCACAGGCCGCATCGGCACCGCGGCCGACAAGGCGCTCGATGCCCTGATCGATACGGTCGAGGCACCGGACAGCGACAGCGCGAACCGCGCCCTGTTCGATTCCGCAAAGACCCGCATCGCGCGCGGCGTGCCCCTCGACGAACTGGTGACGACACTCGACACGGTGCGGGTCCTGGCCGCGGCAGCGCTGGCGCGCAGCCGCGGCGAGTTCGGGCAGTTCCTGCAGCAGCTGAACGAGCGTCTTGCGGCAGCGGGCGCCGCCGCCAGCGGGGCGCACGTGCTCTCGCAGCAGCGTGCCGCCGCCGGCTCGGAACTCTCCGCGGCAATCGAGCGCAACATCGCCCGCATGCGCCAGAGCGCCGATACCGCGACCGAGGTGGAACAGCTCAAACGCGAGGCGCGTGCCCACATCGAGCAGATGGCGAGCGCGATGACCGTCTACCGCAATCGCGAGGACCGCATCCAGGAGGAATTCGGCCAGCGGGTTTCCGCGCTGGAAGACCGGGTCAGGGAGCTGGAGTCACACTCGCGCACCGCCGAGGCGCGCGTGGCCGAGCAGAGCCGCATTGCGCTGACCGACCGCCTGAGCCAGCTGCCCAACCGCGAGGCATTCGAACGACGGCTGACCGAAGAGCGCGAGCGCCGCGAGCGCGGGGGCTCGCCGCTGGCGCTGGCG
>DAORUQ010000354.1:0-1863 GCA_035433265.1 Pseudomonadales bacterium | reverse complement strand
GTTGTCCGTGTGCGCGCAAGGCCGCGCGTATCTTCTGCGCCTCGGCCGCCAGCGATGCGGCATCGGCGGCGTGCGCCTTCATGAACGACATATCGCCCATCTCGTCGATGGGCAGCAGGTGCAGATGAGTGTGCGGCACCTCGAGGCCCGCGATCATGAGGCCCACGCGCAGCGGCGAGTAGACATCCTTCAGCGCACGGGCAATGCGTTGCGACACCCGCATCAGGTGCATGCTCGTGGCCTCAGGCAGGGCGTCCCAGTGGTCGACCTCGGCACGCGGGATCACCAGCAGGTGGCCGGGGCGTATGGGCTGGATGGTCATGAAGGCGACGGCCTGGTCGTCCTTCCACACGAAATGGCCGGGCAGCTCGCCGTCGATGATGCGGGTAAAAATGCTGGGCATGGCAAATCGTCTCCTGCGTTGGTTGCGCCCGATTATCGGTGATGCCCGCGCGCGCGACAAACGCCGGGCGGTTACAATCGCGCGCTGTGTTCCTGTTGCTGCCGGACGATTCGATGAGCCGATTGCGTTCCTTCGTGATGCTGACCGTGCTGGGCGGGCTGGCGGTGATCCTGCCGCTGGTGCTGTTCGTGGCGCTTGCGCGCTGGCTCATCGGCCTGCTCGCGAACTTCACCGCGCCGCTGGCCGATGCGCTCGGCGCGCATCTGGGCAGCGGCACGCCACTGCCGCTGCTCGCGGTGGTGGCGCTGCTGGTGGCCCTGTGTTTCGTTACCGGACTCGCGGTGCGCACGCGCTTCGGCGCGCTGCTGCATGATCGACTCGACGCGCTGCTCGGGCGGCTCGCGCCCGGCTATCGGGCGGTACGCGACACGGTGGGGCAATTGCTGGGATCGGCCGAGCGCGACGCGCTGCGCGGCGAAGTGGCGCTGGTTGCCATCCACGGGCCACACTCGCCGGCGCGCCAGCTGGCCATCGTGACCGCGCGCCACGATGACGGCACGCTGACGGTCTACGTGCCGACCGCGCCGGTGCCCACGCAGGGCTTCGTGTACCACCTGCCGCCGGAGTGCGTGCGGCTGCTGCCGGAGGTGTCGGTGACGAACGCGATGCGCATGGTGTTCGCCTGCGGCGCGGGCGCGGCGGATATCCTGACCGGTGCCGTGTGCGGCGTGGTGCAAGGGGTGAGCAGGCCGTGAACGGTTTTTACCAGGGCCTGGCGCAGCAGCTCGCCGGACTGATCGAGGACGAACAGGATTTCATCGCCAATTGCGCCAACTGCAGCGCGCTGCTGATGGCCGGGCTCGAGCGCCTCAACTGGGCGGGTTTCTACTTCGCGCGCGACGGCGAACTGGTGCTGGGCCCGTTCCAGGGCATGCCCGCCTGCACGCGCATTGCGTGGGGCGAGGGCGTGTGCGGCACGGCCGCGCAGCTCGCCGACTGCATCATCGTGCCGGACGTGCACGAGTTTCCCGTGCACATCGCCTGTGATGCGCGCTCGCGCTCGGAGCTGGTGATCCCGCTGATCTGGCAGGGCGAGGTGCTGGGCGTACTCGACCTCGACAGTCCGGAGGTCGACCGCTTCGGCGAGGAGGACCGTGACGGGCTTCAGGGCATCGTCGAGGTGCTGCTCGGCGGCTCCGACCTCTGGAGCGCCTTCGGCACTTCCGGCTGAACCGGCAGTTCCCCGAGCAGCGCCGTCAGCACCGCGTCGCAGGGCGCGGCAATCTTCAGGGTGAGCAGGTCGTCGGCGCGCGTGCGGCCCAGGTTGAGCGCGGCGACCGGTTGACCGCGCGCGGCGGCGTGGCGGCAGAAGCGGAATCCCGAGTACACCATCAGCGAGGTGCCGACACAGAGCAGGGCATCGGCCTGTGCGAGCGCATCGAGGCAGGCGGAGACCGTTG
>DAORUQ010000353.1:0-1866 GCA_035433265.1 Pseudomonadales bacterium | reverse complement strand
ATCGCCTGCGTGTTCGAGCGCGTGTTCGTCACCGGCCGCATCGCCGCGCACCGCGAGGTGCTCGACGCGCTCGACGTAGCGGCGCTGGTGCGCCGCGCCTACGCCGAGGCCGGCTACGGGGAAGACGCCGCCCGCCACGTGTGGGGCCCGCGGCCGGAGAACCTCCTCATCGACACCGCGCTGTGCTTCGGCGAGTTCGAGCCCGGCGAACGCGAGCAACGGCACCTGTCCGACGACCAGGCAATCTGCGTGGGCTACGCGAACACAATGACGGACACGAACCACCTGCCGCCCGCGCACTGGCTGGCGAACCGCATCGGGCGCGAACTGTTCCGGCTGAGATCCCAGCGCGGCGCGGGGCAGGTCGGACCGGATGGCAAGGTGCTGGCGCAGGTGCGCACCGACGGGCGCGCGTGGCAGCCGCATCGGGTGTCGATCTCGCTGAACCACCACGAGGGATCGGACTGGCTGCTGCTGCGACGGATCGCCGAGGACGCGGTCGCGCGCGCCTGCGCGGGGAAGGAACTGCCGGAGCTGGTGCTGAACGGCGCCGGCATGTTCGTCGCGGGCGGGCCGAATGGCGACAACGGCACGACCGGCAAGAAGCTGGTGATCGACGCCTACGGGCCGACGGTGCCGATCGGCGGCGGTGCGTGGTCGGGCAAGGACTTCAACAAGGTGGACCGGGCCGGCGGGATGCTGGCGCGCGAGCTGGCACTGATCGCGGCGAAGAAGGCGCGCAGCGAGGCGTGGGTGGAGCTGCGCTACGAACCGGGCGGCGCGGGGCCGGCGGAGGTGGGGGTCTGGATCGACGGCGTGGGGGTGAGCGCGGACGAGGCGGCGTTGCCGGCCGGCGACGCGCTGCGAACCGCGACGGTTTCGCGGAGCTTGATCGCGGGGGTCGAGGGGCCGTTGGCCGAGCGGGCCCGGTGGGGGCACTTCACGGCACCGCGTCGACGTCGTACGCGACTGCATCGTCCCGCTCTGCAGCCGATCGTGCGAGCAGTCGGCGCCGAGTCAGCAAACGCCTCCAGCAGTTGACCGCGATCATTCCGCCCCGCCACAGGTTGGGCGAGAATTTCCCCTTCTGCCCGTTCCGGGGAGTACCACGATGACCCGTATCCAGATCTTCGAGTCGGCACGTTCGGAAGCTGGACGCAATGTCCGGAACCGTCTCGACGCGATGGCGGAAATCGCTCGCGCCCGCGAGCAGGGCGCAAACATCGAGCACTACGAGTTCGCCAGCGACGCTCCCGAGTTCATGCGCGATGCGCAGGTCAAGGCCTACATCGACACCGTGGGCGCCGATGCGCTGCCGCTGGTCCTGATCGACGGCAAGCAGGCGCTCGCGGGACGCTATCCCACGCGCGCCGAACTGGCGCGCTGGAGCGGCTCGTCGATCGTCAAGGTGCACCCCGACAGCGGCAACTGCTGCAGCGGCGGCAATTGCGGATGAAGCACTTCACGGCACCGCTTCGAGCCCGTTGCGCATTTCCGGTTGCGGGCGGCCCGGGGTCCTCTGGAAGGCGTCACCGGGCCAGCCCGGGCGCTGCGGATCACGCATACGCCCCGCTCGAAGCCAGCTCCAACGCAGCCTGGTCCGGGCCCACGAACGGCGCAGCCTCGCGCGCGGCCTCCAGGCCGGCGTACAGCGCATCGTCGAGACCCGCCGCCGGCGGCAGGTGACTGCCGAGGATCAGGCGCGGCTCCAGGTCGCGCAGCGGACGGCAGGCCGCCGCCAGCCGGTCGGGCCCGACCTCGGCGAGCCAGGGCGCGTCGATGCGCCCCCACAGTGCCAGCCCGTCGTGCAATTCGCGCGCGCCGATCGCCGACGCGATCTCGGCGGGGCGCTCCATCACGGCGCCG
>DAORUQ010000352.1:0-1877 GCA_035433265.1 Pseudomonadales bacterium | reverse complement strand
CTCGACAGCTTCATCCCCGGCGCCATGGCCATCGCATCGCTCAGCTCCACGGCGCGCGGCAGTTCCGTGGCCGGAAAACGCGCCACGGCCAACGGCATCGGCGGGCCGCCGACGGCGCGCGCGAACACGAACACGGTATCCCCGGGGCGCAGCTCCAGCCCCGGCGCGAGGCTCACGGCCACCTGCAGGCGCGGACCGGAGGCGGCCGGCGGCGCACCGCTGTCGGGGACCGGCGCGCCCGGCGCCGGGCCGGCGCTTTCGCCGAGGCGCGAGCGTGCCATCGCGATGCCGTCACGGATCACGCCGGCATCGGGGGCGCCGGGCGGCAGGTGATCGAGCAGCCTCTGCCAGTAATCGAGCGCGCCGCGGTAATCGCCGGCCTGGAAGCGGTCCATGCCGACCAGACCGAGCAGCGTGACCTGTGCCGGGTCGATGGCGAAGGCGCGATCGACCAGTGCCTGCACCGCGGGCGTGAGCTTGCGCCCGCCCGCGAGATACAGCGCCTGCGCGGACTGCGCGATCATTGCCGCATCCTCCGGGTAGAGATCGACCAGCTCCGCGTAGAGCGCCGCCGCCTGCGGGTAGCGTTCCTCGGCGGTGTAGAGGCGCGCCAGCAGGAAGCGGTAGTCGCCGTCGGGATCGGCGCGGCGCACCTGCGCCTCCAGCCTCGGTTGCAACCGGGAAAGGAGTTCGGCGCGCTGCGCCGCCGGCATTTCCTGCTCGAGCTGCGCGATCAGGGCGGCCAGCTCGATCTCGGGGGTTGCGCCAAGGTGGCGATACAGCCCCAGCGCCAGCAGCGGCACGGCGAGCGCGCACGCGAGCAGCGCCGGGCGGCCGCTGCCGCTGCCGCTGCGCGCCCCGACGCCTGCGGGGGCGGCGGTGTCTTCCAGCACGCGGCGGTCGAGTTCCAGGCGCGCGGCGGCAAACTGTCCGTCATCGAGCGCGCCGCCGGCGCGAGCGGCCTCGAGCTCCGCGAGCTGCTGGCGGTAGGCGGCAAGGTTTTGCGCGCGGCGCGCATCGGCCGCCGCGCCCGCACCCGCGGGTCGCGCCGCACGGCGCAGCGGCACCAGCACCAGTAATCCCGCCAGCACACCGAGCAGGGCGATTGCCGTCCAGAACATGCTCATCGCTGCCTTGCGTCCTCATCCAGGAGTTCTTGGAGGCGCCGGCGCTCGGCGTCGCTGAGCGCCGCCGCGCGCGCGAGACCGGCACGGCGCGCACGCCGCACGATGCCTGCCAGCACGAGCAGGCCTACACCGAGCATCAGCACCGGCGCGCCCCACAGCAGCGCGGTCTTCGCTTCCAGCCGCGGTTCGTACAGCACGTACTCGCCGTAGCGCGTGACCATGAAATCGACGATCTCCGCATCGCTCTTGCCCTCCAGCAGCAGCCGGTGCAGTTCGAGGCGCAGGTCCTCGGCGATCGGCGCGTTGGAATCGGCGAGGTTCTGGTTCTGGCACTTGGGACAGCGCAGCTCCTGCGCGAATTCGAGGTAGCGCTGGCGCTGCTCCTCGGTGGCGAAATCGAAGGTCTCCACGGCGGCGTGCAGCGGACCGCCGAGCAGCACGAGCAGCAGCAACACGCGCCTCATGGCGTGGCCCCGGCGCCGAGCCGCGCGATCAGCGGTTCGAACTGCTCGCGCCAGACGCGCGCATCGAGCGGCCCCTGGTAGCGCAGGCGCACGATGCCGGCGGCGTCGATCAGATAGGTCTCCGGCGCGCCGGTCACACCGAGATCGATGCCGAGCCGGCCGCTGTCGTCGACGATGTTGAGCCGGTACGGATCGCCCCGGGTCTCGATCCAGCGCCGCGCCGCCGCGGAGTCGTCCTTGTAGTTGAGGCCGAAGATCGTCACGCCCGTGCGCGCGAGTTCGTTGA
>DAORUQ010000351.1:0-1919 GCA_035433265.1 Pseudomonadales bacterium | reverse complement strand
TCGCGGCCGGCGCCCGCATGCGCGCCTGCTGGGCGCTGATGCTGCGCTACGCCGAGCCGCTGGCCTTGCCCTTCGATGCCGCCTTCGTCAACAGCGGGCCGCTGCGCTGGGTGGCGCGCGACAGCAGCAAGCCGGGCCGCCACGCGCCGGACACGTGGCTGCTGCACGCCTGTGCCGCGTGGAGCGAGGAGCGGCTCGAAAAGGCCCCGGAGGCGGTGGCCGCCGCGCTGCTCGAGGCCTTCGCCGCGTTCGGTGCGCGCACACCCGACAGCTGGAGCGCGCATCGCTGGCGTTACGCCGACACGGAGCCGGCGATCGACCGAGGTCACGTGCTGGACGCCGCGCTCGGTATCGGGCTCTGCGGCGACTGGCTGAACGGCGGCAAGGTCGAAGGCGCCTGGCTCAGCGGGCGCGCGCTCGCCGCGGCGATGCTGGCTGCCCCATGACGACGCTGCGCCTGGTACTCGGCGACCAGCTGAACCCCTGCCACAGCTGGTTCGCCACGCCGGATCCCGACGTGCTGCACGTCATGATGGAGATCCGCGAGGAGACCGACTACGTGCTGCACCACGCGCAGAAGATCATCGCGATTTTCGCCGCGATGCGCGCCTTCGCGCGCGCGTTGCGCGATGCCGGGCACCGCGTGCACTACTTCGCGATCGATGATGCCGGCAACCGGCAGTCGCTGTGCGCCAACCTCGATGCGCTGCGCGTGCAGCATCGTATCGCCCGCTTCGAGTACCAGGCGCCCGACGAGTGGCGGCTCGACCGCCGGCTCGCCGACTACGCGGCGGGCCTGCCGATTCCCGCGCGCATGGTCGACAGCGAGCACTTTCTCGGCGCGCGCGAGGAGGCCGCGGCGCTCTTTGCCGGGCGCGGCCAGTGGCTGATGGAACGCTTCTACCGCCATATGCGCGTGCGCCACGGCGTGCTGCTGGACGCGGCCGGCAAGCCGGCCGGCGGGCAGTGGAACTTTGATCGCGACAACCGCAAGCCCTGGCGCGGCGCGCCGTCCGAGCCGCGCGATCGCCGCCGCACGCACGATCACGCCGCGCTGTGGCGACAGATCGAGGCGGCCGGGGTCAAGAGTTTCGGCGCGCCGCGCGAACATGATTTCCGCTGGCCGCTCGACCGTGCAGAGGCGCTCGCCGAGCTCGATGCCTTCGTCGCCGAGGCGCTGCCGCATTTCGGTGACTACCAGGACGCGCTCGCGCGGCAGGCGTGGCGGCTGTTCCACTCGCTGCTCTCGTTCGCGCTGAACGTGAAGATGCTGCATCCGCGCGAGGTGATCGCGCGTGCCGAGGCCGCGTGGCGCGAGGGCAGGGTGCCGCTCGCGGCCGCCGAGGGCTTCATCCGCCAGGTCCTGGGCTGGCGCGAATACGTGCGCGGCGTCTACTGGGCGGGTATGCCGGGCTACGCCGAGCAGAACGTGCTGGGGCACGCGCTGCCCTTGCCGGCGTGGTTCTGGAGCGGTCGCACCCGCATGCGCTGCGTGGCGCACGCGATCGGCCAGTCGCTCGATGAGGCCTATGCGCACCATATCCAGCGCCTGATGGTGATCGGCAACTTCGCGCTGCTCGCCGGGCTCGATCCGCAGGCCCTGCATCGCTGGTACCTCGGCGTCTACATCGATGCCTTCGAGTGGGTGGAGTTGCCGAACACGCTCGGCATGAGCCAGTTCGCCGACGGCGGCCGCATGGCGACCAAGCCCTACGTGTCCAGCGCGGCCTACCTCGACCGCATGGGCGATTACTGCAAGGGCTGTCCGTACGACCGCAAGGCGCGCACCGGCGCCATGGCCTGCCCCTTCAACGCGTTGTACTGGGATTTCTTCGAACGCCACCGCCCCCGGCTTGCCGGCAATCACCGTCTCGCCATGGTCTACGTCCAGCTCGGGAAGATGGCACCGGCGGAGCTCG
>DAORUQ010000350.1:0-1920 GCA_035433265.1 Pseudomonadales bacterium | reverse complement strand
TCTCGACATACTTCTGCTTCACGTTGGTGTGGATCGGTGCCTCCTGCGTGGCGCAGAAGCGCGTACCCATGTTGATCCCCTCCGCGCCCAGCGCCAGCGCCGCCGCGAGCCCGCGCCCGTCACCGAATCCACCCGATGCGAGCAGCGGGAGCTTCACCCGGTCCGCCGCCGCCGGGATGAGGATCAGTCCGGGAATATCGTCCTCGCCGGGATGACCGGCGCACTCGAAGCCGTCGATCGAGATGATGTCGCAGCCCGCCCGCTCGGCCGAGAGCGCGTGACGCACCGCGGTGCACTTGTGCATGATCGTGATGCCGTGTGGCTTCATCATCGCCCACAGTTCGCGCACTTCCTGCGTGCCGGCGGTCTCGACGATCTTGACGCCGGCGTCGATGATCGTCTGCGCAAAGGCCTTGTAGTCGGGCGGCGTGACGGATGGCAGCACGGTCACGTTGACCGCGAAGGGCCTGGACGTCATTGCGCGACAACGCTCGATCTCCGCGCTCAGCGCGGCCGGAGTCGGCTGCGTCAGCGCGGTGATGATACCGAGGCCACCCGCGTTGGAGACGGCGCTGGCGAGCTCGGCATAGCCCACGTGCATCATGCCGCCCTGGACTATGGGGTGCTCGATGCCGAGCATTTCGGTAATGCGGGTCCTGATTGCCATCTTTACCTCTCTGGGCTGGAACCTGGTGGTCGCGACGTCCGCGGCCGCGGATTATATGCGAATCCCGCCGCGATGCCTCGAACCGGGCCTTGTTGTTCCACTGCCCCCATCGCAGGAGTATCGTCGACCCGGGGCAAGCACCAACAGGCAACGGGAGGTGAATGATGAAAACCGACATGCCCGGCAAGGAACCGATAATCGCCAAGCTCAACCAGATCCTCGAGCACGAGATGGCGGGCGTGGTGCGCTACACCCACTACTCGTTCATGGTCTTCGGCTTCAGCCGCATTCCCGTGGTGAACTGGTTCCGCAGCGCGGCCAACGAGACGCTGACGCATGCGGTCGAGGCCGGCGAGATGATCACGCTGGCGGGCGGATACCCATCGCTCGGCATCGGCCCGCTGCTGGAGACCCACCAGCACGACCTGCGGGAAATGCTGCGCGAATCGATGGATTTCGAGATCCAGGGCGTCGACCTGTACAAGGAACTCCTGGCGCTCGCCGAAGCCGCCGGCTCCGTCACGCTGGAAGAGTACGCCCGGCAGAAAATCGCCGAAGAGGCCATGCACATCGGCGACATCGACAAGATGTTGCGCCGGCCGGGAAACATCAGCCAGGCGGTGAAAACCGAGGCGCCGTAAGGGCCGCCTGGAGTGCGGCCGGCACGTCGGGCGTCAGGCCAACGCCTCCCCGAACACCGCCAGCAGCCGGCTCCAGGCCCTCTCCGCCTGCGCTTCGTTGTAGACCGCGGAGTCCGGCGGGCACCAGCCGTGCATCGCGCCGGCGTAAACCTCGATCTCGGCCGGCAGCGCGGCCGCGGCGAAGGCCTCCCGCAGCACGTCTTTCGCCTGCGGTTCGCGCGCATCGTCGTTCTCGGCAATCGCGATCAGGTAGCGCGCCTTCATCCGCGGCACCAGCAGGTGCGGGCTGTCGGGCTGATCGGTGACCAGGCCGCCACCGTGGAAGGAGGCGCCAGCGCCGATGCGTTCGGGCAGCGCGGCCGCGGTGCGCATCGTGATCGGCCCCCCCATGCAGTAGCCCATGGTGCCGAGCTTGCGCCTGCTATCCACCGGGGCCTGGGCGTCGAGCCACGCCACGAAGGCCTTCGCGTCGGTCACGTGCGTGCGTGCATCCAGCGACTGGTACAGCGGCATGACGACATCGCGCGTCGACTGCTCGGCAAAGGTGGCGCCGTCGGGAATCACCGGCGCGCGCTGCTGGCGGTAATAGGGATTGACGACCAGCACCGCATA
>DAORUQ010000349.1:0-1922 GCA_035433265.1 Pseudomonadales bacterium | reverse complement strand
GGAGCCGGCGGAAGTGGCTGTAGTGAAGACCTTCCAGTGGCGCACGTCGTGGACATGCGGATAATGGCGAGTCGCGATGTTTCTGCGCGCGACATCCCGCAAGAAGGACGGCAAGGTTCACCGCTACTACAGCGTGGTGGAGAACCGGCGTGTGGCCGGTGGGCGCGTGGTGCAGCGGCACGTCTTGTATCTGGGCGAGATCAACTCGAGCCAGGAACGGGCGTGGCGCCGCTCGATCGAGGTAGTTGAGGACGGGGCCGAGGCGCCGCGCACCGTGGCGTTGTTCCCGGAGGATCGGATCGAGGGGCTGTTGGCGGATGCGTCGATCGTGACGATCCGCGTGTCGGCGATGCGCCTGAAGCGCCCGCGGCAGTGGGGCGCATGCTGGCTGGCGTTGACGCTGTGGCAGCGGCTCGATCTCGACGTGTTTTTCGCCGAGCGGCTGCCGCGCTCGCGCAAGGGCACGCGCTGGGACCTGGCGGTGCTGGTGCTGGCCGCGTACCGGCTGATCAGCCCAGGCAGCGAGTGGCGGTTGCATCGGGAGTGGTACGGGCGCACCGCGCTGGCCGACCTGCTGGGCAGCGACGACGGACTCGTTGACCCCCACGTTCTCTACCGCGTGCACGACCGGTTGCTCGCGCACAAGACGGCGCTGTTCGATCATCTGACGCACCGCTGGCGTGACCTGTTCAATGCCCGCTACGAGGTGCTGCTGTACGATCTGACCTCGACCTACTTCGAGTCCGATCCGCCCCTGGACGATGCGGACCCGCGCCGGCACGGCTATAGCCGTGATCATCGCCCCGATTGCGTGCAGATCGTGATTGCGCTGATCGTCACGCCGGAGGGGCTACCGATCGCCTACGAAGTGCTGCCGGGCAACACGGCCGATTCCACGACGCTGAAGGGGTTTCTCGCGCAGATCGAGCAGCAGTATGGCAAGGCGCAGCGCATCTGGTGCATGGACCGCGGCATTCCGACCGAAGCAGTGCTCGAGCAGATGCGTGCCTCGGATCCGCCGGTGCAGTATCTGGTCGGCACGCCCAAGGGACGGCTGAACCGCCTCGAGTCCGCGCTCGTCACCAAGCCGTGGTGCCAGGCGCGCGAGGGCGTCAAGGTCAAGCTCTTGCCCGAGGACGGTGAACTCTACGTGTACGCCGAGAGCCGCGACCGGATCGCCAAAGAACGCTCGATGCGTCAGCGGCTCCTGAAGTGGTTGTGGGCGCGCCTGGCCGCGCTGCGCGAGATGGACCTGACACGCGATGCGTTGTTGATGAAGCTCGGTCATGCGCAATCGAAGGCGCCCGCGGCGTGGCGGTTGATCGACCTCAGCGTGCAGGCGAACGCCGCCTCGTTTACCTACCGGCTGAACCGCGCGAAGCTCAGGCAGGTTCGGCGGCGCGAAGGCCGCTATCTCCTGCGCACCAACCTCACCGAGACCGATCCGGTGAAGCTGTGGGAGTACTACCTGCAGCTGGTGCGGGTCGAGGAGGCGTTCCGAACGCTGAAGAGCGATCTGGCGATCCGCCCGATCTACCACCAGCACCCCTCGCGGATCGAGGCGCACGTGTTTCTCTCCTTCCTCGCGTACTGCCTGTACGTGACGCTCGGGCGAACCCTGCACGCGCTGGCGCCCGGACTGACGGCGAGAAGCGCGCTCGAGAAGTTCGCGGCGATGCAGATGGTCGACGTGCACCTGCCGACCACCGACGGGCGCGAGTTGATCCTCTCGCGCTACACCGAGCCGGAGCGCGAGCTCGCGCTGCTGCTCGAGCGGCTCGAACTGACCTTGCCCGCGCAGCCCAAGCCGCGGATTACCGCCGCTGAGGCCGCAACCGCCCTGTAGTGCAGACCTAAGGGGGTGCGTTCATGACAAATCAACGACTTGACCCTCATCTACCCCGCGAATCGGCGAAGATCGG
>DAORUQ010000348.1:0-1961 GCA_035433265.1 Pseudomonadales bacterium | reverse complement strand
CCGGACGATGCCCGAAAGAATCCGGGCCTGCGATTGTCCGGATGAATCCGGACCCACGGTTGCCCGGCTGAAGCCGAACGCGCATCAGCCGGCTTCGGATTCCGCGCCGGCCGCGATGCGCAGCAGCCCGCGGAAGGCGCGGCGCGCATTGGCGCGGCCCTGCACCACGTCGAAGACCTCGCGTACCAGCGGCATGTCGACGTTGTGGTGTTGCGCCAGTTCCATAACCACCGGCGCGCTCTTCACGCCCTCGGCGACCATGAACATGCCGGCTATGATTTCGTCGATGTGGCGGCCCTTGCCGAGTTCCACGCCGACGTGACGGTTGCGGCTCTGCGCGCTGGTGCAGGTTGCCACCAGGTCGCCCACGCCCGCGAGACCGGCAAAGGTCGCGGGCTTGCCGCCCATCGCGACGCCAAGCCGCGTGATTTCCGCCAGCCCGCGGCAGATCAGGGCCGCGCGCGTGTTGTCGCCCGCGCCCTGGCCGTCGCCCATGCCGACCGCGATGGCGATGACGTTCTTCAGCACGCCGCCCAGTTCGCAACCGATCACGTCGTCGTTGGTGTAAACGCGGAAAAGCCCGCTGCTGAACAGCTGCTGCAGCGCGCGGTTGATGGTCTGGTCCTCCATCGCGATCACGCTGGCGGCGGCGAAACCCGACATCACCTCGCGGGCTAGGTTCGGCCCCGTCAGGACGCCGGCCGGGTGCCCCGGCAGCACTTCGGCGATGATCTCGGTCATGCGCTTGCCGCTGCCGGCCTCGAGCCCCTTGGTGAGGCTGATCACCGGCACCCAGGGGCGGATGTGCGCGCGGATCGCCTCGAGTGCACCGCGGAATCCCTGCGAGGGCACGCCGACCACGACCACGTCGACCTCGGCGCTCGCCTCGGCGATGTCGACGCTCGCGCGCAGATTCTCGTGCAGCTTCGCGCCCGGAAGGTATTTGGCATTGGTATGCCGCGCGTTGATCTCCGCAACGGTCGCGGGATCGCGCGCCCACAGCACCGCCGGCGCGTTGCGCGCGACCAGCGAGGCCACCGTGGTGCCCCACGAGCCGCCACCGAGCAGTCCGACTTTGAGTTGGTTCATCAGGGCGTGTTGTTCCGGACGGTTCGCGGTGAAGTATTGCGCGCATCCTCCGGGCGCCGCAAGCACGGCCTTGCGTCGCCCGCCGCAGCGTATAAAGTCCGCCAGGGAAAAAGGGGGCGACGATGAACGAAGACAATGACGCGTGCCGGGCGGCGCGCGCTACCTCGCCGTGCCGGCGCCAGTGCACGCTGGATGAACGCGACGTCTGCATGGGCTGCGGACGCACGATCACCGAGATCTGCGGCTGGTCCGCGCTCGACGAGGCCGGCCGCATTCGCGTGTGCGCCGATGCCGCCGCCCGGCTCGCGGCGCGGGAGCGCCGGGCGCGTTAACGAATCGCCATCCAGTGCGCGCGGCATTGCGCGTACACTGCGGCGCACCAGTAAAACACGAGGAACCGTTCCGATGCCGCTGCGCTTCAACCACATGGAACTGACGCTGCCCAAGGGCGCGCTCACGCACGAGCGCGAGGCGATCACGGGCTTCTACGGGCAGGTCTTCGGCTTTGGCGCGATCGACGTGCCGCTGTTCGACCAGACCGGACTGCTGTTGCAGAGCGATCCCGAGACCAGCCACTTCATCCTGCTGATGGAGCAGGACGAGCCGCTGCGCTCGCCGGGTTACGACCACCTCGGCTTCCTGCTCGACAGCCGTGCCGAGGTCGACGCGAAGCTCGCGCTGTGCAAGGAATGGCAGGCGCGCGATCCGCGCGTGCAGATCAAGGAGTACGAGGATCTCGTCATCGGCGACGTGGTCACGCACGCCTTCTACTTCCGCTACATCCTGCCGATCTGGTTCGACGTGCAGGTGATAGAGTACGGCAGCGCCGAGCACGCGCCGAAACATGCGTGGGTGTACCGGCCCGTGTAGGT
>DAORUQ010000347.1:0-1969 GCA_035433265.1 Pseudomonadales bacterium | reverse complement strand
CCGACAGGTAGATCGCCTTCAGCCCGGCCTTGACCTGCTGCATCGCCTGGTTGCCCGTCAGCGCGCCGAGCGTGTTGACGAACGGCTCGGTGTTCACGAGGTTCCAGAGCTTCTCGGCACCGCGGGTCGCGAGCGTGTGCTCGACCTTCACCGAGCCGCGCAGACGCACCACATCGGCGGCGCTGTAGCCGCGCTTGACGCCCTTCCAGCGCGGGTTCTCGGCCCAGTCCTTCTCGAGGAGTGCGATCTGCTCGGCACGGGTGGAGGTATGGATGCTCATGGGATGCTCCCTTGGGTGTGGTTGGCCCCGGGGTTCGCCCGGAGGTGTCGTGAAGGTGGACGGATTCTAGGGATGGCGGGATAATCTATCCAATTTATCATTCCTATCTCCGCCATTCCGACGATGAATATAGGACGAATAGACCTCAACCTGCTCGTATATCTCGACGTGCTGCTGCGGGAACGCAACGTCACGCGAGCGGCCAGCTATCTCGGCATCACCCAGCCCGCGATGAGCAACGGGCTGCGCCGGCTGCGCGAACTCTTCGACGACCCCCTGCTGGTGCGCACCAGCGAGGGCATGACACCCACCGAGCGGGCACTGGAACTGCAGCCCGTGGTGCGCAGCGTGCTGGCGGCGGTCGAGCGCGCGGTGCAGCCCAAGAAGCCCTTCGATGCCGCGCGCTCCACGCGCGTGTTCCGCATCATGGCCAGCGACTACGCGGAATCCACGCTGATCCCCGCGGTGCTGGAGCGCCTGCAGCGCGAGGCCCCCGACATCGCGCTCGACATCATGACACCGAGTGACGTGAGCTACCTGAATGTCGAGCAGGGCAAGGTCGACATGGTGATCAACCGCTTCGACTCGATGCCGCAGTCTTTCCACCAGAACACCGTCTGGCAGGACAGTTTTTCCTGCCTGCTGAGCGTGGACAACCCGTTGCTCGCGGGCGGTTTCGACCTCGAATCCTACTTGCATGCCCAGCATGTCTGGGTCAGCAAGACCGGCATGGGCGTGGGCGTGGGCGTGGATCCCAGCGCCGCGCAGGATCTCGGCTGGGTGGACGAGGCGCTGGCGCGGCTCGGGCGCAAGCGCCGCATCACGGTATTCACCCGCCACTACCAGGTGGCGGTGCTGCTGGCGACGCAGAAGCACCTGGTGGTCACGGTGCCGAGCAAGCTCGCGCTGCTGATGCGCGACAACCCGCGCGTCGCGATCAAGCCGCCGCCCTTCGAGATTCCGCCGTTCGAGCTGAAAATGGCCTGGAGCCCGCTGCTGCAGCGCAATCCCGGACACCAGTGGATGCGGCGCCTGATCGGCGAGGTCGCGCGCGAGATCGACGGCGACACGGCAGCCTGAACAATGCATTCATCTTGTGAATACCGGGAATCATCTGCATAACCCTGTCGCGCCGGGAGCGAGGACCTAGAATCCGCCGCCTGCCCCGCCGCGAAACCGCACACCGCACCAGAGGAGCCCCCAGATGAACACACGCATCAACCGGCACGGCCTGCAGATCGCCCAGCCCCTGCACGATCTGGTGGTCGACGAGATCCTGCCCGGCACCGGCATCGATGCCGACGCTCTCTGGCGCGGCTTCGCCGCCATCGTGCGCGAGTTCGCGCCGCGCAACGGCGCCGTGCTGGCGCGCCGCGACGGGCTGCAGGCGCAGATCGACGCCTGGCACCGCGCGCACCCCGCCTTCGATGCCGCCGCCTACCGCGACTTCCTGGTCGGGATCGGCTACCTGCTGCCCGAGGGCGAGGACTTCACGATCGGCACGCAGAACGTCGATGCCGAGATCGCCACGCTGGCCGGACCGCAGCTGGTGGTGCCGGTGATGAACGCGCGCTACGCGCTGAACGCGGCGAACGCGCGCTGGGGCAGTCTCTACGACGCGCTCTACGGCACCGACGTGATCCCCGAGGACGGCGGAGCCACGCGCGCCGGCCCCTACAACCCGGTGCG
>DAORUQ010000346.1:0-1970 GCA_035433265.1 Pseudomonadales bacterium | reverse complement strand
CCGTTCCGGTCTTATGATGTGACCATGAGCGAGGAGCAGGGGAGTCGCCCATGAGGAGTGTTGCGGTACGGCTGCGCTGGCTGGCGGTGGCGCTGTGCGTGGCGCTCGGCGCGGCCTGCACCACGACCCGCATCGACGAGAGCCGGGTCGAGTCCGCGGCCGTGGGCAGCGGCGAGAAGGTGGTGGTGCTGGGACGTCGCCACAACAGCGAGTACGAGACCGAGCCCGAGTTCGTGCGCTGCGTGGGACGCGGTGTCGCGTCCACCGGCGCCGCGGTGGTGCCCGAGCTCGAGTTCATGAACAGCTTCTACCCCTGGTTCGAGCCGCGCACCGCGCCGATGAGCCTCAAGCGCTTCGAGGCGCTGCTGCAGATGCCGGCCTTCGCCACGCGCATGCGCGAACTGAACCTGCGCTACATCGTGTGGGTCGACGGGCGCACCGAGACCGTCGACAAGGCGGGCTCGATTTCCTGCGCCGTGGGCCCCGGAGGCGCCGGCTGCATCGGTTTTGGCACCTGGGACGACGAGTCGAAGTACGAGGCCAGCGTGTGGGATCTGCGCCTGTCGCAATCCATCGCCACCATAAGCACCGAGTCGGCGGGCACCTCCTACATGCCGGCCGTGATCGTGCCGGTGCCGATCATCGCGCGCGTGCGCGCCGCTGCCTGCGAGGGGCTCTCCGCGCAGCTGAAGAAGCTCTTCTCGCCCGCATGAGCCTGCGCCGGCTCTGCATTGCCGCGCTGGCGCTGCTGTGGCTGGCGCCGGGTGCCGGTATGGCGATGTCCGAGAAGAAGGAGCTCGAGATCGGCCGCGAGATGCACCAGGAGATCCTCGCGAAGATGCCGGTGTACGCCAACGCGGCGGTCGCCGACTACGTCGGGCGGATCGGCCAGCAACTGGCGCGCGACAGCGACCGGCCCGGCCTTGAATACACATTCACCGTGCTCGACAGTCCGGACATCAACGCCTTCGCGACCCCGGGCGGCTACGTCTACATCAACCGCGGCCTGCTCGCCTACCTGCAGTCCGAGGCCGAGCTGGCCGCCGTGCTCGCGCACGAGATCGCCCACATCACCGAGCGCCACGCCTCGCGCCAGGACGTGATGGCCAAGACCAGCTCGGTGGCCTCGCTCGCGCTCGGCGTGCTGGCGGCGATCGGCACCGGCAGCGGCGCGGTCGGTGGCGTGGCGCAGGACGCGGCTTCCAGCGCGGGCACCGCGATGGTACGCGGCTACGGTCGCGACATGGAGCTCGAGGCCGACCGCGAGGGCGCGAAGTTCATGCACCGCAACGGCTACGATCCGCTGGCGATGATCGAGGTGCTCGGCGCGCTGAAGGAGCAGGAGAGCTTCTCGCGGTTGCGGGCGAAGGAGGCCGGTCGCAGGCCCGCGGTCTACCACGGCGTGTTCTCCACGCACCCGCGCAACGACGAACGCCTGAAGGAAGTGATCGCTGCCGCCGGCGAGATGAGTCCCGGCGCGCAGCGCGCGATCGATGCCGACGAGTTCCGCCGCGTCACCGAGGGCATGAAATTCAGCGAGCAGCCGCGCGCCGCGGCCGTGATCGACAACCGCTACTACAACGGCAAGATGGGTTTCACGTTGGCGTTCCCCACCGGGTGGAAGGTCGTGAACCGCGCCAGCACGGTGCTCGCGGGTCCCGAGCGCGACAACACGATGCTGCAGATGTCGGTCAAGCGCGCGCTGCCCGAGATGACGCCGGCTGAGTTTGCCTCCGGCATGCTGAACCTGCAGGGCGCCAAGGGCGGCGAGGAGATCGCGGACGGGGAGGTCAAGGGCTATACGGCGCTGTATCCGGGCGCCGCCGGCGCGCCGGGACGGCGCATCGCGGTGCTGTATTTCGGCCCCTATGCCTACGTGTTCGAGGGCCGCACCGCGAATGCCTCGCTGGCCGCCTTCTACGACACCATGTTCCTGTCCGCGATCCGCAGCTTCCGCCCCATGAGCGGTG
>DAORUQ010000345.1:0-2018 GCA_035433265.1 Pseudomonadales bacterium | reverse complement strand
CGGGCAGCACGCGGCTCAATGTGCCGCGGCGGATCTCGACCAGCAGCACGCTGCCGTCGGGCAGCGCGATGGGTCCTTCCGGGAACTGCAGGCCGCTGGCGATCTCGGTGAAGCTGGGCATCGGCGTGGATTCCGGGCGTGTGGCTCGAGGCGCCATTGTCGGGCGGCGCGGACGCGGCCTCGATGACAGAATCGTAAGGCGGCGTTCAGACCCGCCCCAGCCCCAGCTTGAGCTGGTCGACCGTGGCGGCGCCATCGACGGCGATCACCTGCCCCGATATGAAACGGGCCGCCGGCGAGCAGAAGAACAGCACCGCATGGGCGATGTCGCTGCCGTGGCCCGTGATGCCGAGCGGGCTGCCGGGACCGGAATCCTCCACCGCCGCTGCGAAGCGCTGCATGCCCTCGGTCTGCTCGATCTGGCCCGGCGCCACCGCGTTCACGCGGATGCCGTAGGGCCCCCACTCGACGGCGCAGGTGCGCGTCAGCGAATCCACGCCGGCCTTGGCCGCCGCGACGTGCGCTTGCAGCGCCGCCCCCTTGAGCTCGAAGGGCGCCGAGATGTTGACGATGTTGCCGCCGTGCTCGCGCTGCCAGGCGTCGAACACCGCGCGCGAGACGTTGTAGGTGCCGAGCAGGTCGATGGCCACCACGGAGCGAAAGCCGTTCGGCGAGATCTGGCTCATCGGTGCCGGGAAATTGCCCGCCGCGTTGTTCACGAGTATGTCGATGCGCCCGAAGCGCGCCAGGATGCCGCGCACCGCGGCCTCCACGGCCTGCGGTTCGCGCACGTCGCCGACCGCGTAGTGCGCCTCGATGCCTTCGCCCTGCAACTCCTCGACCGCCGCCCTGAGCCTGTCTTCCCTGCGACTCAGCATCGCGATGCGCGCGCCGTGGCGCCCGAGCACGCGGCAGATCTCCTTGCCGATGCCGGTGGCGCCGCCGGTCACGAAGGCGACCTGCCCGGCGAGAAGGTCCGGGCGGAAGCTCGAGGGTGTCGTATGGCTCATGATTTTCCCTCTGTGGGTCAGGCTTCAGCCTGACATTCCGATGCCCGCGCTCGCCAGATAATGTCCGGCTGAAGCCGAACCCACAAGCGAGACAGGCTCAGCGCGCCAGGCGCGCGAACACCGCCTTCATGCGCGCGACCTTGTCGAGGTAGGCGCGCGCGTCGTGCGCGCCGCAGCGCTGCCCGGGGCGCAGGCTGAGACCGCGGCGCGCGAACGCGTTGCCCGCGCCCGCTCCGCAGAGATGGATCAGGGTCGCGAGCTCGTGCTTCTTCGCGAGCGGCACATTGCGCAGCCGATGACGCGCCAGCACGCCCGCGACGCGCCGGTCGAGGTAGGCGGCGGTCAGCTCGACCGAATGGCTGGGCAGCACGCGGAAGTACAGCCCGTTGAACCAGCACGAATCGAAATCGTCCCACGGCCCGTCCTCCACCACGCGGTTGTCGCGGATGCAGTAGCGCCTGGCTTCCTCGAAGGTGCCGTCGGTGAACTGGAACATGCCCACCGCGCTCGAGGCCGGGCGGTAGATGTCGAGCGGATCCGCCGTGAACGACCAGCGCCAGTAGGTGCGCGCCACCGGGTTGCCCGAGGCCTCGATCTGCGCCAGCGCCGCGAGCAACTCGGGCGTGATCACCGCGGTGGAATTCTCGCGAAACAGCTCGCCGTAGGCGGCCCAGGTTTCGGCCGGCGTCTTGTACAGCGCATCGCTGACCGGAAAGAGCAGCTCGGTCGGTTTGCGCGCCACATGGTAGACGGTGTTGACCACGGCCCAGCCGCCGACCACGAACGCCAGCACGGCCAGTATCAGCACGGCCGAGGGCATCGCGGCGATGCGCCTGGCCCAGCGCCGACGCGCCTGCAACGTGGGCCACAGGGCCAGCAGGCGCCCGGCAAGCCCCCGGCGCCGGGGGCGGCGCCCGGACCGCGGCTTCGCGCCCGCACGCGGGCGTGCGGTGGCGACCGGCTTCGCGGCAGCCCCCCTGGGTGTGGCGCGCGCCCGCTTCGCCGCGG
>DAORUQ010000344.1:0-2019 GCA_035433265.1 Pseudomonadales bacterium | reverse complement strand
CGCCGCGATCGGCACCAGCAGCAGCGGCTCGTAGCGCCGCGCGATGCCGAGATACAACAGGCCCAGCGCCACCGCGATCATCGCCAGCGACTGCGGCGTGACCGCCAGCAGGCCCTGCGTCATCGCGGACAGGCTGGCGGCGCTCACGGGGTTGGCGCCTCGAGGCGCACGAGGGCCGCGCCGTGCCCGACGTGCTGCCCGGGCCTGACCAGCACCTCGGCGACCGTGGCGTCCTGCGGCGCGCGGATGATGTTCTCCATCTTCATCGCCTCGAGTACCGCCAGGTCCTGGCCGCGGCTCACGCGTGCGCCGGGAGCGACCAGCACGCGCAGGATGACGCCGGGCATGGGGGCGCGCAGCACGCCGTTGTTCGCGGTGGCCGGCGGCGTAGCCGGTACGGATGGCAGCGTGACGTTCATGGCCGCTGGCGCAGCCGAGGGCTCGAGCCGCACGGCACCCTCGCTGCCGAGCTCTTCGCTGCCCGCCAGGGTGACGTCGAACGATTGTCCGTCGACCTGCACGGCGAAGCACTCGGCGCCCCGTTCCTCGACGTCGATGATGAAGCGCCGGCCGTCGATCTCGATGGTGTAGCGGTGCATGGTTCAGCGGTTCCTGCGCCAGACACGGTTCTGGCGCATGCGACCGGCGTCCACCCACCGCGAGGCATGCAGCAGGGCGCCGGGAGGGTGAAGGCGCACGGCGGGAGCGGCCTCGCCGCGCAACACCTGGCGATGCCAAAGCACGGCCACGGTGATGGCCGCACGCAGCGCGGGGTCCGGCATCCCGGGTGCGCCTGCCGCGGGCATGCCATCGGCAGGCGCTACGTCAGCGCCTGCGGGCACCGGCGGCTGCAGCGGCGACTGCCCCGGGCCGTCGAGCCGCAGCAACAGCACGAGCAGCCCCCACAGCAGCGCCAGCATCGCGAATACCAGGCCCATGCCGAGCAGCGTGGTCTGCAGTCCCCAGCCCAGGTTCTCCATCGCGCAACCCTCCTTCAGTTCGGTGGCAGGCCATGCTTCTTCGGCGGCGATTGCTGCACCTTGGTGCGAAGCACCTCCAGGGCGCGTATCAGCCGCGGTCGCGTCTCGCGCGGTTCGATCACCTCATCCACCTGCCCCAGGTCCGCGGCGCGGTAGGGGTTGAAGAACTTCTCGCGGTAATCGGACATCAGCTCGGCCACCCTGGCGTCGGGATCGGGCGCCTCGCGCACTTCCTTGCGGTACAGCACGTGCACCGCCGGCTCGGCGCCCATCACCGCGATCTGGGCCGTGGGCCAGGCGAACGCGAGATCGGTGCGCATCTGCTTGCTGCCCATGGCCACGTAGGCCCCGCCCATGGCGCGGCGCGTGACGATGGAGATCTTGGGTACCGTGGCTTCGCAATAGGCATAGATGATCTTGGCGC
Organism: Pseudomonadales bacterium; assembly: GCA_035433265.1. GTDB lineage: Bacteria > Pseudomonadota > Gammaproteobacteria > Pseudomonadales > UBA5518 > UBA5518. The sequence continues at coordinate 615 of DAORUQ010000344.1, read as the reverse complement.
CGTGGCGGATCACGCCGCGCGACTCCTGTTCGCTGCCCGGCAGGAAGCCGGGACAGTCGACGAAGCTGACGACGGGAATGTTGTAGGCGTCGCAGCAGCGGATGAAGCGCGCGATCTTGTCGCTGGCGTCGATGTCCAGCGCACCGGCGAGGTGCGCGGGCTGGTTGGCCACCACGCCGACCGGGAAACCGTCGAGCCGGGCAAAGGCGACCAGCGCGTTGGGCGCGTAGTCGGGCTGCAGTTCCAGTACGCTGGCGCGATCGAATACATGTCCCAGCACGTCGCGCATGTCGTAGGCCTGGCTCTCCGTCTCGGGGACGATGCAGTCCAGCGCCGCGTCCATGCGCTCGGCCGGGTCGTAGGGGGTGATCGGAGGCGGGTCCTCGCTGTTGTTCTGCGGCAGGTAGCCCAGCAGTTGCTTGACGCGCTCCAGCGCCGCGGCGTCGTCGGCCGCCGAGAGGTGGGCCACGCCGCTGCGCCCCATGTGCACCGCCGCGCCGCCCAGGTCCTGCGCGCTGACCTGCTCGCCGGTCACCGAGCGCACCACCTCCGGCCCGGTGAGGAACATGGTCGAGCCCTCGGACATCACCACGAAGTCGGTCAGCGCCGGGGAAT
>DAORUQ010000343.1:0-2091 GCA_035433265.1 Pseudomonadales bacterium | reverse complement strand
CTGGCTGGCCGGAGAAGAAGACGAGCCGCAGACGCTGGAAGGCTTCAGGCAGGCGATGGCCTCGCAGCCCGACGAGGCGCTGGAGCCCGAGGCGCTTTGGGCGCTCGCCGATCGGCACGGCTACGCGCTGGAGCTGGGGTACGCCAACGCTGACGCCAATGCGGACATGGACGTGTTGTTCCGGCAGCGCGACGCGGTGATTCCGGGTGGCGTGTTCTGGGCGCAGCCGGCGGACAGGCCCCGGGCGACGATGGCGAACAATCCGCTGAAGGCGAAGCTGGTGCGCGACTTGAACCCTCGACTGCGCCAATACCTCGCCGGCATGCTGCCCGAGTACATGATGCCCTCGGCCTTCGTGGTGCTCAACGAATTGCCGCTCACGCCCAACGGCAAGATCGACCGCAAGGCGCTGCCGGCGCCGGGGCGCACCCGCGTTGGCGTCGCCGTGGACTACGTTGCGCCGCGAAGCGAGACCGAGCGGCAGATTGCCGAGATCTGGCAACAGGTGCTGAGGCTCGAGCGGGTCGGGGTGCACGATGACTTCTTCGAGCTCGGCGGGCACTCGCTGCTCGCCACGCAGGTGGTCTCGCGCGTGCGCCAGGCTCTCGGCGCGGAACTGCCGCTCAGGGTCTTGTTCGCGGCGCCCACGGTTTCGGCATTGGGTGAACGGCTCGCCGCGCTGCTCGCGGGTCCGCAGTCCGCGCTCGCTGCTCCGCCGTTGGTGGCGTCGGACGAAGCCGGCCCAGCCAAGCTGTCCTTCGCGCAGCAGCGGCTGTGGATTCTGGACCAGATGGCGCCGGGTGGGTCGGCCTACGTCATGACGGGTGCGCTCGAGCTGGACGGAGCGCTTGACGCAGGGGTGCTCGAGCGCGCGCTGGAAGCCCTGGTGGCGCGCCACGAGGCGCTGCGCACGGTGTTCGTGAGCGAGCAGGACGAGCCGCTGCAGGTCGTATCGAAGCCGCAACCGTGGGCGTTGCCGGTCACGGACCTGAGCGGGGAAACGGACGCACGGGAGCGGCTGAAGGAGCGCTTGCGCGAGGAGGCTGGGCGCGGGTTTGATCTGGCGAGCGGGCCGCTGTTCCGCGCGCAGCTCTACCGGCTGGCGCCCGGCACGCACGTACTGCTGCTGGCGATGCACCACATCATCTACGATGGCTGGTCGCTGGGTATCCTGTACCGGGAGCTGGGCGCGATCTACGGGGCCTTCGCCTGCGGCGAGGCGCCGGCGCTGCCGGTGCTGCGTGTGCAGTATCGTGACTTTGCGCGCTGGCAGCGCAGCTGGTTGCAGGGCGAGGTGCTGGAGTCGCAGCTTTCGTACTGGCGCGAGCGCCTGACCGGGGCGCCGATGGTGCTGGCGTTGCCCGCCGATCGGGCGCGCCCGCCGGTGGAAAGCCACCGCGGGGCGTTTCACGAATTCACGTTGCCCCGCGAGTTGGTTGATCGCCTGCAGGAATTGTCGCAGCGCGAGGGGGCGACGCTGTTCATGTCGTTGCTCTCCGGTTTCGCGCTGCTGCTTGCGCGCTACAGCGGGCAGCGCGATCTCCTGATTGGCACGCCGGTGGCCAACCGCAACCACGCCGAGGTCGAGCCGCTGGTCGGGTTCTTCGTGAACACGCTGGTGCTGCGAGCCGATCTCTCGGGCGAGCCTTCGGCGAGGGCGTTTCTGGGCCGCATGCGTGAGGCGTGCATGGACGCCTATGCGCACCAGGATCTGCCCTTCGAGCGTCTGGTGGAGGAGCTGCACCCTGCGCGCGACCTCTCGCGCAACGCGGTGTTCCAGGTGATGTTCGCGCTGCAAAACGCCCCGATGGGGGCGCTGGAGTTGCTGGGGCTCAAGCTGAAGCCCGTCGAGATGGGAGTTGGGGCGGCGCAGTTCGATCTCTCGCTGTTCGCATGGGAAACCCCGGACGGGCTTGCCGCTCGTTTTTCTTATGCGAGCGACCTGTTCGACGGGTCGACGATCGCGCGCATGGCGGCGCACTGGCGCTTGCTGCTCGAGGCGATGGTGGCGAACCCCGAGCGCCGAGTCGACGAATTGCCGCTGCTTGCCGAGGCGGAGCGGCGTCAGGTGTTGGTGGAGTGGAACGCCAC
>DAORUQ010000342.1:0-2124 GCA_035433265.1 Pseudomonadales bacterium | reverse complement strand
GGTTACGACCTGCTGGCGCTGCTGAGCGGCTCCGAGGGAATGCTCGGGGTCATCGTCGAGGTGACGGTGCGCCTGCTGGCCAGGCCCGCGAGCGCCAGCCTGCTGCTGGCGGCATTCGACGACGTGGAGCGCGCGGGTAGCGCGGTCGCCGCGATCATCGCCGCGGGCATCGTGCCCGGCGGGCTCGAGATGATGGACAACCCGGCACTGCGCGCGGCCGAGGGCTTCGTGCACGCGGGCTACCCGGTGGAGGCCGCCGCGCTGCTGCTGTGCGAGCTCGACGGCACGGCGGAGGAGGTCGCGGAGCAGTCGCGCCGCGTCGAAGAACTGCTGCGCGACAGTGGCGCGCAGCAGGTGCGCGTGGCGCGCGACGAGCGCGAGCGCGCGCTGCTGTGGTCGGGGCGCAAGGCGGCGTTCCCCGCGGTGGGGCGGCTGTCGCCCGACTACTACTGCATGGACGGCACCATTCCGCGTGCGCAGCTCGGGCGCGTGCTGCGCTCTATAAAAGAACTGTCGTTGGAGCACGGGCTCGCGGTGGCGAACGTGTTCCATGCCGGCGACGGCAACCTGCATCCGCTGATCCTCTACGACGCCGCGCAGCCCGGCGAACTGCAGCGTGCGGAAGCGTTCGGGGCGCGCATTCTCGAGCTCTGCGTGGCGTGCGGCGGCACCATCACCGGCGAGCATGGCGTGGGTGTCGAGAAGATCGACCAGATGTGCGTGCAGTTCCGCGCGCCCGAACTGGCGCAGTTCCACGCCGTGAAGGCCGCCTTCGATCCCGCCGGCCTGCTGAATCCGGGGAAAGCGGTGCCCACGCTGGCGCGCTGCGCGGAGTTCGGTCGCATGCACGTGCACCGCGGCGCTCTCGCGCACCCCGAGCTGGAGCGCTTTTGAGCATGGGCGCCGATCGCGACTGCAGCGCGGAGATCGCGGCCTGCGTCGCGGCTGCCTGCGGCGAACGCACCGCGCTCGCGATCCGCGCCGGCGGCACGCGCGATTTCTACGGTCGTGCGGTGGACGGTGAAATCCTGGACGTGGCCGCGCACCGCGGCGTCGTCGCGTGGGAACCCGCGGAACTGGTGCTCACGGCGCGCGCCGGCACGCCGCTCGCCGGGATCGAGGCATTGCTCGAGAGCGAGGGACAGATGCTCGCCTTCGAGCCGCCGCGTTTCGGGGCGGCGTCCACGCTGGGCGGTGCGATCGCCGCCGCGATGTCCGGCCCGCGGCGCCCCTATGCCGGTGCGGCGCGCGACTTCGTGCTCGGGGTGCGTTGCGTGAACGGGCGCGGCGAGCTGCTCGGCTTCGGCGGGCAGGTGATGAAGAACGTGGCCGGCTACGATGTGTCGCGCCTGATGTGCGGTGCCTTCGGCACGCTGGGCGTGCTGCTGGATATTTCGCTGAAGGTGCTGCCGGTGCCGCCGTGCGAGATCACCGTCGAGCACGCCTGCGACGCCGCGCAGGCGATCGTGACGATGAACCGCACGGCCGGCAGCCCGTTGCCACTGTCGGCCTCGAGTCACGACGGCGAGCGGCTGCGCCTGCGCCTGAGCGGTGCGGAAAGTGCGGTGAGAGCGGCCGCCGCCACGCTGGGCGGTGACATCGTCGACGATGCCGCGGCGTACTGGAAGGCCGTGCGCGACCACACGCTGGAGTTCTTCCGCGCGCCCGGTGCGGTGTGGCGGCTGTCGCTGCCCCCGGCCACGCCGCCGCTCGCCCTCGGCGGCGAGCAGTTCATCGAGTGGGGTGGCGCCCTGCGCTGGCTGCGCACCACGCGCGATGCAGCGGCGGTGCGCGCGGCTGTCAGCGCCACGGGCGGGCACGCGACGCTGTATCGCGGCGGCGATGCGGCGAACGCGGAAGTCTTTCATCCCCTCGCGCCCGGCGTGGAGCAGCTGCACCGGCGCCTGAAACAGGCCTTCGACCCCGAAGGAATCCTCAACCCGGGGCGCATGTACCCGTGGCTGTGACGAGGCGCTGAGACACGATGGACGCCCCGCTCGCCGATTTCATCCGCGACACCCCCGAGGGCGAGGCGGCGCGGGCGATCCTGCGCAAGTGCGTGCACTGCGGCTTCTGCACCGCGACCTGTCCGACCTACCAGTTGCTCGGCGACGAGCTCGATGG
>DAORUQ010000341.1:0-2128 GCA_035433265.1 Pseudomonadales bacterium | reverse complement strand
TACAGCCTGAGCGGGACCTGGGAGAGCGCCCACTGGAACGCCTCGCTCTACGCGATCCGCTACGACCTGGACCTGTGGTCGAACTTCACCTATGAGCTCGATGATCCGGTCAATGGCGACCAGTTCCAGCAGGTCGACGAGCGCGCCGTCTACGGCGGCGAGCTGGCCTGGCGTCTCGATGGCGCGTTATTGGCTGCGCGCATGCACAACACGCTGGGCCTGCAGTGGCGCCATGACGATATCGACGAAGTCGGCCTGTATCGCACCGTGGCGCGGCACGAGGTGGGCGTGATCCGCAGCGATGCGGTCGAGCAGAGCAGCGTCGCGCTGTTCTGGCAGAACGAGATCCACTGGAGCGACAGCCTGCGCTCGGTCGTCGGCGCGCGCGTCGACCGTTACGACTTCTCCGTCGATGCACCGGATGTAGTGAACATCAACGGCGTTGCCCTGGCCGGCAATGGCGGCACCGAGGACGACGCGATCGCCAGCCTGAAGGGCAGCCTGGTGCGCGCGCTGGGCGAGCATGCCGAGATCTATGTCTCGGCGGGGCAGGGCTTCCATTCCAACGATGCGCGCGGCACCACCACGAGGCTGGATCCCGCGAGCGGCGAGGCGGTGGATCCGGTGGACCCGCTGGTGCGTTCGCTGGGTGCCGAGATCGGCGCCCGTCTGTTCGAGGCCGGGAAATGGAATGCCTCGATCTCGCTGTGGCAGCTGGAGCTCGACAGCGAACTGGTGTTCGTGGGCGATGCCGGCACCACGGAGCCGAGCCGCGAGAGCGAGCGCAAGGGCGCGGAACTCACGGCCTACTACCATTTCGGCGGGGCCTGGACGCTGGACCTGGAGTACGCCGTTGCCGACGCGCAGTTCACGTCGGCCGATCCCTCCGATGCGGCGCTGGGTGACGAGGTGCCGGGATCCATCGATCGCGTGTTTGCAGCCGGGTTGAGCGCGCGGCTCGGCGAGGGCTGGTTCGGCAGCCTGCGCCTGCGCCATTTCGGTCCGCGTGCGCTGGAGGAGAATGGCGACGTCGAATCCGACAGCAGCACGGTGCTCAACCTGCGCGCCGGCTACGAGCTGGAGCGCTGGCGCGTGACGCTGGACGTGCTGAACCTGTTCGACAGCGACGATCACGACATCGATTATTTCTACGAATCGCAACTGCCCGGCGAGTCCGAGCCGGTGGCGGACCTGCACTACCACGTGATGGAGCCGCGCACGCTGCGCCTGTACGCGGGCTACCGGTTCTGAGCGGCGAGGTCGCTCAGGGCAAGCCGGCGCCGGGCAGTTCGCGCAACAGCTGGCCGGCTTCGCGGCGCGCCGGCTGTGCCGCCTGCAATTGCGCCAGCAGCGTGCGTGCCGCCGCGACGTCGTCGCGGGCCAGGGCGATGGCCATGCGCAGCAGCGGGTCGTAGGCGGGGCGGAAATCCGGGCTCAGGCGCAGCACCTCCAGCAGCGGTTCGCCCACCTGTGCCAGCATGCGTTGCACATCGGCGCTCGGCCGGACGTGGCGGCCCGCCTCGAGGAAGCGCTCGCGCGCGCGCCAGTACGCGGCGAGCCGGGACGCCAGCGCGGCATCGGGCGGTGTGGCGAGGACTTCCTCCGGGCTGATCACGAGCTCGCGCAACAACGCCAGCAGCCGGTCGCGCGGGAGTGAATCGGGCGCGTAGGTAACGCGCGGCGCGCGATAGGCAACGACCGGGTGGTCGTCGGTGTTCAGCGGCGCGGTGCCGGCAAATCGGGCGAGGCTGCGCGGACCGGCGATGAAGCTGCCGAGCAGCGCGAGCTCGTCCTCGAGACCGAAGTCGGCGGGGCTGCGCAGCATCGCCGCGCCGGCGAGGCGCCCGCGCAGGCGCGCCGCATCGAAGCCGCCCCCGCCGCGACGCGCGAGCAGGCCCAGCACGGGCGTGTCCAGGCTGTTGGTGGCCAGCATCGCGCGGCCCTCTGGGTAGACGGCGAGAAAGGCGCGCACGATGCTGCGCAGCGTGTCGAGGTCGAGCTGGTGCAGCGGCAGCCACTGGCAGAACAGCCCGCCCGGCGCGAGCCGCTGCTGTACCGCCGCGAAATGCTCCACGGTGTAGAGCGAGCCGGATCCGCTGCGGGCCGGGTGGAAGTTGTCGGAAACGAT
>DAORUQ010000340.1:0-2146 GCA_035433265.1 Pseudomonadales bacterium | reverse complement strand
ATGAACGGCGAGATCAAGGTCTCGGTGGTCGCCACCGGCCTCGGCGAGGAGCGCAAGGCACCGGTCAAGGTGATCGACAACACGGTCGGGGGTGGACTGGCCTCGGGGCAACCCAATTACCGCGACCTCGACAAGCCGGCGGTCGGGCGCCGCCAGGCGGGTACGCGCGAGATCGCCGAGCGGCCGCCGATGGCGGTCGGCGCGGAGCGTGATCTCGATTATCTCGACATCCCCGCGTTCCTGCGCCGCCAGGCGGACTGAGGATCGCCGTCGCAGCCCCCGGACCCCGTCGCGCACGGGGCCCGGGGGCCGCCTGCGCGTGCGGCGCGCCTGGGGCGCCGCGCGGTACAATTTGGCAATTTTGCTGTCCGTGTGGCATATTCGCGCCCGTCTGCTATCCGGTTCGGCCGCCAGGTCGATCAAAAAACAAGCAATCAGGATCTGGTGCCGCCGCATGAGAGTGATCTTGCTCCAGGACTTCCCGGCCTCATCGAGAACCCTGGCGCTTCCCGTCCGCATGGTCTGGGCCCTTGCGCTGCTTTGCGTTGTCTGCCTGGGCGCCGCCGGTTTCGGGGGCTATCGGCTGGCGCTGGCGCAGGCCGGGGAACTGCCCGCGGACCTGGTCACGGCCTGGGGGGCCGAGCTGTCCGCGCTGGCGGTACGCACCGGGGAGCTGCACGAGAGCACGGAGCGCGAAGGGCGCGCCTATGCCGCGCGCATCGCCACGCTGCAGGCGCGTCTGCTGCGCATGGAGGCGGTCGGCGAACGGCTCGCGGTCGCGGCGCAGCTCGACAAGGGCGAGTTCGATTTCGACCAGGAGCCGGCGCTGGGCGGGCCGTTCAGCCCGGAGCCGGCGAGCCTGGGCGGCAGCGAGCTGGGCGAGACGCTGCGCCAGCTGGCCTCGCAGATCAAGGACCGCGAGCGTCAGCTCGATGTAATGGAGAAACTGCTGGTCAACCGCAAGCTGGCCGGGGACATCTCGCTCGCGGGCTTGCCGGTGGCCGACGGTTATATCTCCTCGCGCTTCGGGCCGCGCGCAGATCCCTTCGATGGCCGCAGGGCCATGCACAAGGGCGTGGATTTCACGGCGAGCGCCGGCTCGGACGTGTTCGCCATCGCCTCCGGCGTCGTGGTCTGGGCCGGCTACGAGAAGGATTACGGCAACCTCGTCGAGATCCGCCACAGCAACGGCTATCGCACGCGCTACGCGCACAACCGCGAGTATCTGGTGAAGCCCGGCGACATCGTGCAGAAGGGGCAGGTGATCGCGCGCGTGGGGCAGACGGGCCGCGCCAGCGGTGCGCACCTGCACCTGGAGGTGCTGAACGGCGATCGCCAGATCGATCCGATGCACTACATCAGCACGGTCAGGGGCGACGCCTGATCCCGCCTTGCGGGCCCTTCGACGGCCGGCTTCGGTAATTCTCCGCGGCGCGCCCGCGCCGTGTCGCCCCGGTATATAATTTCGCGCCGCCCAGCCGCGGGGCCCGTGCCGGACGTTCCGGATCCGGCGCCGCCGGGCAGGGGCATACACGCCGCATCGCCGCGCCACGCTGGAAAACTGCAAGAACCATGGTCCTTTCGCTGATACGCAAACTCGTCGGTACCAAGAACAGTCGTGAACTGAAGCGCATGCGTCGCGTGGTCGAGCGCATCAATGCGCTCGAGCCGCAGTTCGAGGCGCTGGATGACGCCGGCCTGCGCGCGATGACCGCGAAGTTCCGTGAACGCCTCGCGGCCGGTCAAACCCTGGACCAGTTGCTGCCCGAGGCCTTCGCGGCAGTGCGCGAGGCCGGTCGCCGGGCTCTCGGGATGCGCCACTTCGACGTGCAGCTGATCGGCGGTATCACGCTGCACGAGGGGCGTATCGCCGAGATGCGCACCGGCGAGGGCAAGACGCTGGTCGCCACGCTGCCGGTGTACCTGAATGCGCTGTCGGGCAAGGGCGTGCACGTGGTGACCGTGAACGACTACCTGGCGCGGCGCGACGCGAACTGGATGGCGCCCATCTACCAGTTCCTCGGCATGAGCGTGGGCGTGATCCTTCCGAACCAGGACCTCGAGAGCAAGCGCGCGGGTTACGCCGCCGACATCACCTACGGCACCAACAACGAATTCGGTTTCGACTACCTGCGCGACAACATGG
>DAORUQ010000339.1:0-2155 GCA_035433265.1 Pseudomonadales bacterium | reverse complement strand
GCTACGGTCCGCGCGCCTCGAATCGCAAGCGCCGTCATCGTGGGCCCGGCTCGAGCCGGACATCCGGTGGGACGGTCGCCCCGACGTCGCCGAAACTGCGCACCAGCAACTGCGTCAGTTCGTGCATCGGGCCGAGCGGCTGCGCGGAAGGTCGCAGTCCGTCGACGAAACCCTGCGCCCGCAGTCGCGCCTGGAGTTCCGCGTTGCGGCCGATGACGTGTACCGGCACGTCCCACGGCGCTCCCGGCCCGGTGACCGCGCCGATCGGCTGATGATCCCCGATCACGATCAGGACCAGTTCGGGGTCGGCACGCTCCGCGACGAATGACGACAGCCATTCGAAGGTGTAGGCGAGCGAGTCGACGTAGTGCGGCGTGGGGTGAGTCCAGTCCTCCGGAGTGGCGAGCGCCCTTGCCAGCTCGGCCTCCGAATACGCCTCGGTCCCGGCGAGCGCCGCCCAGTCGCTCCTGAACGGCGCGATCGGCACGAAGGGCGCGTGGGTGCTGACCGTGGGAAACACGATGAAGCGCGGCCCGGGACGCGCGATCCGCGCGTCGGCGGAAAGCTCGTCGCGCTCCAGCAACGCCATCGCGGCCTGGTCCGGCACCTGCCAGTAGCCGAAGGCGCGGCCCCGGTAGCCGAGCGTGTCCAGTTCCCCGTAGCGATCAAAGCCCCAGAAGCGACCTTCCGGCCACGGACGCTGGATGCCCGGCACCCAGGCGACGGTTCGATAGCCGTTGGCGGCGAAGTGACCGACGAGCGAGGGGCGGCGGCTACCGAGCAGCGCCGCATAGGTGTCGGGCTCGCGGGTGTCGATGCCGGAGAGCAAGGCGGCGTGCGCGAGCCACGAGGCGCCGCCGAACGTCGGCGAAACCACCCGCGCCGAAACGACTGCGCGACCGCTCCCGGCGATCGCCCGGGCGAAGGTCTCGCGGGCCGGCTCCAGAGGGTGGGCAATGCGCGCGGCGTCCAGCGTGATCGCGCCGTAGGCCTCGACGAACAGTACCAGCACATCGGCACCCTGCAACGCCGAGAGATCGGCGTCGAAGGCGGGGCTCGCCGGCAGCAGTGCCTCCGCGCGCCCTGGCGACAGCGATCTCGCCAGCGTGCGGACCTGCTGCACCACGGTACCCGTTATCGGCTCGGCGAAGATCCGCTGCACGTGCGCCCCGAGTTGCGGGGCGAGCAGCCACAGCAGCGACAGTGCGAGCCCCGCGACCGCCGCGGGGCGAGTGACCCGGGCGTGGCCCAGGCCCTGTCCGAGCAGCGAGAACAGTTTGCGCAGCAGCAGGAACAGCAGCCCGATCACCACGACGCTGCCGAGCAGCGCCCCGCCGAGCTTGTCCCAGTTCTGCTCCGCGCCGGCCATGCGCAGCACCTGCCAGGCGTGTTGTCCGTCCCAGTAGAGATTCACCGGGCGCCCGAGCAGCGCGCGGCTGGTGACGTCGGCGTAGCGCACGAGCACGCCGAAGCAGGCGCACGCGGCGAGCCACGCCGTGGCGCGCGGGGAGAGGCCGGCTCGCCGGCGCACCCACAGTGCGAGCACCAGCACCAGCAGCGCCAGTTCCGCCGATACCCGGGAATCCGGGACCACGCCCATCCCTGGCCAGTGGTTCACGAAGCCGAACAGGGTGTTCAGCGCGAGCAGCGACACGCCGAGCCCGACGAAGACCGGCAGCCTGCGCAAACTCATCGCCCCGGCCGCCGCGTTTGTTTAGCATGACGGCGCGTGACGGGCGCAGGCAGGCTGCGCACGGGCACCCCAGGAGCCACGATCCCGTGAAGCAAGCCCCTTGTTCGCGCTGGCAGGACCATACGCCGCGCAGCCTCGCCGCGCTCGCCGACGCCGGCGCGGTCGCGGTGCTGCCGCTCGCGGCGATCGAGCAGCACGGCGAGCACCTGCCGCTCTCCACGGATCTCGACATCGCGCTCGGTCTCGTCGCCGAGGCGACCGGGCAGTTGCGGCCCGGTGTGCTCGCCTGCGTGCTGCCGCCGCTCGCGATCGGCATGAGCCGGGAACACACGCATTTCCGCGGCACGCTCAGCCTTTCGGCGCAGACCGCCCTCGCCGCGCTCACGGAGATCGGCGAGGGTGTCGCCCGCGCCGGTTTGCGGCGCCTGGTGATCCTCAACAGTCACGGTGGCAACCGCGCGG
>DAORUQ010000338.1:0-2182 GCA_035433265.1 Pseudomonadales bacterium | reverse complement strand
GCATCGGGCGCTATTACGCGACCGAATCGATGCTGGTGCTGGACCCCGCGACCGGGCGCTACGACGCCGACGCGACGCCCTCCACCGGCAGCGAAACCCTGTTCGACTACCATGCCGAACTTGTGTGCGGCACCAAGGCGGCCGAGCGCGGCGACCACGCGGTGTTCTGAGCGTCGGGCAGCAATCCCGCGCTTTCCGGGCCGATCGCGACTGCACGAACTTCGCGCCAGGCCGGCCGTCGCATCGACAAGGGCCCGTTGAGGTACCGTAGGCACCGCATCAGTGTCGGACTACCGTCGCGAGGTCTTTGCCTCATGGATCGACAACGTGCGTTTGCCCCGGTGAGGTCGCAGGATGCGGCGAGCACGTCGCACCGCGCGCGCAGGGGTCCGGCCCGCGTTCTCCACGGCCTGGTTGCCTTCTGCTCGATCCTCATGCCGATCAGCGTCGTCGCCCAGGCACCGGCGTGCCCGCCACCGGTACCCGGACGCCTCTTCGACAGCGGCTTCGAGTTGCCTGGAGGCGGCGATCTGGCCGCGCCAGGGCCGTACACCGCCGCCACCGTGTCGGGAACCAGTTCGCAGGGCGGCCGCACTACGCCTTGGGTGGCGCACTATCCGGTCGGTTCGAGCGGGCGACCGCTGGTGCTGTTCGCGCCCGGCTTCCAGATCCCGTCGGCTGGCTACAGCGACTGGGCCACGCATCTGGCTACCTGGGGTTTCATCGCGGTGCGCGCCGATCCGGTCGGCGGACTCCCGCCCAATCACGTCGCCATGTCGCTCGACCTGCGCGACGTGCTCGACGACCTGCTGGCGCCGGCGGCCTTGCCGGTGAGCGTGGACGTGTCCCGCGTCGCCCTGTCGGGGCACAGCCTCGGTGGAAAGCTCGCCTTGATGGCGGCGTCGGGCGATGCGCGGGTCCGGACGCTGTTCGTCCTCGATCCGATCAATGGCGGCGGACCAGGCGGCTATACGACCGAACAGCCCAACATCGTGCCGCAGCCCATGGGGAGTCTCGCGGTGCCGATCGGCGTACTCGGCGAGTTGCTCGACAGCACCAGCAGCAGCGGGGGACAAGCCTGCGCGCCAACCGCGGTGAACTACCAGACCCTCTTCCAGGCGGCGACCGCATCGCCCCGGGCGTACGAATGGACGCTCGCCGGCGCCTCGCACATCGACTTCGTCACCAACCAGGACCAATGTGGTTTCGCCTGCACGTTCTGCAATCCGCGAACGCTGCCGCTGGCGCAGACCCACGCCTTCATGCGCGCCAGCGCGGTGGCCTTCCTGCGCAACTCCCTGCAGGGCGAGTCCGGGCTGTGCCCGTGGCTGACGGGCGCTTTGCTGCCCGGTGCGGTGGGCGTGCGGCAGGCTCCGCCACCCTGATCCGCACCGCGAGAACGCTGTCAGGGACACTCGTCGGGCCAGCACTCACCGGCCAGACGCGTCACTGACGCCGTGGCGGCTCAGCGGCCGGCGGGCGCGGTTCCGCGTCGAGGGCCGGAAGGAGTTCGTCGTCGGCCTCGAGCTCGCGCGCCTCCCGCTCCCACGGCGTCTCGACCGCATAGCCGCGCTCGCGCAGATCCGCGAGCCACCCGTCCTCGCGCAGCAGCAGGGAGATCGGGAGCATGCCGAAGCTGGTGGGATGACGCGCCAGTGCCGCCTCCACTGCCTGCAGCCACTGCGCGCGCAGTTGTTCCTCGATGTTGTCCATGCCGCTGCGCTCGGCGAAGCCCGCCTCGAACACGGCGTCGAGGCAGGCGCGCGTGGCATCGGTGAAGGGCACGCTGCGCAACAGCTCGAGGTCGCCGGTAGCCCAGGCGTTGGCGCGCACCTGCAAGGTGCCGAGGTCGGACTCCACGTGCGACAGCGTGCGCCGGAAGCACTCGAGGTCGTCGAGCGGCGAACGGGCGAAATCCTTGAGCGTGGCGCCGGGCTTGTCCAGCACGATGCGGACCTCCGGCTGCGTCAGCGACACGTCGTGTCGCTTTGCCGCGCGCCGCACGACCTTGGCCACCGGAACGCGCACGCTCAGCCCCACGCTGTCGAGCGCTTCCTCGTAGAGCTTCCAGGCCGCGAACAGCGGGCGGCGCTTCTCCACCGCGCGGCTGCGGCCGATGTAGCGGGCCTTGAGCGGGGTCCAGCGCGCGTAGTCGGCCGCGGGCAGCACCTCGGCCAGGGTC
>DAORUQ010000337.1:0-2219 GCA_035433265.1 Pseudomonadales bacterium | reverse complement strand
AGCCTGAAGGCATCCACCTCGAGTTCAAGGAGGCGAAGCAGAACTATCACTTCGACAAGCTGGTGGAGTACTGCGTGGCCTTGGCGAACGAAGGCGGTGGCAAGATCATTCTCGGCGTGACCGACCGGCGGCCGCGCCGAATCGTCGGCACGGCAGCGTTCGCCGAGCCGGGGCGCACGGAAGCGGGTCTGCACGACCGGCTCTCGCATCGCATTCCGGTAGAAGAGGTGCAAACAGCGGATGCTCGCGTGCTGGTCGTCCATGTACCGGCGCGACTTCCGGGCACGGCCTGGCAGATCGACGGGCGGTATCTCAAGCGGGCGGGTGACGAGCTGACCGGGCTGAGCGATGCGGAACTGAAGGCCATGTTCGCCGAGACGGGGCCCGATTTCTCGGCGGAGGTCTGCCCCGGCGCGGGCATCGGCGACCTGTCGCCGGAAGCGATCGCCGCATTTCGGGGCCGGTGGGCCACCAAGACGCGCGACGAGCGCAAGACGCGATGGACCGACGAGCAGACGCTCGCCAACGCCGAGCTGCTGCTGGAGGGGCGCATCACCTACGCGGCACTGATCCTGTTCGGCACGCGCGCGGCGCTGGGGCGCTGGCTGGCGCAGGCGGAACTCGTGTTCGAGTACCGGTCCTCCGAGGCGTCGGGCCCTGCGGCCGACCGCGAGGAGTACCGGGAGGGCTTCTTCCTCTGGCACGACGGGATCTGGAACAAGATCAATCTGCGCAACGACAGGCAGAGCTATCAGGACGGGTTGTTCCGCGTCGAACTGCCGACCTTCGACGAAGTGTCGGTGCGCGAAGCGCTGCTCAATGCCGTAGCGCATCGGGACTATCGGCAGGGCGGTTCGGTGTTCGTGCGGCAATTCGCCCAGCGGCTCGAGGTGGTAAGTCCCGGCGGCCTGCCGATGGGGATCACCCCCGCGAACATCCTCGACCAGCAGAACCCGCGCAATCGGCGGCTGGCCGAGGCGCTGGCGAAGTGCGGGCTGATCGAGCGCTCGGGCCAGGGCATGAACCTGATGTTCGAAAGCGCGATCCGTCAGGGCAAGGCGCTGCCCAGCTTCGCGGGCACGTCGCCGCACGAGGTGCGGCTGACCCTGTATGGAACGGTCGCCAGCCCGGCATTCGTGCGTTTCATCGAGCGGCTGGGTGAGGAGAAGCTCAAGTCGTTCTCGACCTACGACTTCCTTGCGCTCGATTGCGTGCGGCGCGAGCAAGCGATGCCCGAGCATCTGAAGGCTTGTCTGCCGGGTCTGATCGCCGCCGGCGCGGTGGAATCGATCGGACGCGGTCGGGGGACCCGGTACATCCTGGCGCGGGGGCTTTACGCCGCGTTGGGCGGCAAGGGCGTCTACACCCGTAAGAAGGGGCTGGATCGAGGGACGAACAAGGCGCTGCTGCTGAAGCACATCCAGGACAACGCGGCGAGCGGCGCGCAGATGGAGGAGTTCCGGCAAGTGCTGCCGGCGCTGTCGCGAAGCCAGATTCAGGTACTGCTGCGGGAACTTCGCCGGGAAGAGTCGATACACAGCGTCGGGGTCACAAAGGCCGCCCGCTGGTATCCCGGAGCGGGCCCTGGAGAATTGCAACCGTGAAGCGCGATCCGCGGGGTTCGACCGGCCAGCGGGCCACGCCCGCTTCTAAGTGGCTGATCCATAAGGCTGCTGGAGCGGGCGAATTGCAACGAGCTGGACGCTGGTTGCAATTCCGGAGCAATGCGTTGCAAACGGCCCACCGAGTGAAGGCGTTCCAGCCTTTCACATGGATCGCCGGGGCCGCCATGCTGAAGGCTGGCTATCACAAGAGGGGCATCGAGGGGTGAGTCAGTTCGCCTTCCTCCAGCGCGAGTGGACCGCTGTCTTCGACGCGGCGGCCAGGGCCGAGGCGGCTGTGCACGCCGATCCACGCACGTCGTGCTTCTACGCGCGGCGCGCGCTAGAACTCGCGGTGGGCTGGGCCTACAAGCACGATGCCTCGCTGCGGCTGCCGTACCAGGACAACCTGTCGGCGCTGATCCACGACCCCAGTTTCAAGGAAGCCGCAGGCGAGGCGGTGTTCAGCAAGGCGCGGGTCATCAACACGCTGGGCAACCGCGCCGTGCACGGGCATCGCGCGATCCCGCTCGACGACGCGATGGTCGCGGTGCGCGAGCTGTTCCACGTGGCGTACTGGCTCGCCCGCACCTACGGTCGCGCGGCGCGACCGGCGCC
>DAORUQ010000336.1:0-2228 GCA_035433265.1 Pseudomonadales bacterium | reverse complement strand
CGAAGGCGGCGTAGGCGTCGGCGCTGAGCACCTCGGCCCATTTGTAGCTGTAGTAACCGGCCGCATAGCCACCGGCGAAGATGTGGCTGAACTGGTGCGGGAAACGGTGCCAGGCGGGTGGGCGATTGACCGCCACCTCGTCGCGGATTCGTCCCAGCAGGGCGAGCACGCTGTCCTGCGCCGGATCGAAATCGCCGTGCAGGGCCATGTCGAACAGGGCGAACTCCAGCTGGCGGACGGTGGCCATGCCGCTCTGGAAATTCCGCGCTGCCAGCATCTTGTCGAAGAGTTCGCGCGGCAGCGGCTCGCCGGTGTCCACGTGCGCGGTCATTGCCTGCACCCGCGCCCATTCCCAGCAGAAGTTCTCCATGAACTGGCTGGGCAGTTCCACCGCATCCCATTCCACGCCGTTGATGCCGGCGACCGGCAGCTCGCCGATGGCGGTCAGCAACTGGTGCAGGCCGTGTCCCATCTCGTGGAACAGGGTGGTGGCTTCGTCATGGCTGAAGGTCGCCGGCTTGCCGTCCATGCCCTTGCCGAAATTGCACACCAGGTAGACGAGGGGCGTCTGCGTGCTGGCGGGGAGGACACGCCGGTTGCGGGCGTCGTCCATCCAGGCGCCGCCGCGCTTGCCCTCGCGGGCGTACAGATCGAGGTAGAACTGGCCGAGCAGGCGACCGTCGCGGTCCTCGACCCGGAAGAACCGCACGTCCGCATGCCAGGCTGGCGCGCTGTCCTCGCGCACGCGCACGCCGTACAGCGACTCGATCACCTCGAACAGGCCGGCGAGCACGCGCGGCTCGGTGAAATAGCGCTTCACCTCCTGCCCGGAATAGCTGTAGCGCGCCTGCCTGAGCTTGTCGCTGGCATAGGCGACGTCCCAGGGCTGCAGGTCATCGATGCCGAGCTCATCGCGGGCGAACAACTCCAGCTCGGTGCGATCGCGTCGCGCATGCGGCAACGCACGCGCGGCGAGATCGCGCAGGAACCCGAGCACCTCCGCCGGCGACTGCGCCATCTTGGTCGCCAGCGAGTAGTCGGCGTAGCTGGCGAAGCCGAGCAGCGAGGCAAGCTCGGCGCGCAAGGCGAGGATCTTGTCGATGTTCCCGCTGTTGTCGAGCGCGGCCGGGCCGCTTTCCGACGCGCGCAGGCCGCTGGCGCGATAGAGCGCCTCGCGCAGCGCGCGGTCGTCGGCATAGGCCTGCACCGGCAGGTAACAGGGCATCTGCAGGGTGAGCTTCCAGCCCGGTGCTCCATCCTTCTCGGCGGCGGAGCGAGCGGCGGCCACGACCTCGGCGGGCAGGCCGGTGAGCCGCGCTTCGTTGTCCACATGCAGGCTGAAGGCGTCGGTGGCATCCAGCACGTTCTGCGAGAACGTCGCCGACAACGCCGACAGCTCTTCCTGGATCGCGGCGAAGCGCGCCTTGTCGGCATCGCCCAGTTCGGCGCCCCCGAGGCGGAAATCGCGCAGCGCGTGTTCGACCACCTTGCGGCGGCTGGCGTCGTAGCCTGCGTATTCCGGCGCAGCGGCCAGCACGCGGTACTGCGCGAACAGCGCGAGGTTCTGGCCCAGCGCCGCGCCGAAACGGGTCACCTTCGGCAGGTTGGCGTTGTAGGCCTCGCGTAGTTCCGGGGTGTCGGCCACCGCCTGCAGGTGGACGACCTGGCCCCAGGCGCGCCACAGGCGCTCGGTGGCGTCCTCCAGCGGGGTCACGAAGCCGGACCAGGTCACCGGCGCGATGGTCTCGGCGTGGGCGACCGCTGCTTCGGCCTCGGCGAGCAATATCTCGATCGCCGGCGCGATGTGTTCGGGGCGGATCGCGTCGAAGCGCGGCAGGCCGGAGAAGTCGAGTAGCGGGTTGTCCATGTGTACCTGCGAAAGGAATGCAATGGAATCGAGATGCGTGCAGAAGCGCAGCAAATCAACCGCGCATGCACATCAAGATGCTCCCGGTAGCTCCAGCGCAGCACGCGGCGGCAGGGCCCAGTCCACCGGCGCGTGCCCGCCACGCGTCAGCCACTGGTTGGTCGCGGAGAAATGCCCGCAGCCCAGGAAACCGCGATGGGCGGACAGCGGCGAGGGATGCGGCGCCTTCAGCACGCGGTGGCGGCGCGCGTCGATGACCTTTCCCTTGGCCTGCGCGTAGCTGCCCCAGAGCAGGAACACCAGGCTTTCGCGCTCGCGGTTGAGCACGTCGACCACGTGGTCGGTGAAGCCTTCCCAGCCC
>DAORUQ010000335.1:0-2230 GCA_035433265.1 Pseudomonadales bacterium | reverse complement strand
AGCCGCGCAGCGCGGTGTTCACGGGCTCGATGGCAACAACAGCTACACAATGGCCAGTAAGGAGATAACGTGTCCGTGATCCACGCCGCCAGGTGTAGTGTCAACCTGCCCCCAATGCGCGCGATCATCGCGTGTGCCGTCC
This sequence comes from Pseudomonadales bacterium, assembly GCA_035433265.1. GTDB lineage: Bacteria > Pseudomonadota > Gammaproteobacteria > Pseudomonadales > UBA5518 > UBA5518. The sequence continues at coordinate 2,088 of DAORUQ010000335.1, read as the reverse complement.
TGTCGCTGTTGGCGGGCTGTTCGGGCGACGATGCCGAGCAGGCAACCGAAATCCGCCCGGTGCGTGTCGTTACGGTTGCGGACCGCGCCAGCAGCGGCGCCGTTTCACTGACCGGAACGGTGCAGGCGCAGACGGAAATCAACCTGTCATTCCGGATCGACGGACGCATGATCGAGCGCACGGTCGATGTCGGCGACAGGGTCGAGCCCGGTCAGCTGGTGGCGCGCCTCGATCCCCAGAACGAGGAGAGCGCCCTGCAGTCGGTGCGCGCGCAGTTGACCGCGGCGCGGGCGCAACTCGTGGAGGCGCAGAGCAATCACGCGCGCATGCGCGACCTGGTCGCCGAGGACGCGGTCTCGCGCGCGACGTTCGACCAGGCGGTGGCCATGCTCGAGACGGCCCAGGCGCAGGTGGAGTCCATGCGTTCGCAGGTGACGCTGGCGGAGAACCGCCTGAGCTATACGCGCCTGGTAGCCGATGTGGCGGGCGTGGTCACTGCTCGCGGACCGGAGCCCGGTGAAGTCGTGCCAGCGGGGCGCATGGTCGTGCAGGTGGCGCGCGAAGGCAGCCGCGACGCGGTGTTCGGCGTGCCGGCGGCGATCAAGGACAGCGCGAAGGCCAAGTCCAACCCGGAGATCACCGTGACCCTGGTCAGCGACCCGAGCGTCAAGGCAACCGGCAGGATTCGTGAAATCTCTCCCCGCGCCGATCCCGTGACCGGCACGTTTGCCGTCAGGGTGGGGCTGGTCGATCCGCCCCCGTCGATGCGCCTGGGCAGCACGGTGAACGGGCGCCTCGGCTTCGATGCGACCGTCGGCATCGAGATACCCGCCACGGCGCTGGTACGCTCGGAGGGCAAGGTTGCGGTCTGGGTCGTGGATCCGCAGGCGCAGACCGTCTCGCTGCGCACGATCATGGTGCAGGCGCAGGATCCGGCGAATGTGCGGGTCACCTCCGGGCTGGACAATGGCGACTCCGTGGTGACGGCGGGGGTGCATGCGCTGCGTCCCGGGCAGAAGGTCCGCCCGCTGGAGGGCGCTAACCCGTGATCGGCCCGAACCTCTCCGAGTGGGCGCTCTCCAAGCAGTCCCTCGTCGTATTCCTGATGATCGTCGCGGTCGTTGCCGGCGGGCTGTCGTTTACGCAGTTGGGGCGCGGCGAGGATCCTGTCTTCACGTTCCGCACCATGGTGGTCGGCGCGGCCTGGCCGGGCGCGACGGTGGACGAAACCCTGCTGCAGGTGACCGAGCGGCTCGAGCGAACGCTGCAGGAGACGGATCACCTCGACCGGATTCGCAGTTACACCACGGCGGGTCAGACCACCATCTTCGTGGATCTCAAGCAATCCACGCCGCCTGCCGCGGTGCCCGACGTCTGGTACCAGGTGCGCAAGAATATCGGCGACATGCGCCAGAGCCTGCCGTCCGGCGTCCAGGGGCCGGTATTCAACGACGACTTCGGCAGCACCTTCGGCATCATCTATGCCTTCACCGCCGATGGATTCACCTTTCGCGAACTGCGCGACTACGTCGAGTCGGCGCGCTCACGCCTGTTGCAGGTGCCTGACGTTTCGGAAATCGAAGTCCTGGGCGCGCAGGACGAGCAGATCTACATCGAGTTCTCGACCGAAAAGCTGGCCGGCCTGCGCCTCGATCTGCCGGGTATCGCGGCCGCCCTGCAGGCGCAGAACGCGGTACGTCCCGCCGGTGTGATGCAGACGAACCAGGAGCGCGTGTTCCTGCGTGTCAGCGGTTCATTCGACACCGAGCGCGATGTCGAGGACCTGACCATCGTCGCGGGCGATCGCATCCTGCGTCTCGGGGATATCGCCACGGTGCGCCGCGGCCAGGTCGATCCGCCGCAGCCGATGTTCCGCGTCAACGGCGAGCCCGCCATCGGTCTCGCCATCGCGATGCGTGACGCCGGCGACATCCTTGCACTGGGCGAGAACGTGCGCGCCGAGATGGCGGATATCAAGTCCGCGCTGCCCGTCGGTATCGAGCCGGTACTGGTGGCCGACCAGGCGGTGACCGTGGATGTGGCGATCAACGATTTCATGACCTCGCTGTGGCAGGCGATCATCATCAT
>DAORUQ010000334.1:0-2239 GCA_035433265.1 Pseudomonadales bacterium | reverse complement strand
TGGACGAGTACGGCAACGCGATCAAGCAGATGGCGGCGGCGAACATATTCCCCGGCGACATGCTGCTCAAGAACTTCGGCGTCACGCGCCACGGTCGCGTAGTGTTCTACGACTACGACGAGATCTGCCCGCTCACGGAGTGCAATTTCCGCAGGATTCCCGAGCCGCGCGACGAGACCGAGGAAATGGCCGGCACGCCCTGGTACACGGTGGCCGAGAACGACGTGTTCCCGGAGGAGTTCCGCCTGTTCTTCTCCGGCAACCCCCACGCCAAGGCGGCCTTCGAGGCCCAGCACGCGGATCTCTTCGACTACCGCTACTGGCAGAAGCTGCAGGCGGCGATACGCGCCGGCTATGTCTTCGACACCTTCCCGTACCGCCGCCGCGCGCGCTTCCCGCGCGAGGACGACGACAGTGCGTTCACCTACGACATGGCGATCCGCGCCGGCGATATCCCGTCGTAGGTCCGGCTTCAGCCGGACATTGTCCGGATAAATCCGGACCTACGCGCGGGCCTTGGCCGCGCGCCGGTGCGCGTGCAGCAGCGGTTCGGTGTAGCCGTTGGGTTGCGCGCAGCCCTTGAACACGAGGTCGCAGGCGGCCCGGAACGCGATGCTGGCGTCGAGGTCCGTGGCCATGTTGCGATACAGCGGGTCCCCCGCGTTCTGGGCGTCCACCACCGCGGCCATGCGCCGCAACGTCGCCATTACCTGCGCTTCGCTGCAGATGCCGTGGCGCAGCCAGTTCGCGATGTGCTGGCTCGAGATGCGCAGCGTCGCGCGGTCCTCCATCAGGCCCACGTTGTTGATGTCGGGCACCTTCGAGCAGCCCACGCCCTGGTCGATCCAGCGCACCACGTAGCCGAGGATGCCCTGGGCGTTGTTGTCGAGTTCCTGCTGGATGTCGGTGGCCGAAAGGCTGGCGCGATCCGTGAGCAGCGGGATGCGCAGGATGTCGTCGCGGTTCGCGCGCGGGCGGCCCATGAGCTCGCGCTGGCGCGCCGCGACATCGACCTCGTGGTAGTGCATCACGTGCAGCGTGGCCGCGGTCGGCGAGGGTACCCAGGCGCAGCTCGCGCCTGCCTGCGGGTGCGCGATCTTGGTCTTCAGCATCTGCGCCATCTCGTCGGGCTTGGCCCACATGCCCTTGCCGACCTGTGCGCGGCCGCTGAAGCCGGTGGCCAGCCCGTTGTCGACGTTCCAGTCCTCGTAGGCCTGGATCCAGGTCTGGTTCTTCATGGCGTCCTTGCGCACCATCGGGCCGGCTTCCATGCTGGTGTGGATCTCGTCGCCGGTGCGGTCGAGGAAGCCGGTGTTGATGAAGATCACGCGCTCGCGCGCGACGCGGATGCACTCCTTCAGGTTCAGCGTGGTGCGGCGTTCCTCGTCCATGATGCCGATCTTGAGCGTGTTGCGCGCGAGTCCCAGCACCCCCTCGATCGCGCCGAAAAGATCACAGGCCAGCGCGACTTCCTCGGGACCGTGCATCTTCGGCTTCACGATGTAGACGCTGCCGGCGCGCGAATTGCGCGGGCCACTAGTGCGCCTGAGGTCGTGCATCGCCGCCAGCACCGTCACCATGCCGTCGAGGATGCCTTCGGGGATCTCCGCGCCGTTCTCGTCGAGCACCGCGTCGGTGCTCATCAGGTGGCCGACGTTGCGCACCAGCAGCAGCGAGCGTCCCTGCAGGGAAAGCGTGGAGCCGTCGGGCGCGGTGTATTCGCGGTCGGGGTTCATGGTGCGCGTCAGCGTGCGTCCGCCCTTCCCGAAGGTCTCGACGAGGTCGCCCTTCATGAGCCCCAGCCAGTGGCGGTAGACCTCGACCTTGTCCTCGGCGTCCACGGCGGCAATGGAGTCCTCGCAGTCCTGGATCGTGGTCAGCGCCGATTCGAGCAGCAGGTCCTTCACGCCGGCCGCGTCGTCCTTGCCGATCGGGTGCGCGCGGTCGATCTGGATCTCGATGTGCAGCCCGTGATTGCGCAGCAGCACCGCATCCGGCGCGTCGGGGCTGCCCCGGTAGCCGGCAAACTGCGCCGGCATGCGCAGGCGCACCGGCGCGCCGCCGAGCGTGACCATCAATACGCCGTCTCGCACCGCATAGGCAGTGGCATCGGCGTGGCTGCCCGAGGCGAGCGGTGCCGCGCGGTCGAGGAACGCGCGCGCGAAAGCGATGACGCGGGCGCCCCGCACCGGGTTGTAGGGGCCGGCGCGCGTGGCTCCGCCGTCCTCGGGGATCACGT
>DAORUQ010000333.1:0-2251 GCA_035433265.1 Pseudomonadales bacterium | reverse complement strand
CGGCATCGTCGTGATCCGCGAGCAGATCCTCGCGCGCACGCAGGGTCCGATGCGCCAGGGGATCGAGCTCGCGGTCGGCGTGCTGTATCGCACCGTCCGGGAATTCCTCGGCCCGGGCTGGTCGCCGCTGGCCGTGTGTTTCATGCACGAGCCGCCGCGCGATCTCGCGCCCTACCGCCGGGCCTTCGGTACCGGCGTGCAGTTCAACAGCGTGCTGAACGGGCTGACCTGCCGCGCCAGCGAGCTGGATCGGGCCATGCCGATGGCGGATCCGCAGTCGCTACGCACGATTCGCCAATACCTGGAGAGCGCCGCCCGGCGCCGGCCCACCCAAAGCGAGCGCACCGCGCAGTTGATCCTCGGACTGCTGCCGAGCGGGCGCTGCAGCGCGGAGCTCGTCGCGCGCTATATCGGCATCGACCGGCGCACGCTGCACCGGCGGCTGGCGCGCGAAGGCACGAGTTTCTCCGCACTGGTCGACGCGTTGCGCCGGGAGGCCGCGCAACGCCATCTGGGCAATCCGCAGCAATCTGTAGCCGATCTCGCGGTCATGCTCGGCTTTTCCGGTTCCAGCGCCTTCTCGCGCTGGTTCTGCGCGAGCTTCGGCTGCGCGCCGCGGCGCTGGCGTCGCCAGGCCACGCAGGCGAAGACCTGACAGGAAGCGGATGCGCTTCCGCTCGGGCGTTCGCGTCGTCGATCGCCGGGCCGACAGCAAACTCAGCGCGGCCCTGGGCCCGCCCCGCCGTCCGCGCTCGGTGAGGCGGGACGCAGCGCGACGCGCACGATCGCGTCCGTGATGGCGTTCCAGAGGCGTATCGGCGTCAGGCGCCAAAGCCAGTACACCAGGTTCGCGCGTGCGCCGGGGATGATCACGGGGCGGCCGCGCTCGATGCCCCGCAGCAGCCCGCGGATTGCGGGCTCCACCGGCAGCGTGCCGCCTGCCAGCTTGAGCGCCCCGGCCGCGGGCAGCAGGGTCTGCGCCTCGGCGGCCAGTCCCGGCGTCGCGACCTGCCCCGGACAGAAGCAGCAAACCTCGATTCCCAGCGGCGCGAGCTCGTAGCGCAGGCACTGTGCGAGGCCCAGCACCGCGAACTTCGAGGTCCCGTAAGCGGTGTAGCCGTACACGGGCACGAAGCCTCCCAGGGAAGCCACGGGCACCAGCGTGCCGCGGCCGCGCGCGATCATGCCGGGCAGCACGGCCTCGATCACGTGACGCGTGCCGTAGAGGTTCACCTGCAGCATGCGATCGAACACCTCGAACGGCATGTCGACGAATCGCCGGGTGGCGCCGATGCCGGCCATGCAGATCACGAGGTCCGGTGCGCGCATCGCCCGTTGTGCCCGGGCCATGATCTCGAGCACGTTGTCGCGGTTCGCGACGTCGAGCGCGAAACGCATCACTTGCTGGGCCGGTGAGCGGCAGGCGGTGCGGATCTCCTGCTCCGCGGCCTCGCCAGGCTGACGCGAGAAGATCGCCACGTGCGCACCGCGCGCCGCAAGCTGGCGCGCCGTGACGAGGCCCATGCCCTTGTCGCCGCCGGTGACGAAAGCGACCTTTCCCGAGAAGTCCTGCATGTGGTTTGCGTTCCGCGGCGCCGTGTAGAAGACGCACAGCATGACACCGTGCCCTGCCCGCCCGCCTTGCCAGCGCGTCCGACATCCTATCCCTGGAGCCGGACGGCAGCACCAGGGCCCGATTTTGCATCGCCCGTCTGGCGACCCGTGCCGCGGCGCATTCCCGGATCTGCCCGATGCGACACGCGCTCAACCGAGCGGCTGTGCTGCCCGCTGTTGGCTTGCGGGGCCTTGCGCCGCAGGACGCGGCGCGGAGCTACAGGGACGTACTCGTGCGTGCCCCGCAGGACAATGGCGGGCAGCGCAGCCGGCGACGCACCAGGCCGCTCGCTCGCAACCTGATGGCTTTTGCGACACCCTCTGGATCCGGACCCACGTCCGGGCCTACGGGGACGCGGCGACGACGGCGAGGTCGATCTCGCGCAGCAATGCGATCACGTCGGCCGCCTCTGCGGCGCCGAAGTGCATTTCCGCCATTTCGGCGACGGCGCATTGCGCGGGCAGCGGCAGGTCCGCATCGAGCAGTGCTTGCATGCGCGGCAGGAACACGAACTGCAGCCACTGCGGGAAATCGAGCGTGTCGATGCAGAACGGCTGGGTGCTGGCCAGCGCTTCGGGCGAGGGCTCGCCGGCGTCCCAGAGCAGGCGGCTGCGCAGCACCGCCTCGAGGTCGATC
>DAORUQ010000332.1:0-2253 GCA_035433265.1 Pseudomonadales bacterium | reverse complement strand
CAGGCCTCGCGCAGCGAGGCCACCAGCAGGCGCGAGCGGCGTTGCCTGGGCTGGCGGCGGGTTGCGCTGATGCTGTTGTCGTTATCGGGCATGCGCGCACCATAATGCGGCGCAGGGGGTGGCGGCAACTCGCGTTAGGCTGTTCCGCGAGGGCTCGTAATCAGCGGATTTCTATAGAAAAAATCGCGGAACGCGAGGGGCCTCGGATTTTGTGCGCCCTACGGGCGATAAACGCGCGGTACGCGCGGCGGGATGCGCACCAGCAGCTCGTAGCCGATGGTGCCGCAGTGCGCGGCCACCGTGTCCACGTTCAGGTCGGGGCCCCACAGCTGCACCGGATCGCCGGGCTTGACCTGTGGCAGGTCGGTGACATCGACCATCAGCATGTCCATCGACACGCGTCCCGCGAGCGGCGCGATGCGGCCGTCCACCAGCACCGGCGTGCCGTTCGCGGCGCTGCGCGGATAGCCGTCGGTGTAGCCCGCCGGGATGGTCGCGAGACGCGAGGGCCGGGTCGCGGTCCAGATCGCGCCGTAGCCGGCGGATTCCCCGGCAGCCAGGTCGTGCAGCGAGATCACCTCGGAGACCAGCGTCATCACCGGTCGCAGTGCGGCGGCCACCGCGTGCGGTGTGGCGAAGGGCGAGCAGCCGTAGAGCATGTAGCCGAGGCGGTTCCACTGCGCGCGCGCCGCGGGCCAGCCGAGCAGCGCGGGGGAGTTGGCGATGCTGAGCGGCGCGTCGATGTCGCCCAGGGCTTCGCGCAGGCGCGTGAGCTGGCGCGTGGTGGCGCCGTTCTCGAGCTCGTCGGCGCAGGCCATGTGCGTGGCCACCACGATGCCCGGAGCCACCGCGGGGTTCGCGGACAGGCTGGCCCAAGCCGCGCGCGCGGCCGCGGGGGCGAAACCGAGCCGGCCCATGCCGGTGTCCACCTTCAGCCACACGCCGAGCGGCGCCACCGGGCGTGCCGCGGCGAGCCACTCGAGCTGGCGCGGGCTTTCGACCATCAGCCAGAAGTTCTCGCGCGCCGCGATGTCGAGCTCCACGGGCTCGAACACGCCTTCCATCAGCAGCACCGGCGCGCGCACGCCGGCCTCGCGCAGCTCCAGCGCCTCCTCGATGCAGGCCACGCCGAAAGCCTGCACCACGCCCTCGAGCGCGCGCGCCACCGCGGGCGCGCCGTGTCCGTAGGCATTCGACTTCACCACCGCGAGCGTGCTGGCGCCGGGCGCGAGCGACTGCGCCAGCGCGCAGTTGTGGCGCAGCGCCGCCAGGTCGATGAGCGCGCGGGTGGGGCGGGCCATTGTCAGGGCGCGCCGGCGCGGCGCGCGAGACCGTGCTGGCCCAGGCGCCACAGCAGCACGTCGATGCGATCCTGGCCGAAGAAGGGCTCGCCCTGGAACACGAAGGTCGGCACGCCCCAGTGCCCGGCAGCCTCGAGCGCCTGCTGGTTGGCGGCGAGCGCGGCGTCGTGCCACGGCATGCGCGCGGCGATGTTGCGCTCCATCGTCGCGAGATCGAGCCCGGCGCGCGCCGCGGCGCCCGCGAGGTGCTCGCCGGTGTTCCAGCCGCGCACCGCGCCGCTCCAGATGAGGCGCGAGGCCTCGTCGATGAATTCGAGGCCGCGCCCCTGGCGGCTGGCCTCGACGCCGAGGCGGCTGATGCGGTGGATGTGCGGCTGCTCGGCGGCGATGGTGCGCGTGGCGAAATCCTGCACGATGGGATCCGGGTCGGGCCAGGCGTAATCGAGACCGAGCATCTGCGCCAGGCGCACCGTGTCGCGCAGCACGTAGGGCGGCCACAGCGGGTTCACGTCGCGGAAGAACTCGGGCTTGCGCACCGCCAGCGGCAGCACGATGCGCACATCGAAGGCGATGTCGTACTCGCGCGCCAGCGCGCACACGCGCGGTGTCGCGAGGTAGGAGTAGGGGCTGCGGAACGACCAGTAGAGTTCGACTTTCAGCGTCATGTTCGCGTTGCCTCGGGTTTCAGAGTTGCCAGCCGACGTCGACGAACAGGCTGCGCGGCTCGCCGATGAAGTAGCGGTAGTCGCCGAAGGCGAAGTCGGCGCGATCGGCGTACTGCTCGTCGGTGAGATTGGTCACGCGCACCGACCACGAGAAATGGCGCGAGAGCTGCTGGTTCAGGCGCAGGTGCAGCAGCTCGTGGCCCTCGTAGTCATGCGTCTCGGTGGGCTCGAGGAAGTAGCGGCCCATGTGCTGCCACTCGAGCTCGGCCCTAGTGTGCTCGCGCGGC
>DAORUQ010000331.1:0-2286 GCA_035433265.1 Pseudomonadales bacterium | reverse complement strand
CTGGCGGTTCGCACCGGCGATCCCGCGACTCACCCGCGCCACAAGGGCATCTCGATGCTGCTGGTGCCCACCGACAGCCCCGGCTTCTCGCGCACCCCGATCCACACGGTGGCGGACGGCGAGACCAACACCACCTACTACGACAATGTGCGCGTGCCTGCGAGCCACCTGATCGGCGCGGAGAACGGCGGCTGGCAGGTGATCACCAGCCAGCTGAACCGCGAGCGCCTGACGCTGATGAACCCGGGAACCGCGAGCCTGCTGTACACGCAGGTACTCGAGTACGTGCAGGCGCACCGCGACGAGTCGGGACGGCGCCTGATCGAGCTGCCGTGGGTACAGGGCGCGTTGGGACGCATCTATGCCGGGATGCGCGTGCTGCACCTCGCCTGCCGCAAGCAGGCATGGGCCATCGCGCAGGGCAATCCGCACCCGGCCGAGGCATCGGCGGTCAAGGTCTACGGCTACGAGTGCTTCCTGCAGTGCTACCGCCTGATGATGGAAGTGCTCGGACCGGATGCGGTGCTGCGACGCGGCTCGGCCGGCGCGCTGCTCGAGGGCCTGCCGGAGCAGATCTACCGCGCCGTGCCGGTCTACGGCTTCGGGGGCGGCGCCAATGAAATCCAGCGCGACCTGATCGCCCAGTTCGGGCTCGGTCTGCAGCGCGCCAAACGCTGAGCGGCGGCAAGGCCATGGATTTTTCGCTGAACGAGATCCAGCAGGACATCGCTTCCCTGGCGGAACAGATCCTGCGCGGCGCCTCGACGCCCGAACGGCTGAAGGCGCTGGAGGCGGACGGCCAGCGCCTCGACCGCCCACTGTGGGCGGAGCTGGTGGCCGCGGGGCTCACGGCCGTCGCGATTCCGGAGGCGCGCGGCGGGGCGGGGCTGGGCTTTTTCGAGACCTGCCTGGTGCTGGAGCAGGTGGGCAGGACCGTGGCCGCGGTGCCGCTCGCCGGCCACGGTGTCGGCCTGATGGCGCTGCACCACGCCGGAGCCGACGCGGCTCTCGATCGCCTGCTGGCGGGGCACGGCTGGCTTGCCACCAGCGCCCGCACCGATGCGGGCAACAAGCTGCGCGCCGAGAGCGGGCGCCTGCGGGGCGAACTGGGCGCGGTGCCCTTCGCCGACGGCAGCCAGTACCTGCTGCTGCCGGCGCGCCGCGACGGGGCATGGCAGCTGTTCCTGCTCGATACGGCGCAGCCGGGCGTGCGCTTCGAAGCGCAGCTCACCACGGCCCTCGAGCCACGCGCGCGCGTGCAGCTCGATGGCGTGGCCGCCGCGGCGATCGGCGATGGGGAACTGGTGGAGTGGCTGCGCGAGCGGATCATCGCCGCGACCTGCGCGGTGCAGACCGGCGTGCTCGGTGAGATGATCGCGATGAGCACGCGTTATGTGTCCGAGCGCGAGCAGTTCGGTGCGAAGATCGGCAGTTTCCAGTCGGTGAGTCACCGCATGGCGGACACCTGGATCGACCTGATGAACCTGCGCCTGCTCGGCCAGTCGGCCGCCGCGATGCTCGATCGCCAGCCGCTCGCCACGCTGGAGGTGCTGGCGGCGCAGAGCTGGTGTGCCGAGGCCGGACACCGTGTCTCGGCGAGCTGCCAGCACGTGCATGGCGGCATGGGCCATGACCGCGACTACCCGCTGTGGCGCTACGCAGTCTGGTCCCGTCACAACGAGCTGGTGCATGGCGGTGCCAGCGAGACCTATGCCGCCATCGGCGCCGCCATCGCGCGCGTGCCGGCCTCGGCCGCGCTCTGAACCCGATCGTAACTGCAACCACGGAGAGGCCTCATGTCCACGATCGTGCAGATCGCGCTCGAAGACGGCATCCTCGAGCTGCGCCTGAACCGGCCGGAGCGGCTCAACGCGCTGAGCGAGGAACTGATCGGGGAGCTGACCGATATCCTGCGCGGGCTGAACCGCAACCGCGAGGTGCGTGTCGCGATCATCACCGGGGAGGGCAAGGGTTTCTGCGCCGGCGCGGACCTCAAGGCGGACTCCGCTCCGGGCGCGATTCCCGGCACCGAGGGCATGAGCCATCTGGGCTACGTCTACAAGTACCAGGAGTATCTCGCCGATCTGATGCTCGCGATCCACGAGTGCGACAAGCCGGTGATCGCCGCGATCAACGGCGCGGCGGTGGGCGGCGGCTTCGCCTTCGCGCTGGCGAGCGACATTCGCATCGCCAGCGAGAAGGCGCGCTTCGGCGCCGTGTTCATCAAGACCGGGCTCTCGTCCTGCGACGTGGGCACGAGCTATTTCCTGCCGCGCCTGGTCGGCG
>DAORUQ010000330.1:0-2305 GCA_035433265.1 Pseudomonadales bacterium | reverse complement strand
GACCTGCTGCGCGGGCTGCGACGTGAAACGGGATTCGATGACGAGCAGGAATTCCACGCCGACCCGGAGGGCCTGTTCGAGGAGGGCGTGCACAACGATCCCGAGCTGGATGCCGAGTTGGCCTTGCGGCGGCGCCTCGCCCGCGCCTGCCTCGATGCGCTGCCCTCCGGCACCCGGGCCGCGCTGCGCGAGCGCATCCGCGGGCGACCGGACGATCTGGCCGCGCGCCTGCTGCACATCGCCGGCGGCGCCTTTCGCCAGCGGATCAGCAGTGGCATGCGCCTGCTCGCCGCCTGCGTCGCGCAGGGCGGGCCGGATCCGGAGCCGGCTGACAGACCGGGCCGCTGAGACGTCAGGATCAGGGAGAGGCGACGATGGGACCCATGCCGGATCGATTCCTGTCCTACCTCATCGAGGGCGAGCGCGAGGGCTTGGTGCTGCCGCCCGGCGCCATCGCGGCGCATGAGCGCGCCCAGGCGCTGGGCTGCGTGGCCGCGGTGCAGCTCCTGGCCGAAGGCGCGCCGATTGCCATCGACATCGCGATGCGGGCACGGCGCCTCCTGCGCGTGCTGGAGCGATCCGGGCCGTCTCCGAGACCCTACGCGGTCCTGCGCGAGCCCGGCATAGCCGGACGCTTCGCCGATGACGACCAGCTCGCGCTCCCGTCCGATCCGATCGAAGTCGCGGTCGAGGCCGGCATGCAGGCCATCGCGGATGCGCCGCGACTGCACGTGGACCTGCGCGCCGACGCGCAGCCACGATCGGTAGACGCCGGTGGCATCGGCTTGACGCTCCGCACGCTTGCCGGCCATTCCGGCGCCATGCCGTGGCTTGAACTGGAACTCCTCGATGCCGGGAGCCGGCAACTGGAAGGCGCGGCGGCCCTCCTGTGGAGCCAGCCCGGCGACCTCCAACGCAGCCCCTTCGACCTCGCGGGCGTGGCGCGACTGCGCTGGCCCGCCGCGCCACGCAACACCCTACGCATCGATGTCGGCCCGCGCGCGGCCCTGATCGACCTGCACGCCACGACCTGACAACTCGCGTCGCCGCCACGTCAAGAGAGGCAGGGGGGCCATGGGGCCCCCACGGAGGCGACATGAACGCGATCCATACGCTGGCCACGACGCTGTCCACGGGTACGCCGCAAACGGCGGCCGGCCTGACCCTGGTGCCGCTGTTGCGGCGCACGCCCGCCAGGTTGGCGTACCTGGGCTTCGCCGAGGCACTGAAGCGCAGCCTCGTCGAAGTGACCGAACTCGGGCCCGGCGGCAGCGTCCCGGAGGTCTCGGTGCTCAACCGGGGCGAGCTGCCCGTCCTGTTCCTCGATGGCGAGGCCTTGGTGGGCGCGAAGCAGAATCGCGTGCTGAACCTCTCGGTGCTGGTGCCAGGCAAGGCCACGACGACGATCCCGGTGTCCTGCGTCGAGGCCGGGCGCTGGTCGCCGCGCAGCCGCGCCTTCGTCGACGGCGAGTCACTGCATTTCGCCAAGGCCCGCGCGTGCAAGGTGGCGAACGTTTCCGAGGCGATGGCACAGGGCATGGGTCGTCGCTCGAACCAGGGCGATGTCTGGGCCACGATGGACGGCTACCTGGCCGACTTCGATGCCGCGGCGCCCAGTCGCGCAATGCAGGACGGCTACGCCAAGGTCCAGCACACGGTGGACGACCTGCTCGGCAAGCTGCCCGCGCTGGACGGGCAGGCCGGCGCAGCGTTCCTGCTCCACGGCAAGTTGCTCGGCATCGACCTCATGGGCAGCGCCGAGGCCTTCGCGGAAATCCACGCGAAGGTCGTGCGCAGCTACGCCGTCGAGGCCCTGCGCGGCGGGCCCAGCGCATCGAGCGATCCGGGGGCCGCTCCTGCTGGTGGTGTTGCGGACGACATTGCCGCGGAATCCGTGCGCCAGGCGCTCGCCGAGCTGGCCACCGCATCGTGGCAGCAACACCCCGCGATCGGACTCGGCACCGACCTGCGCCTGTCCGCGCCGGGCTGGGACGCCGCGGCGCTGGTCGTCGACGAGGAACTGGTGCACCTCGCGGCGTTTCCACGCACGCGGCTGGCGTCGCCCTGAGCAAACCCGCACGCTACGCGCGTGACATCGATCCGTTGCGGAGCGCCGCCCACGCGGCGCTCCGCCGGCCCAACCCGCGACACCGGAGTGATCTCGTGTACACGGCAACCCGAATCGCACTTGCCATCGTCCTGCTCCTCGCGGCCGCACCGATGGCCAGCGCCTGCAGCTTCGACACCGACTGCGAGCCCGGCTCCCGCTGCGTCAAGGAGCGGGGCAAGATCGAGGGCTACTGTG
>DAORUQ010000329.1:0-2312 GCA_035433265.1 Pseudomonadales bacterium | reverse complement strand
GATCACCGCGGTGGGCGAGGGGCTCGCGCAGCGCGGGCGCGAGGAGATCGACGCGCGCGGCCTGCTGGTCACGCCCGGTTTCGTCGATATCCACACGCACTACGACGGCCAGGTCACCTGGGAGAACCGCCTGGTGCCCTCGACCTCGCACGGCGTCACCACCGCGCTGCTCGGCAATTGCGGCGTCGGCTTCGCGCCCTGCCGCCCCGCGGACCGCGAGCGGCTGCTGAAGCTCATGGAAGGCGTCGAGGACCTGCCCGAGGTGGTGCTCGCCACCGGGCTGCCGTGGAACTGGGAGAGCTTCCCCGAGTACCTGGACGCGCTGGACGCGCGACGCTACGACTGCGACATCGCGACCCAGATCCCGCACGCGGCGCTGCGCGTCTTCGCGATGGGGCAGCGCGCGGTGGCGCGCGAGCCGGCCAACGCCGGGGACTGCGCGCTGATGGCACGGCTGGCGGGCGAGGCGATCGATGCCGGGGCGCTGGGCTTCGGCACCTCGCGCACGATCAACCACCGCGCCAGCGACGGCATCCCGGTGCCCACGCTGACCGCGGCCGAGGACGAGCTCGCGGCCATAGGTGCCGCGCTGGGCGCCAGGGGGCGCGGCGTGCTGCAGCTGGTCTCCGATTTCACCGACCTGGACACCGAGCTGCCGATGCTGCGCCGCGTCGTGGAGCGCTCGGGCCGGCCGCTGTCGGTGTCCCTGATGCAGTGGCACCACGCGCCCGACAAGTGGCGCGCGATCCTCGCCTGGATCGACGCCTGCAATGCCGACGGGCTGGACATCAAGGCCCAGGTCAGCGGGCGCCCGATCGGGCTGAACCTCGGCTTCGAGCTGAGCTTCAACCCGTTCAGCTACACGCCGACCTTCAAGTCGCTGTCCGGGCTGAGCGTGGCGCAGCGCCGCGAGCAGTTGCAGCGCCCCGAGATCCGCGCGCGCATCGTGACCGAGACGCCCGAGTCCTCCGGCTTCCCGGGAGAGGCGCTGCTGCGGATGTGGGCGGGCATCTACCCGCTCGGCGAACAGCCCTTCTACGAGCCCGTGGCCGAGGGCAGCGTCGCGGGCCTGGCCGCGCGCCGCGGCGTGACGCCGCAGGAAATGGCCTATGACCTGATGCTCGAGCAGGACGCGCAGGCCGTGCTGATGGCGCCCACCGTGAACTTCGTGGGCAACTCGCTGGACGACCTGCTCACGATGATGCGCCACCCGCACGCGATCTATGGTCTCGGCGATGGCGGGGCGCACCTCGGGTTCCTGTGCGACGCGAGCCTGCCGACCTACATGCTGCAGTACTGGGTGCGCGAGCGCAGGCGCGGCGAGCGCCTGCCGCTGGCGCAGGTGGTGCACGGACTGACGCAGCGTACCGCGCAGGCGGTGGGGCTGAACGATCGCGGCGTGCTGGCGCCGGGCTACAAGGCCGACCTCAACCTCATCGATTTCGCGCGCCTCGCGCTCGAGCCGCCGCGCGTGCGCTACGACCTGCCGGCCGGCGGGCGGCGCATGGTGCAGGATGCGCGCGGTTATGTCGCGACCATCGTCAGCGGGGCGGTGGTGCAGCGCGAGGGAAAGCCCACCGGCGCGCTGCCGGGACGCCTGGTCCGGGGAGAGCAGGCAGTGCCGGGACAGGCGCGCCCCGTGCTTGTCACCCGCGAATCGTATGGGTCATGATATCGGCGCTTTACGCAAGATTCGGCGGGGGAGTCCATGCTCAACGTGACCCAGATCCTGGCGGCCAAACCCTCCGGCGTGCGGACCGTGGACGTTTCGCTCACGGTCTATGCGGCGGTCACGCTGCTGGCGAGCCACCAGATCGGCGCGCTCGTGGTGGTCGACGACGGCCGCCCGGTCGGCATGTTTTCGGAACGCGACTACGCGCGCAAGGGCATCATCCGGGGGCGCCGGGCGCACAAGACGCTGGTGAGCGAGCTGATGAGCTCGCCGCTGATCACCGTGTCTCCGGAACAGTCGATCGAGGAGTGCATGCAGCTGATGACGGAGCGGCGCATCCGCCACCTGCCGGTCATCGACGACGAGGAGCTCGTCGGCATGGTGACCATCGGCGACGTGGTGATGCACATGATCACGCAGCAGCGCAACCACATCGAGCAGCTGGAAGGCTATATC
Organism: Pseudomonadales bacterium; assembly: GCA_035433265.1. Classification (GTDB taxonomy): domain Bacteria; phylum Pseudomonadota; class Gammaproteobacteria; order Pseudomonadales; family UBA5518; genus UBA5518. The sequence goes on along the minus strand of DAORUQ010000329.1, from coordinate 184 downwards.
ACCGGACGCTACTGAGCGTCGTAGGAGCGCGCCATGCGCGCGATATCGCGGCCATGGGCCGCTCCTACACCCGAAAAACAGCGTGTCCGCGTGGCCGGAAGACGTTTTGCAAACACCCTCTGAAGCCGAACCTACTGCAGCAGGTCGATCAGCGGCTGCGGATACAGGCCGACCGCCAGCGTGA
>DAORUQ010000328.1:0-2348 GCA_035433265.1 Pseudomonadales bacterium | reverse complement strand
CGGCGTGTGCTACATCCTCGACGAGCCGACCATCGGCCTGCACCCGCGCGACAACACGATGCTGCTCGACACGCTCGACAAGCTGCGCGCCAAGGGCAACACCGTGGTGGTGGTGGAGCACGACGAGGAGACGATCCGGCGCGCGGATTTCGTGGTCGATCTCGGGCCCGGCGCCGGGCGCTTCGGCGGCGAGGTGGTGGCCGCGGGCAGTCTCGCCGAGCTGATGGCCTCGCCGCGCTCCGCGACCGCGCGCTTCCTGCGCGAGCCCTTGCGCCACCCCCTGCGCGGTCAGCGCCGGCCGGTCACGGACGACGATCCGTGCATCCGGGTCCGCGGCGCCACGCTGCACAACCTGCAGCGGCTCGACGCGGTGTTGCCGCTGGGTCGGCTGGTGTGCCTGAGCGGCGTCAGCGGCAGCGGCAAGAGCACGCTGATGCGCGAGGTGCTGGAGCCCAACCTGCGCGAGCGTCTGGCGCGCAGCGCCACGCGCGCCTGGCAGGCCTGCACCGCCATCGAGGGCTGGGAGTCGATCACGCGCGTGCTCGAGGTCGACCAGGCGCCGATCGGCAAGACCCCGCGCTCCTGCCCCGCGACCTACGTCGGCATCTGGGACGCGATCCGCAAGCTCTACGCCGCGACACCCGAGGGACGCGTGCGCGGCTTCACCGCGGGGCGCTTCTCGTTCAACACCGCGGGCGGGCGCTGCGAGAGCTGCGAAGGGCAGGGCCGGCAGAAGGTGGAGATGAGCTTCCTGCCCGACGTCACGGTGATCTGCGAGCAGTGCGGCGGCGCGCGCTTCAATGCCGAGACGCTGCAGGTGCGATTCCGCGAGCAGCGCATCAGCGACGTGCTCGACATGAGCGTCGCCGATGCCGCCCTGTTCTTCGCCGCGCATCCCGCGATCCGCCGCCCGCTGGAGTTGCTGGTCGACGTGGGTCTGGGCTACCTGCGCCTGGGACAGGCCAGCCCCACGCTGAGCGGCGGCGAGGCGCAGCGCATCAAGCTGGTGACCGAACTGGCACGCGTGCGGCCCGACGACGGGCGCCGCGGCACCAGCCAGGGACAGTCGCTGTACCTGCTCGACGAGCCCACCGTGGGGCTGCACATGGCGGACGTCGAGAAGCTGATCGAGGTGCTGCACCGCCTGGTGGACGGCGGCAACACGGTGCTGGTGATCGAGCACAACCTCGACGTTCTGGCGGAAGCGGACTGGCTGATCGATCTGGGGCCCGAGGGCGGCGCGGCCGGCGGGCGCATCGTGGCCGCCGGCACGCCCGAGCAGGTGGCGCGGGTGCGCGGCTCGCACACCGGGGCTGCGCTGGCTCCATTCCTGCGCGAGCGCGGCAGCAGCGTGAAACGACGCCGGGGCAAGGCATGAGCACGGCGGCGCTGCGCGAGGCCTGGGAGCGCGAACTGCGCGCGCGCCTGGCATACCTGCTGCGCTCGCTGGCCGCGGGCGACGATGCGCCGCCGGCGCTGCGCTTCAAGGCCGAGGGCATCGCCGAGGCCGGGCTCGCACTCGGGCTGGTGGACGCCGCGGAGCTCGCGGCGCTGCTGGATGCGATCTACCGCGAGTGCTGCGGCGCACCGATCGCGGCGCTGTTCTCATATGCCGCGGCGGACTGCATCGACGTCGCGCGCACGCGCGTGACGCTGCCGTTCGCGATGCGCCGCGCGCCGGTATATCCCGGGCCTGCCGTGGAGACCGGCTGAGCGTGTTGCTGAGCGGCTTTCCGCCGGTGGCGCGCCGCGATGCGCGCGTGCTGATCCTCGGATCGATGCCGAGCGAGGCCTCGCTGGCCCAGGACTTCTACTACGCGCATCCGGCCAACGTCTTCTGGTGGCTGCTGGCCGGGGTGCTCGACTGTCCTGTGCCCATTGACGTCGCCGCCAAGCGGCGCCTGCTGCTCGGGCACCGTATCGCGCTGTGGGACGTGGTTCACCGCTGCCGGCGCCGTGGCAGCCTGGATGCGGCGATCGAGGGCGAATCGGTCGAGGCCAACGATGTGGGCGGCTTCCTGCGTGACCATCCCGGCATCACGCACGTGTTCTTCAACGGCGGCGCCGCGCAGCAGCTGTTCCGCCGCCACCTGGGCAACGCGGTAACTCGCGATCATCCGCGGCTGTGCTTCGCGCGCCTGCCCTCGAGCAGCCCGGCCAACGCCTCGTGGTCGCGTGAGCGCAAGCTCGCGGCGTGGCGCGCGGTGAGCGCGGCGCTGCGCACGTAGGTCCGGATTCATCCGGACAATGTCCGCATGCATGCGGACATGTGTTTCTCAGAAATCCGCTTCGAGTTGTCCGTGTGCGCGCAAGGCCGCGCGTATCTTCTGCGCCTCGGCCGCCAGCGA
>DAORUQ010000327.1:0-2349 GCA_035433265.1 Pseudomonadales bacterium | reverse complement strand
CGCGCGCGATCCTGCTGCGCCACGGCTTCGCGCTCGCCGGCGAGGCCGCGCCATGATGGACTGGCCGTCGATCCTGCTGTCGGTCGAACTCGCGCTGGCGACGCTGGCGGTGCTGCTGCCCACGGCGCTGTTCGCCGCGCGCTGGCTGGCGCACACCGGTGTGCGCGGCAAGGCCTGGATCGAGGGCCTGCTGGCGCTGCCGCTGGTGCTGCCGCCGACGGTGATCGGCTACTACCTGCTGGTCGCGATGGGCGGCAATTCGCCGCTCGGACGATGGTTCGAATCGCTGTCGGGACACACGCTGGCGTTCAGCTTTCCCGGTCTGGTTGCGGCCTCGGTGGTGTTCAACATTCCGTTCGCGGTCCAGCCGATGCAGCGCGCGTTCGAGGCGATTCCCCAGGAGATCCACGAGGCCGCGCGCTGCTGCGGGCTGGGCGTGCGGCAGGCGCTGTGGCGCATCGAACTGCCGCTGGCGTGGCCGGGCATCCTGTCGGCGGCGGTGATGACTTTCGCGCACACGCTCGGCGAATTCGGCGTGGTGCTGATGGTCGGCGGCAACATCGCCGGCGAGACGCGCACGGTGGCGATCTCGATCTACGACCGGGCGCAGGCCTTCGATCACGCGGCCGCCGGCGCGATGTCGCTGCTGCTGCTGGCGATCTCGCTGGTGACGATCGCGGTCAGCTACGGTCTGGCGGAGCGCCTGATGCGGCACCGGCGAGCGACATGAGCCTGGCGTTGGCGCTGCATCACGACGGACCGCCGCTCGACTTCGTGGCCGAGGCGCCGGCCGGCCGGATCACCGCGCTGGTCGGACCTTCGGGCAGCGGCAAGACCTCGATCCTGCGCGCCATCGCCGGCCTGCTGCGGCTGAAACAGGCGCGCATCGCCTTCAACGGCGAGGTATGGGACGACGAGCGTACCCACCGCGAGACGCGCGCGCGCCCGATCGGGTTGGTGCCGCAGGGCTATGCGCTGTTTCCGCACCTGACGGTGCAGGCCAACGTCGAGACCGCGCTGCTGCACGTGGCGCCGTGGCAGCGCCGGCAGCGCGCCGGCGAGTGCATCGCGCTCGCGCACGTCGCCGGGCTCGAGCGCCGCCGCCCGCACGAGCTGTCGGGCGGCCAGAAGCAGCGTGTCGCACTGGCCAGGGCGATCGCACGCGATCCGCAGGTGCTGTTGCTCGACGAGCCGTTCGCGGCCGTCGATCGCAGCACGCGAAAGCGCCTGCACGTCGAGCTGCGTCGCATGCATGCCCGGCTCGGCAACACCATCGTGCTGGTCACCCACGATCTCGACGAGGCGGCGCAGCTGGCCTCGCAGCTTCTGCTGGTGCGCCACGGACGCCTGCTGCAGGCGGGTCCGATCGGCGAAGTGCTGACGCGGCCGTCGTGCGAGGAAGCGGCGCGGCTGCTCGACATTCCCAACGTGTTCGAGGCGCGCGCATCGGCCGCCGCGGCCGGTGCGACGCTGCGCCTGCAGTGGGGGCCGCATGTGCTGAGCGCGGTGGCGCGCCAACCGGTCGCCGACGGCAGCCCGCTGCGCTGGGCGGTGTTGCCGACCAACGTGCTGCTGGTGCGCGCCGACAAGCCGCAGCACCACCTCGAGAACCCGGTCGGCGCCACCGTCGACGAGGTGGTCGAGCTCGGCGCCGAGGCGCTGGTCTGGTTGCGCCCGCACGGCGTGGCGCATGCGCGGCTGCAGATGCGCCTGCCGGTCCGGGCGGTGCACCGGCACGCGGTGCGCGCCGGTGCGCAGGTGACCGTGAGCCTGCGCGCCGGCGACCTGGTGCCGCTGGCGCTTCACGGAGAACACCGATGAGCAGCGGCGAGCGCCGGCCGGACGACGCGGTGATGGTGCGCCCGCGGGTGCAGATCGGCGCGAGCATCGCCATCGGCCCCGGCAAGATCGACCTGCTGCGCGCCGTCGAGCGCGAGCGCTCGATCTCGGCCGGCGCACGCGCGCTCGGGCTCACCTACAAGCGGGCCTGGCTGCTGATCGATTCGCTGAACCAGGGATTCGGACAACCGGTGGTCGCCGCCACCGCCGGTGGCCGGGGCGGCGGCGGCGCTACGCTCACGCCGCTCGGCGCGGCGCTGGTGGCGCGCTATGCGGCGCTCGAGGCCCGGCTCGATGCGGCCTGCGGCGCCGAGCTGCAGGCGTTGCGCGAACTGTCATGACGATCATCGATCTGCCGCACGGCGCGCACCGCTTCTGCGTTGCGCCGATGCTCGATCTGACCGATCGTCACTGCCGCTACTTCCATCGACAGCTCAGCCGCCGGGCCCGGTTGTATACCGAGATGGTGACCACCGGCGCGCTGCTGCACGGGCCGCGCGAACGGCTGCT
>DAORUQ010000326.1:0-2378 GCA_035433265.1 Pseudomonadales bacterium | reverse complement strand
ATGCAACGACGCGCAGGCGGCGGCGGTGTGCGCCGGGATCGGGTTCGCGCTTGCCGGCGGCTGACCGCGGCGGCGACCCGACGGTGCGCTTCAGGCGGCCGGCGGGTGCCGGGCCGGCAATGACGGGCACCACCACCTCTGCTTAAATGCGCGCTCGCCAGACCCAGGACTGCCATGAATTCCCGATTGCCCGATTTCCAGCTTGCGCTTGCGCATGCGCGCAGCGGACAACGCGCGCATGCCGAGCATGTGTGCCGCGGCCTGCTGGAGGCGAATCCACGCGACGTGGATGCGCTGGAACTGCTTGGCGTACTGGCGATGGAGCGCGGTTCCTCAGCGGAGTCGCTGGCCCTGTTGCAGCAGGCCATGCTGGTCGATCCTTCGCGCCCGGGCGTGCATTTCGCGCATGGCAATGCGGCGCTGGCGATGGCGAGGCACAAGGAGGCGCTGGCGAGTTACGAGCGCGTGCTGCAATTGGCACCCGGATCGGTGGATGCCATGCGCAGGCGCGCAGACACGCTGTTGCTGCTCGGTCGCGCCGATGAGGCGGCGCGCGGCTACCAGTCGGCGCTCGAGGCCAACCCGGGGCAGCCGGACGTGGCCCTGCAACTGGGTGGTGCCCTGCTGCAGGCGGGCCGTGCCGCGCATGCGCGGGAAGCCTTCGAGTGGTTGCTGGCGCGTTGGCCTGACGACGTGCGTGCATGGGTGAACCATGGCAATGCCCTGTTCGCGCTCGGCGAGTTCGACCAGGCGCTTGCGAGCTACGAACGTGCGATCGGCCTGGCCCCGCGATTGGCGGAAGCGCACGACAACCGTGGCATGGCCTTGCTGGCGCTCGGCCGCGCGGAGGAGGCGATCGCCAGCCATGGTGCGGCGATTGAGTTCGCTCCCGGTTTCGCGCCAGCCTGGTACCGACGGGCGATGGCGACCCGGGCGACCGGTCGCCATGCGGAAGCCCTGCCGGATGCGGAGCACGCGCTCGCGCTTGCGCCCGGGGATGCCCTGGCCTGGAATGCACGTGGCGTCGTGCGCAATGACCTGGGCCAGTACGCCGCCGCGCTCGACGACTTTCGCCAGGCGATCCGGATCGCCCCGGGCATGGTCGAGGCGTGGAACAACGCCGGCAACGCCCTGCACGACCTCGGGCGCTTCGACGAGGCGATCGCCCACTTCGAGCGTGCGCTGTCGATGCGACCGGATTATCCCGAGGCGCTCAGCAACCGCGGCCTGTCGCTGCAGGAGCTTTCGCGGTACGGCGAGGCGCGGGCCGCGTTCGACGCTGCGATCGCCGCGCGTCCCGACTTTGCCGAAGCCCTCAAGCGTCGCGCCGGGCTGCGCCTCTTGCAGGGCGACTTCGATGGCGGCTGGCGGGACTATGGAGCGAGCCTCGCAACACGGCCGGCCGTGGCCGGCGGCCGGCACGGGCTCCCGGCCTGGAACGGCGAGTCGCTGCGCGGCAAGTCGATCCTGCTGACGGAGCCGAACGGGTTCGGTGACGTGTTCCAGTACTGGCGCTTCGTGCCCCGGCTGCTGGAGATGGGGGCGCAGGTCACGTTCCTCGGCGATCCCCGACTGTTTCGCCTGCTTGGTTCAGGCGGGCTTGCAGTCACCTTCATCGGCTCCATCGATGAAGCCGGGCAGGGATTCGACTTCCATTGCGAGTTGTGGAGCCTGCCGCGGGTGATGCATGTGGACCCGTTCGGATTGCCGGCGCCGGCGCCGTGGCTGTTCGCTGAACCGCAGCGCAGCGGCCAGTGGCGGCACCTGCTGCGCCCGGGCGCCTTCAACATCGGCATCGCCTGGCAAGGCAAGCCTGGCCGCAAGATCGACAGTGGCCGCTCGATCCCCCTGCGCGAATTCGTCGCCCTGGCCGGACTGCCGGACGTGCAGCTGCTCAGCCTTCAGCGTGGAGAAGGCCTGGAGCAGTTGCATGCACTTGCGGGCGAGATGTCGATCGTCGATCCCGGCCCGCTTTTCGATACCGGCGAAGACGCATTCCTCGATACGGCGGCATTGGTGCAGGAACTGGACCTGGTCGTCTGCTCGGACAGCGCGATCGCACACCTGGCCGGAGCGCTGGGCCGGCCGGCATGGATCGCGTTGAAGCACGTGCCGGAGTGGCGCTGGCTGCTCGATCGCGGCGACTCGCCCTGGTATCCGGGTGCCCGCCTGTTCCGGCAACAGCGACGCGGCGATTGGGCGGGCGTCTTCGCACAGATGCGCGAGGCCCTTGCCGCGCGCGGCTGATCTTTCCGGCGCCGGCCAGCGGCCGCGTCGAAGCGCGGGTTGCGCTCAAACCACGGTCGCAAGCCGGGCCAGGTGCCGCGGGCGCAAGAAGACGCCCGGCGCGATGGCCGGGCGTCGAAAGGTCGAACCGG
>DAORUQ010000325.1:0-2380 GCA_035433265.1 Pseudomonadales bacterium | reverse complement strand
GGCGGCGTGGCGGCAGAAGCGGAATCCCGAGTACACCATCAGCGAGGTGCCGACGCAGAGCAGGGCATCGGCCTGTGCGATCGCATCGAGGCAGGCGGCGACCGTTGGTGCCGGCACCGACTCGCCGAAGAACACCACGTCCGGCTTCAGCGTGCCGCCGCAGCGCGGGCAGTCCGGTACGCGGAACCCGCCCAGGCGCTGCGTCTCCAGTTGCGCGTCGCCGTCCGGCGCGGGTGCTGCGTCCAGGTTCCTGAATCCCGGGTTGTCCCGTTCCAGCACGCGCTGCACCTCGGCACGCGCACATACGGCGTCGCAGCCGAGGCAGCGCACGCGCGCCAGCGAACCGTGCAGCTCGGTCACGGCCCGGCTGCCGGCGCGCTGGTGCAGACCGTCGACGTTCTGGGTAATGAGGTGGCGCACGTGCCCGCGCTGCTCGAGGCTGGCCAGTGCGCGATGCGCGGCATTGGGTTCCGCGGCCCGGAAGCGGGGCCATCCGTTCAGGCTGCGCGCCCAGTAGCGCTGGCGCGCCGGGAGCTCGCGCACGAATTGCGCGCCCAGCACCGGCGGGCCGGGCTTCCAGTTGCCGCGCGCGTCGCGGTAGTCGGGTATGCCGGAAGGCGTACTGCAGCCCGCGCCGGTGAGGACCACCAGCCGCGGGTGCTGGCGGACGAAGTCGGCCAGCGCCTGTGCACCACGGGCGATGTTCACCCGGCGAAGCTGCACGCACCGCGCCCGCAGCCACCGCCGCCACAGGGCGGCTCGGGGTTGCGCAGCGCGCCGCTGCTGACCACGCCGGCGGCGCTGATCAGGCGCTCGACCGGGGAATCCGGCGGGATGTCGCCGGGTGCGAGATTGCCCAGCGCGCACAGCTCGGCCCAGGTCGTGGCCTTCTGGCTGAGCGAATGCTTCACTTCGTGGACGGTTCCGGTGGCGAGGCAGCGATAGTCGTAGCTGGGCATCGGGGTCTCCTGTGAGCAGGACGTGACAATTGCATGGCGGCCGCCATTTTACGCCCGCGCCGCGCGGTGGGCAGCCTCGGCGCGTGGCAATGTCGCGTGCGTCGGTTACGATGGCGGCAGCCAGTCAGACCAGGGAGAGCGGGGCAATGCAAGGTTTTTGGCGCGCGGGAGCGGTGGTGCTGGGCGCGATGCTGGCGCTGGTGCCGGCCGTGGCCGGGGAGGAGCGGGGGCTCGACTACAACCTGGTGCGGCTGGAGGCCGACGCGGCCGCCGAGGTGCCGAACGACCTTATGCGCGTGACGCTGGCCGTCGAGCACGAGGCGCGCGACGCTGCCGCGCTGCCGCCGCTGGTGAACGCCGATATGCGCTGGGCGCTGGATCTGGCGAAGCAGCGCCCGACGGTGAAGGCGCAGAGCGGCGGCTACACCACGCAGCCCGAATACGCCTCGGGGCGCATCGTCGGCTGGCGCGCGATCCAGGTGCTCGAGCTCGAGAGCGAGGACTTCGCCGAGGTCACCGCGCTCGCCACCGAGCTGCAGCAGAAGCTCCAGGTGCGCGGCATGGAATTCGCGCCCACCCGCGCGACCCGCCTGCGCGTCGAGAACGAGCTCACCGCCGCGGCGCTCGAGGCCTTCGCCGCGAAGGCGAAACTGATCGCGCAGACCATGGGTGCCGCGCGCTACGAGGTGGTCGAGCTGAACGTCGGCGGCGCGCCGCTCTACAAGTCGCAGCGCGGTGCCGAGATAGCGATGATGCGTAGCGCCGATGCGGCCGCGCCGCCCATCGCCGTCGATGGCGGCACGGCAACGCTCACCGTCACGGTGAACGGGCAGATCCAGCTGCGCTGAACGCCGGGGCGTTGCGCGCTCAGGCGAGCGCGCGCTCGGCCGCCTGCACGGTCTGCAGGATCAGCGTGTTGATCGTCATCGGCCCGACGCCGCCGGGCACCGGGGTGTAGGCCGCGACGCGCTCCGTGAGCGGGGCGAGTTCGATGTCGCCGATGCCCCCCGGATGGTAGCCGGCATCGACCACCACCGCGCCGTCCCTTATCCAGTCCGCGCGGATGAATTCCGGCTTGCCCACGGCACCCACGACGATGTCGGCCTGCCTGAGCAGTTGCGCCAGGCCCTGCGTGCGCGAGTGGCAGATGGTGACCGTGCAGTTGGCGTTCAGCAGCATCAGCGCCATCGGCTTGCCGAGGATCGGGCTGCGTCCCACCACCACCGCATGGCGCCCCGTGAGCGGGATATCGTAGGCCTCGAGCAGGCGCATGATGCCGGCCGGGGTGGCCGACCCCCACGCATGCTCGCCCATGGCCATGCGGCCGAAGCCGAGGCAGGTCACGCCGTCGACGTCCTTCGCCAGCGCGATCGCGTCGAAGCAGGCACGCTCGTCGATCTGCGCCGGCACCGGGTGCTGCA
>DAORUQ010000324.1:0-2389 GCA_035433265.1 Pseudomonadales bacterium | reverse complement strand
GCTTCTGCACCGCGACCTGTCCGACCTACCAGTTGCTCGGCGACGAGCTCGATGGCCCGCGCGGGCGCATCTACCTGATCAAGGAAATGCTCGCGGGCGCCGAGGCCACGACGGTGACGCAGACACATCTCGACCGCTGCCTGAGCTGCCGCGCCTGCGAAACGACGTGCCCCTCGGGGGTGGAGTACGGTCGCCTGCTCGATATCGGACGCAAGGTCGCGCATAAACGTATCGGCAGATCGCCGGGGCAGCGCCTGCAGCGCTGGGCGCTGCGCCGCGCGATGGCTGATCGGCGCGTGTTCGGCGCGCTGCTGGGTACCGGGCGCGCGCTGCGCGCGCTGTTGCCACGCGCGCTGCGCGCGATGATTGCGCCGCGTCGCAGTCCGGGTGAGTGGCCCGCCCCGGTGCACGCGCGACGCATGCTGGTGCTGGACGGCTGCGTGCAGCCCGCGATCGCGCCACGCATCAATGCCGCCGCGGCGCGCGTGCTGGATCGCCTGGGCATCAGCCTGCTGCGCGTGGCGCGGGCGGGCTGCTGCGGCGCGCTGTCGCAGCACCTGGACGCGCAGGACGAGGCGCTCGCCTTCGCGCGGCGCAACATCGACGCCTGGTGGCCGTTGCTGGAGCAGGGCGCCGAGGCCATCGTGATGACCGCGAGCGGCTGCGGCGTGATGGTGAAGGACTACGCTCAGCTGCTGCGTGACGATGCGGCCTACGCGGCGAAGGCCGCGCGCGTGTCGGCGGCGACGAAGGATCTCGCGGAGATACTCGCGGTGGAAGGACGGTCACTCGCACCGCAGGCGGGTGGCCCGCGCGTGGCATTCCAGTGCCCGTGCACGCTGCAGCACGGCCAGAAGCTGGGCGGGGTGGTGGAAGGCCTGCTGCTTCGCGCCGGCTGCGAGCTCGTGCCGGTGGCGGATGCGCATCTGTGCTGCGGCTCCGCCGGCACCTACTCGCTGCTGCAGCCCGAACTCTCGCAGCGCCTGCGTGACGACAAGCTCCGGGCACTGCAGGCCGGGCGACCCGGATTCATCGCCACCGCGAATATCGGCTGCCTGAATCACCTGCAGGCAAGGTCCGAGGTTCCCGTGCTGCACTGGATCGAGCTGCTCGATCCCGGCGTGGATCTCGATGGGGGTCCGGCTTCAGCCGGACCTATGTGATTGCGCGGCACAGCTCGACCCATCGCCGTATGCCTGCGCTGCGGTACTTGCGCCGGTGCAGCACGATGTAGAACTGGCGCGTGAAGTCGCGGCCCGGCACGGCAAGCGGTACCAGGCTGCCGCGCTGGAAGGCCTCCTGCAGCGTCGCTCGCGACAGGCAGCCGATGCCGATGCCGCTCTCGACGGCGCGCTTGATGGCCTCGGTGTGCTGCAGTTCCAGCAGCACGTTCAGCTGCGCCAGCAAGCCGTGCATGGCGCGGTCGAAGGCCTGGCGCGTGCCGGAGCCCGGCTCGCGCAGGATCCAAGTCGCCGCCAGCAGCTCGCGCTCGCCGAGTCGCCGGCGTTTCGCCAGCGGATGCTGCGGCGCGCAGAAGACCACCAGTTCGTCGTCACGCCACGGGGCCAGCTCCAGCTCCGGATGGCGGATCTCGCCCTCGATCAGCCCGACGTCGAGCTCGAAGCGCGCGATCTTCTGCGCGATCGCCGCGGTGTTCGCGACATCCAGCGTCACGCGTGCGCCCGGGTTCTCCTGCATGTAGCGCAGCATGATGGGCACCGCGAGGTAGTTGCCGATGCTGAGCGTGGCGCCCACCGCCAGCGCGCCGGCGGTATCCTTGCGCCCGAGTACGCGTTCCAGTTCGCGCGCGCGCACCAGCAGCTCCTCCGCGGCGGGCAGCAGGCTGCGACCGGTCTCGTTCAGCTGCAGGCGCTTGCCGATGCGATCGAACAGCCGCACCTCGAATTGCTGTTCGAGCCCGGCGAGCGCATCGCTCGCGGCCGACTGCGACATCGCCAGCTCCTGCGCCGCCTGGCTGAGCGTCTGCGCACGCGCGGTGGCCAGGAATACCTCGAGTTGTCTCAGGGTGTATTTCATAATCGATAAACCCGAATACAGATATTGGTAAAAACCATTTTACCGATATATGGTCCGCTCCTTAAAGTGGCGCCGGTCGGGCAGGCACGCACGGTGCGGGCCGCCATCGGGAGAGCACCATGAGCAATTTCAACGTCGAGACGGTCACGGGCGTGCGTCACTGGAACGACAGCCTGTTCAGCTTCACCACGACGCGCGACAGCGGCTTTCGCTATCGCAACGGGCACTTCACGATGGTCGGCCTCGAAGTGGAGAACCGCCCGCTGGTGCGTGCCTACAGCATCGTCAGCGCGAACCACGAGCAAGAGCTGGAGTTCTTCAGCATCAAGGTGCAGGACGGCCCGCTGACCTC
>DAORUQ010000323.1:0-2395 GCA_035433265.1 Pseudomonadales bacterium | reverse complement strand
GGTCGCCGATGCGCAGGGGGGCTCTTGAACCGTCGAGCACCGTGAACGGGCCGAACAGCGGTTCGTACATCGCCACCGCGGCTTCCAGGTCGCGCACGACCAGGCAGATCTGGTCGGCCGCGGGCAGGCCCTCGAGCGGGGCGTGTCCCGGGAGGCTCATGCCTTTGGTTTCCAGACCAGCGGCAGCTGGCTGAAACCGAGCGTCGGGCCGAGGTGGCCGCGGATCTGTGCATCGGCGGCGACGTCGAACTCGGGGATGCGTCGCAGCCATTCCTGCAGCGCGATCGTGACCTCGGTCTTGGCCAGGTGCGAACCGACGCAACGGTGCGGGCCGGCGCCAAAGGTCAGGTGGTTGTTGACCTCGCGATGCAGGTCGATCTCGTCCGCGTGCTCGAACACTTTCCCGTCGCGGTTGGCGACGCTCACGGGAAGCACCACGCGGTCGTTCTCCTTCATCGTGATGCCGCGGTAGACCATGTCCTTCTTCACGCGACGGTAGATGTTCGGTACCGAGTGTATGCGCAGCAGTTCGTCGACGGCCACCGTGAGCTTCTCGCGATCGTCGATCATGCCCACGAGCTCGCGCCGTGCCTCTGCGTTGCGCGCGAGGTGACGCCAGATGAAGGTCATTGTGCTGGTCACGGTGTCCAGTCCGGCGACGAACAGCAGGAAGCCGCAGTTGAGCACGTCCTGCTGGTCGAACGGTTGCCCGTTCTCGTCCCGGGCGCTGATCAGCACGCTGCCGAGATCGTCGCCGAGCCGCGTGGAGCGCCACGCGAGGTATTCGGCGATCACGGCGTAGATCTGCTGGATGTTTTGCGCGCGCTCGGCCTCGTCGTTGCTGCGCATGAACACCTCGGCCAGCTTGACGAATTCCGTCAGGCGATCCTCCGGCATGCCCATCAGGTAAAGGAACATGCCCGTCGGCAGCACCGAGGCGAAGTCGCGGCCGAACTCGCAACGGCCCTTGTCGACGAACGCCTCGAGCAGCGCGGTGGTGCGCCGGCGCAGTTCCGCCTGCATCTTCCCGACGGCCGACGGCGTGAACAGCGGTGCGAGCAGCGAGCGGAATTTCTTGTGCTCTGGCGGATCCACGCCCTGCGGCTGCATGACCGGGTAGGGCTCGATCGGCGGGATCGGCGTCTGGAAGGTCGAGAACCGGGCGTCGTTGCGAAATGCCTCGCGCACGTCCTCGTAGTCGAGGAACACCCAGTGACCGCCGTTGTGGTGCGTGTAGAAGATGCGCGGCGCGTCGCTCGCCAGCAGATTGCCCCATTGCTCGAGCGGATCGTTCACGCCCGGCGAGAACTGGTAGATGTCGAACTCGTGTATCAGTCCCGCCGGCACGTGGTCGGGTGGGCCGGGGAAATAGCGGTGTGCGGTCATGGTCCGGTGCTCCCGGGGGACGGTATCGGTTTCAGTCGCTCACGATGATCAATGCGCCCTCGGGGCAGTTCTTCACGGCCAGGCGTGCCTTCTGCTCGAGCTCGGGTGGCACGTCAGCCATCAGGATGACGCACTTGCCTTCGACCGGGTCGGTGGAGAAGACTTCCGGACAGCGGTCCTGGCAGCGCGCGTGGCCCTGGCATACATCGGGTATCACGTCGACTTTCATGTGGTTTCTCCTCAATCGAAGTCCGGCCGTAGGTCAGCATTCATGCGGACATCCTGCACGTGTCCGGCTGAAGCCTGACCTACGCGCGCTGCATGGCGATGAAATCGTCGATGGTCTGGTACACGTACTGGCAATCCTCGAGCGTCATCGTGGGGTGGCAGGGCAGCATCAGGCCGTGGCGCATCACGCGTTCGGCGTTCGGGCAGCCTTCCGGGTCCACGCGGAACTTCACCTTCTCCATCATCGGCTGCAGCGCGGTGTGTCCGGACATGATCACGCGGGTGAAGATGCCGTTGGTTTCCAGGTGCATCTGCAGCTCGCGACGGCTCCAGCCGAGTTCCGGGCGCAACTGGATCGGGTAGCAGATCCAGGTGGTGAACACCTCGTCCAGCACGCGCGGCTTGATGAAGATATCGGCGCGCTTGTCCATGTATTGCGTGTGCAGGTCGAAGCGCTCCTGGCGCAATTTCGTGAACAGGTCCAGCTTGTTCAGCTGCTCGTGACCGAACGCTGCGCCGGCCTCGTTCGGGATGAAGCCGTAGGCGATTTCCTCGAAGATGAACAGGCCGTCGTATTCGATGTCGCCGAGGTTTTCCAGGAAGCGGCCATCGCTGTCGTTCTTGCGCGTGCCGTGCATGAACTTCTCGGAGGAGCGGCCCCAGGCGCGCAGCATCAGCGCGCGATCCCACAGTTTCGGATCGTTGACGGCGATCAGGCCGCCGTTTCCCAGGCAGGTGATGATGTGGAAGATCGAGAAGCTGGTCACGCTGATGTCGCTGC
>DAORUQ010000322.1:0-2424 GCA_035433265.1 Pseudomonadales bacterium | reverse complement strand
ACATCGATTCCAACATGGGCCACGCCTACGTCGCCGCGGAAGGCTGCGACGAGGCGGTGTTGCTGGGCGTGTGCTCGAGCGCCGACGAGCAGCTGATGGAATCGCTGCTCAAGCTCCACGGCGACGACGCGCCGACGCTGGGCATGGTGCGCGCGGTGGAGCCGGCGAATTCGGCGGAGCCGCGGCCGCGCGCGCGCAAGTCGCGCGCGCGCTAGTCTGCGGGGCGATGCAGGGGCCTGGGCACAGGCCTGCCAATCCGCGTCGTGAATGAATGTCATTCATGACCCGAAGACCCTTCCCCCCTGGTGCACGCCGTACTCGCCCGCCGGCTACGCGTGCTGCCGGCCGCGGTGGATGCGATGAGGCGTAGCGCACCGCCCGCCCGCGCATGGCTCAGCCAAGTCGCCCGAGTGCCTTGCAATTGCGGAATGTCACTCCATAATTGCTAGCATGATTCCCCGTCGACTCCAACCGGCTCTCGCCTCCTCCCTGGATGAAGTCCCGGCCGTGGCGCTGCTCGGGCCGCGCCAGGTGGGCAAGACCACGTTGGCGCTCGAGATGGCGGCAATGCGGCCGGTGGTCTACCTCGACCTCGAATCCGAGGCCGATCGGGCGAAACTCTCCGAACCCGAGCTTTACCTGGCGCAGCATGCGGACAAGCTCGTGATCCTCGACGAGATCCAGCGCACGCCGCAGCTCTTCCGCAGCCTGCGCGGAATCATCGACGCCGGCCGGCGGCATGGCCGCGGCAAGGGGCGCTTCCTGGTACTGGGCTCGGCCTCGATCGAACTGCTCCGGCAATCGAGCGAGTCGCTGGCCGGCCGCATCCGCTACCTGGAACTCGCCCCGATCGATGCGGGAGAGGCAGGCCGCAATCGTCTCGGGGCGCTATGGCTGCGCGGCGGCTTCCCGGACAGCCTGCTGGCCGCATCGGATGCGGCGAGCCTGCGCTGGCGCATGGACTTCATCCGTACCTACCTCGAACGCGACATTCCGCAACTCGGGCCGCGCATCCCGGCCGAGACGCTGCGCCGGTTCTGGACGATGCTCGCGCACCAGCAGGGCGGTTTGCTCAACGCTGCCGCGCTCGCGCGCGCCCTGGCCGTGGATGGCAAGACGGTTGCGGCCTACCTCGACCTGCTGGTCGACTTGCTGCTCGTGCGCCGCCTGATGCCGTGGCACGGCAACACCCGCAAGCGCCTGGTCAAGTCGCCCAAGGTGTACGTCCGCGACAGCGGGCTGGTGCATGCCCTGCTCGGGATCGGCGATCGCGAGGCGCTGCTGGCGCATCCGGTCGCCGGCGCCAGTTGGGAGAGCCTGGTGATCGAGTCGCTGATCGGGGCCGCGCCGGAAGGCACCGATGCGCACTTTTTCCGGACCTCGGCTGGCGCCGAGATCGACCTCCTGCTCAAGCTCCCAGGGCATCGCCAACCTTGGGCAATCGAGATCAAGCGTGGCCTCGCGCCGAAGCTCGAGCGCGGCTTCCACCTGGCTTGCGAGTCGGTGCGGCCGGAACGCCGCTGGGTCGTGTATGGCGGCGTCGAACGCTTCCCGGTCGCCGATGGCGTGGAAGCGATCTCGCCAGGAGACCTGTGCAAAGAGCTGTCCGCGGCTTGAGGCGATCCACCTTGCCGGCACGACCATCCGGGGTGCTATCGGCGGCGGCTCTACTTTCCGATGCAGAACTCGCCGAAGATCCTGCCCAGCAGGTCATCCGCCGTGGTCTGCCCGGTGATTTCGCCCAGGGCCTGGTGAGCGAGGCGCAGTTCCTCGGCCAGCAGCTCACCGGCACGCTGCGCATCCAGCGCCTCGGCGCCGCGTGCGAGGTGCGTGGTGGCACGTTCGAGTGCGGCCACGTGGCGGGCGCGGGCGCTGAAGGTGCCTTCGCTGCCGGCACCGGCGCGGCGCGCGAGTTCGTGGCGCAGGGCGTCGAGGCCGGCGCCGGTGAGGGCGGAGACTTGCAGCGTGGCGGCACCTGCCCCTGTAGGAGCGGCTTCAGCCGCGACCGGTGCGGCGCTGGTCGCGGCTGAAGCCGCTCCTGCAGGGGGTGCTGCGCCGCGAACTGGCGCGAGGTCGCACTTGGTCTCGATCCATACGCGCGCCAACGCAGGGGGGCATTCGCTGGCGAGCGCGTCGCGGTCGCGGGATTGCTGGTCCGGCGCGAGGCTGGCGTCGATCACCAGCAGGGCGAAGTCGGCGCGCCCGAGCTCGGCGCGGGCACGGCGCACGCCTTCGGCTTCGATTTCATCGGGGGTCTCGCGCAGGCCCGCGGTGTCGGCCAGGATGAGCTCGACGCCGGCCACGCGCACCGCTTCGCGCAGCACGTCGCGGGTGGTGCCGGGGATCGCGGTGACGATCGCGCGATCGACGCCGGCGAGCGCGTTGAGCAGGCTCGACTTGCCGGCGTTGGGCGCGCCCAGGATC
>DAORUQ010000321.1:0-2436 GCA_035433265.1 Pseudomonadales bacterium | reverse complement strand
CCTGGCTGGAGGAGACGGGGCTGTTCGGCGCGGAACTGCGCTTCCTGATGCAGCTGCCATCGGTCGTGGAACCGGGCGAGGTCGCGGTGATCGTCGCCATGGGCTTGGGGCTGTCGCTGCTCGCCACGCTGTGGCCGAGCTGGCGCGCGGCGCGCATCGACCCGGCCGAGGCGCTGCGCCATGGCTGAGGCCCGCATCTTCGGCGCCTTCGAACGCGCGGTCGCCGCGCGTTACCTGCGCGCGCGCAAGGGGGAGCGCGCGGTGTCGCTGATCGCGGCCTTCTCGCTGGCCGGCATCGCGCTCGGCGTGGCGACGCTGATCGTCGTGCTCTCGGTGATGGGCGGGTTCCGGCAGGAATTGCTGGCACGCATCCTGGGGCTGAACGGCAATCTCGGCGTCGTCGCCGCCGACGGGCCGCTGCGCGACTATGAGGCGGTGGCGGCGCGCATCCGCGCCCTGCCGCAGGTCGCCCAGGCGATGCCGACGGTGGAAGGGCAGGTGCTTCTGACCACCGATGCGGGGGCTTCCGCCGGCGGGCTGGTGCGCCTGCCGCGCATGGTGCCGTACCGCCTCGCGCTCGAGCTCGCGCTCACCGGCGAGATGATCCCGGCCTCGCGTGCCTACGAGCTCGGCCTGCTCAACCGCATCGTGCCCGCGGGGGAGGCGCTCGAGGGCGCGCTGGCGCTGGCGCGATCCATCGTGGCCAACGGACCCCTGGCCGTTGCCACCAGCAAGCGCGTCATGCGCGATTCGGCCGGCTGGAGCGATGCCGAGATATGGCCGAAGCAGAATGCCGCGACGGCGGCGATATTCGACAGCGAGGACGCCCGCGAGGGTGCCGCGGCCTTCGCCGAGAAGCGCGCGCCGGTCTGGAAGGGCAAGTAGGGCAGGCCGCGTCTCGCCCGGCAGTCAACCATCATCGATAACAGGAGAACGGCAATGGACATTGCAGGAAAGGTAGCCATCATCACCGGCGGCGCCTCGGGTCTGGGCGAAGCCACCGTGAGACGCCTCGCGGGCATGGGCGCCAGGGTCGCGATATTCGACATGAACGAGAGCCGCGGCAGCGCGGTGGCCGCCGAGCTCAGGGCGAACGTCAGCTACCACAACGTCAACGTCAGCAGCGAGGAGTCGGTGCAGGCCGCGATCGCCGCGGTGGTCGCCCGGCACGGCGCGCTGCACATCTGCTGCAACTATGCCGGGATCGCCAACGCGATCAAGACGCTGGGCAAGCAGGGCGCCTTCCCGCTGGCCGAGTTCAACAAGGTGATCCAGGTCAACCTGGTCGGCACCTTCAACGTGCTGCGCCTGGCCGCCGAGCAGATGGCGAAGAACGAGCCGGTCAACCGCGACGGCGGGCGTGGCGTCATCATCAATACCGCCTCGGTCGCGGCCTACGAGGGCCAGATCGGGCAGGCGGCCTACAGCGCCAGCAAGGGCGGCGTGGTGGGCATGACGCTGCCGATCGCGCGCGATCTCGCCTCCTACGGCATCCGCGTCAATACCATCGTGCCGGGCCTGATCAACACGCCGCTGTTCCAGGCGCTGCCCGAGCCCGCGGTCAAGGCGCTGGGCCAGCAGGTACTGTTCCCGCAACGCCTCGGCGAGCCCGACGAGATCGCGCACCTCGCGGTCGCGATCATCGAGAACGACTACATCAACGGCGAGTGCATCCGCATGGACGGCGGCATCCGCATGCCGCCGCGCTGAAGGGCACACAGCGGGCCTCAGGGTGCAGTGGGTGAGCCTTTCAAGGCAGCTGGTTGCAGTGAGGCGAGCACACGCCCGGCGTGGCGCTCGGTGCTGGTGCGGAACATCTCCAGCGTGACCGCTTTCGGCTGCGCCGCGAGATCCGCGACCACGTTGTCGAGGCTCTGGCGGCCACCGCTGGCGGCACGGATTTCGGCATCTACCTTGCGCAGCACCCCTACCGCGCGCGCGGTGGTCGCGCCCGAGGAACGCGGGGCGTCGAGCGGGCCCGCTTCGCGCGCGGCCCAGTCGGCGAGTGTGCGATGCGCCTGCTCGAAGCGCGCCGTGCTCACCGTGCCGGAGCGGTGCAGCGCCTCGAGCGAGTAGTACTCGGCGAGGCCTTCGACGATCCAGTCGGAACCCGGCGCGCTCTTGGCGCGCATCGCGACGTGCACCAGTTCGTGGATGAACGTGCTGGTGGCGTTCTCGCTGATCATCGGGCGGTCGGAGTGCACGAACAGCGAGCCCGGACCCGACAGCGCGCCGCGCCACATCGGGTCGTCGGCACCGACGACCAGGATGCGCTCGGGGAATTCCGGGAATATCTGCTGCAGCGTCGGCAGCGTCCAGCGGAAGAAGGCCATGATGTCCATGCGCCGCAGGCCCTGGCCCGTGGGCGCGCCGACCGCGATGCGGGTGTTGCCGATCTTCTCGCGGCGCACGCCGAGGTCGCCGAGCAGCAGCCAG
>DAORUQ010000320.1:0-2441 GCA_035433265.1 Pseudomonadales bacterium | reverse complement strand
CTGCGCCTCTCCTACCTCCCCAAAGCGGGGGCTGCCAGCGCCCACGTCATCCACCTCTCCGTCGAGAAGGAGTTCTGAGCCACCATGATTGCCTCCCGCCTCCCACCCCGCGTGCGCCGACCCGACCAGCTCGTCACCGGTGTCGACCGCGCCGAGCTGGCCTTCCAGCGCCGCGCAGCCGCCTGCCACGCCAACGGCGTGCAGCCGTGCCCGTGCGCCGAGCACCAGCACGAGCACCTGATGCCGCCCGCGCCCCCGCCCGGCAACCTCACAACCGAACCCCAGCCCGAGGAGGGCAACCAGCCATGAGAAAAGTGATCGACCTCGGCGCGCAGGCCGCGCTGCTGCTCGCCGCCGCACTCCTCCCCTCGGCGGGATGGGCCGCGACACTTGTCCAGACGAAGGTCGCCATCAGCGCCTACAAGGGTACGACGAAGATCGGGACCGGCTTCGCGACCGAGGCCTCGTGCGAGGCGTTCCTCGAGACGCAGCCCGCGATGGCGACGAACTACAAGTGCCGCAAGGACGCGACGTATACGCTCAAGGCCGACCCCGCGCCCACACCCGTCGACGTCTGCCCGAACATCGCGGGTGACCAGGCGGCGGTGCCGGCCGGCATGGTGAAGGACGCCAGTGGCAACTGCGTGAGCGCGCCGCCCCCGCCCGCGCCACCCCCGACCCTCCCTCCCGGCGTGACCGTGGCAACGGCGCTGCCGGCCGGCTATGTGCAGTGCGGCGCGGAGAACTACTCGGCGCCGCAGACGTGCACGAGCACCGGGCCGGTTTACTACGGGGCCGGCTCCAAGTGGCACGTTCGCGCGGGGCCGGTCCAGTGCAACAACATCGCGTTCGGCGATCCGGTCGACGGCATGCTCAAGACGTGCCACCAGGCGGGCAGCGTGACGCCGCCTCCGCCGCCCGTCGAGCCGCCGCCGGCCACCGGTGACGCCGGGCCGCGCGTCACGACCTTCACCGCCTCGGGTCCGATCACGGCCGTCGCTGGGCAGGTGATCGCCGGCGTGCGCATCACGAACAGCAGCGGTCCGTGCATCACGATCAACGTGCCGAACGTGACCGTGCGCGACTCCGACATCGGGCCGTGCGAAGGCGAAGCGAACATCCTTGTCGGCGGCAGCGCGAAGAACACGCGCATCGAGCACAACAGCATCCACGATGGCGCCCGCGGCGTGCTCGCCTCGCAGGTGGACTACGTGGACGTGGTGAAGAACAAGTTCAACCAGTTCCACGGCCCGAAGTACAAGGGCACCGCCATCGAGTGCGACTACACGAACTTCTGCACGATGGACGGCAACGTGGTGACCGGCCGCGCCTACGCGAGCGACGCCGTCTCGATGTACGAGTCGAGCAACGCCAAGATCATCAACAACACGATCGACATCGACATGGCCGAGCCCTCGGGCGCTGCTTTCACGATGGGCGACTCGACGACGGGCAAGCCGGGCAGCAACAACTACGTCGCCGGCAACGTGGTGCGGCAGACCGGCGGCGTGCCCGCCGGGGTGTTCGGCAGCAACGGAAACACCGTCCTCGAGAAGAACTGCCTGACCGCCGGCATCCAGGCCTACAACTACTCGGGTGTCTTCGTGGGCGTCACGGTGCGCAATAACGTGATCGGCCCCGGCTCGTTCGTGCCCGACACGAGCGTCATCGCAGGGTGGTCGACCAACATCATGGGCACCGACTGCTCGCGCGTGGGGCTGTGAGATGGACGAGAAGCACGCCGTCGCCGTCAAGCTCACGACGATCTGGACCGCCGTGGGCTTCTCGAAACTCGGCATCAACTCTTGGTCCGATGTCGCAGCGATCTGCGCGTCGATCTACTCGCTGCTGCTGATCGGCCGGCTGCTGTGGCACTGGTTCAAGGTGTGGCGCAACAAGGAGGGCCGCTGACATGAAGCTCGTACCCAACTGGCGCCGCATGTGGCGCGCGTTCTCGGTTCAAGCGATGACGCTCGCGCTCGCCATTCAAGGCGCGTGGGCCGGCATGCCCGACGAACTCAAGGCCAACGTGCCGCCCAAGCTCGTGCTGTGGATCACCGTCGGCCTGCTCGTGGCCGGCATCGTCGGCCGCATGGTCGATCAACCCAAGGTCGAGGAGTAGGCCCATGCGCGCGCTCGTCATCGCCGCCTGTCTCGCGCTGCTGACCTCGTGCGCCTCGCCGCAGCGCCTGAACCTCTCGGCCGAGGAACAGGCTGCGTGTGATGCCGAGGGCGGTTGCACGGTCATCAGCCGGATGCTCTACGACTACCTGATGCTCGTGCATGAGATGGCGCTGCAGGAGCAGAGCCGGCAGAGGCGCGGCGGCGGGAGCATCTGACGATGGACCGCGACCCGAACGTGGTGCTGGCCGACGACGTGACGCGCTGCGTGCCGTCGAAAGCCTGCCCGCATTCGCACCACTGCGCGAGAGCGAAGGCGC
>DAORUQ010000319.1:0-2446 GCA_035433265.1 Pseudomonadales bacterium | reverse complement strand
AAACGCGTCGTGGGCTGGTCGCGGGCATGGCCCGCTCCTACAGGAGCGCGCCATGCGCGCGACCTTCAGCCGGATCAGGCGGTGAAGCGCTCGCGCAGCTCGCGACGCTCCGCGGGGCCCACGCCCATCGCCTCGTCGAGGAAACGCTCCAGCGAGCCGTAGTCGCGCCGGATCGCCTCCAGCGCGGCTTCGATGTACTCGCGGCGCGTCTCCATCATCGGGCGGATCAGCTGCGGATCCAGTCGCCCGCCGGCCTCGCCGCCGTACTTGCGCAGCACGCGATCCATCTCGCGCTCGATCGGGAAATAGCGATCCGACAGCAGGTAGTCGGCCACGATATCGTCCTCGGCCACACCCAGCGCGGCCAGGATCATCGCCGCGCCGAAGCCGGTGCGGTCCTTGCCGGCGGCGCAGTTGATCATGAAGCCGCCGTCCTCCAGCGCGAGCAGCTCGCCCAGCATGCGGCGGAACTGCGGCGCATGGTGGCGCACGAACTCGCGGTTGATCTCTTCCATGAACGCCGCCATGTCGGCGGGTCCGGCGCCGCGCTCGGCGACCTGCTGGAAGAACGAGCTGGTGCTGCCCGGATCGACGGTGAGCCCCACGATGCGCGTCGAGGGCGGCAGCCGCGTCGGCTCGATCACGTGCTCGTCTTCGCGGCGGAAATCGCAGCAGACACGGATGTCCAGCGCCGCCACGACTTCCTGGTCGCGCTCGCTCAGGGCCGCCGTGTGCCCGGAGCGAAACAGCCGGCCCCAGCGCACGCGCCGGCCGTCGGCGCCGCGGTAGCCGCCCATGTCGCGGAAATTGGTGCCGGCTTGCAGCGGCACGTTGCGTTGCGCGGCGGTGAGGCCCTCGCCCTGCTCGGGCTGCAGGTGGAAATAATGCCGCGGCCCCTCGAGCCCCGCGATGAGCACGCCGGGACGCGCCGCGCGCGCCACCGGCTCGGCCCCGGGCGCCGCATCGGGCGCGGAGTGGGCGCGGACTTCCACGCCCGCGTCGCTGAACTCCTCGGTCCAGCTCAGGAGGTAGTCGCCCTCGGGAGTCTGCTCCACGTGTATCGGAAATGCCTTGCTCATCGTGTCTAGAATTCCTTGCCCAGTCCGCTCATCCAGAATGCATCGGTCAGCCGCGTGATGAATTCGACCTGCCGTTCCGCGGCCTCGGCGCCCAGCGGGTCGATGTCCAGGAGCCCGCGGTACAGCGGCGCCATGGTGACGTAGGACATCACGATATTGTTGAAGCCCATCACGATCCACGGGCGCAGGCGCGAGGCGCTGGGACTCTGCGCGACACCGGAATCCATCGCGCTCGAACTGCTCTCGATCAGCGGCTTGAACAGCTGCTCGATGATCAGCTCCGAACCGGGGCCTCCGGAGAGCGCCTCGTGCTGCAGCAGGCGCGCGAGGTTGGGGTTATCGATGTGCATGCGCACCAGCCGCGCCTGCCAGCCCCGGATGCGCTCGGGCGTGGCCTCGCCCTCCTGCAACTCGCGCAGCGGCGCGTTGAACTTCTCCAGCAGCCGCGCCAGCACCGCGTGATACAGCGCCTCCTTGTTGCGGAAGTGATTGTACAGGCTGGGCGAACGGATGCCGACGCGCTCCGCCACGTCGCCGAGCGATGCCGCCTGGTAGCCCTTCTCCGCGAACAGGTCTTCGGCCACGTCGAGCACGCGCTCGGCGGTTGGTTTCATCAAGGCACCCCGTGCAGCCCGGATCGTTGAAGCGGCGCGAGTATAGCACCCGACTAACGACCAATAGCCCATACTCATTTCTTGATCAACTGTCATGTTGGCTTGATTGACTTGGTCAGGGCGGGGGGAAAAGATGGGCGCCCGACAAGAGTACCCGACGGAGAACCCACAGCATGCTGGACATGATCATCAGGGGCGGCAGCGTCATCGACGGCAGCGGAGCGCCCGCGCGCCTCGCCGACGTAGGCATCCGCGACGGGCGCATCGCCGCGATCGGCACTCTCACGGAGGCGGCGCGCGAGGAAATCGACGCCACGGGCCTCACGGTCGCGCCGGGCTTCGTCGACGTGCACACGCATTACGACGCGCAGGCTTTCTGGGACCGCACGCTGAGCCCCTCGTGCTATCACGGCGTGACCACCGTTATCGCGGGCAACTGCGGTTTCAGCATCGCGCCGCTCAACGGCAAGCCCGAGGACAGCGAGTACCTGATGCGCATGCTGGCGCGCGTCGAGGGCATGCCACTGGAGAGCCTGCGCGAGGGCGTGCCATGGAACTGGCGCAGCTTCGGCGAGTACCTCGACGCGCTCGACGGCAAGCTCGCGATCAACGCCGGCTTCATGGTCGGGCACTCCGCGTTGCGCCGCCACGTGATGGGCGCGCGCGCGGTCGGCAGCCACGCCACCGGGGCCGAGATCGCCGCGATGCAGCAACTGCTGCGCGAATCGATCGCCGCCGGCGGGCTGGGCTTCT
>DAORUQ010000318.1:0-2449 GCA_035433265.1 Pseudomonadales bacterium | reverse complement strand
TCATCGAGGCGATCGCGTCGACCAGCACGCGCGGCGCCCAGGCGCTCACCGCGTCGAGCACCAGCGGAAAGCCGCTCAGTATGAACAGGAAGCACACCACCACGGTGAGGATGAAGGCGATCACCTGGTTGCGCGTCAGCGCCGACATGCACGAACCGATCGCGAGGAAACTGCCGGCCATCAGCCAGCTGCCGACGTAGCTCGACAGGATCACGCCGTTGTCGGGGCTGCCGAGCACGTTCACGGTGATCCACAAGGGGAAGGTGAGCACCAGCGCCAGGCCGGTGAACAGCCACGCCGCCAGGAACTTGCCCAGCACCGCCTGCCAGCGCGTCACCGGCAGCGTCAGCAGCAGTTCGATGGTGCCGCTCTTGCGCTCCTCGGACCACAGGCGCATGGCGACCGCAGGCACCAGGAACAGGTAGAGCCAGGGGTGAAAATTGAAGAACGGCGCGAGATCGGCCTGGCCACGCTCGAAGAAGCCGCCGATGTAGAACGTGAACGCGCCGCCCAGCATCAGGAAGATGAGCACGAACACGTAGGCGAGCGGCGTGGCGAAATAGGCCGCCAGCTCGCGCCGCGCGATGATGCCGGTCATGGCGCTCATGCCACCTCCCGCGTGATGTCCCGGAACACTTCGTCGAGCCGCCCGCGCTCGACGTGCAGCTCGTCGATTTCCCAGCCCCTGTCGTGCACCAGGTGCGCGACCGAGGGCAGCGGGTTGCTGCCCGGCACCGCGACCACCACCAGGCGCCGCCCGTTGGCGTGCGATTCCACCTCGGCCACGCCCGGCAGCGCGCCGAGCGCCTCGCGCGCCTCGAAGGCGTCGACGACGCGCATGTCGGCCCCGAAATGGATGTGCACCGAGCGGTGGTAGCGCGAGCGGGCCTCGAGCGAGGCCGGCGTGCCGTCGGCCACGATGCGCCCGGCGGCGATGACGATCGCGCGGTTGCACACCGCGTGCACCTCCTCGAGGATGTGCGTGGAGATGATCACGATCTTCTCGCCGGACAGCCCGCGGATCAATTCGCGCACCTGGTGCTTCTGGTTCGGATCGAGCCCGTCGGTGGGCTCGTCGAGGATCAGCACCTGTGGATCGTGAAGGATCGCCTGCGCCAGCCCCACGCGGCGCTTGAAGCCCTTCGACAGCGTCTCGATGCGCTGGTGGCACACCGCACCGAGATCCATCTGCTCCAGCGCGCGCCCCACGCGCTCCTCGCGCGCAGCGCCCGCGAAGCCGCGCACCTCGGCGATGAAGCGCAGGAACTCGATGACCGTCATGTCATCGTAGGCCGGCGCGCCCTCGGGCAGATAACCGATCAGGCGCCGCGCGGCGAGCGTGTCCTCCTGCACATCGCAGCCGCATACGCGCACGCTGCCGGTGGTGGGCGCGAGGTAACCCGCGATCATCTTCATGGTGGTGGACTTGCCGGCGCCGTTCGGGCCGAGGAAGCCCAGTACCTCGCCGGGGCGCACGCTGAAGTCGATGCCGCGCACCGCGCCCAGTGACCCGAAGCTCTTGCCGAGCTGCGTGACTTCGATCATGCCCGCGCTCCTGCTGTCCCTGCCGATTTCAAATGGCGCCGAACTATACCCATGCCCCTGCCCTCCAGCAACCGCCCGTGCCAACGCGGCGCGGGACTAATTCATTGTTGCGCGCAATGGCGCTCACTATAGTGAGCCCGGGGCCGCAGTGGCGCGACTGCGCACGCGGCGCTTCGACCCGATCCCCTGGAGGAAGTTCGATGCTGCGCGCGATCTGTTTCAGCCTGCTGGCGGCGAGCATGGCTCTGACGGCCACCAGATCGTCGGCCGCCGAGCCGGCTGCGCCGGAGCAGCGCCCGACGTACGGCGTGCTGTACACGGCCTGGATCAAGGCCGGCGAGCCGTGGGCCACGGTGCGCATCCGCCTCACGCGCCACCCCGAGTGGGTGCGCTGGATGCGCTTCGAGATCGACCCGGCGCGCTACAAGGGTTTCAAGGGCGAAGGCAGCATCGCGCAGGAGGCCAACACGGTACTGTGGAAGCCGCCGGCCGAGGACGCCTGGATCCAGTACAAGGTGCTGCTCACCAGCCAGCGCGAGTCCGGGCGCTACGACGGCGCGATCACCGACACGTGGGCGCTGTTCCGTGCCGAGGACCTGGTGCCGGTCAAGCGCATCGATTTCCAGGACGGCACCCAGTCGCAGGCGAAACTGCGCCTCAACGTCCCCGAGGGCTGGTCGATCGAATCGGCGCATCCGCGCTATCGCGGCGGCCGGCTGAAGATCGACGATCCGCGCGGCAATTTCGACCGCCCCACCGGCTGGCTGCTGCTCGGCGACCTCGGCGTGCGCCGCGAGAAGATCGGCAATACCCGCGTCGCGGTCGGCGCGCCCACGGGCCAGGGCCTGCGGCGCATGGACATCATGGCGTTCTTCCGCTGGACCCTGCCGACGCTGCAGAAGGT
>DAORUQ010000317.1:0-2503 GCA_035433265.1 Pseudomonadales bacterium | reverse complement strand
GCCACCCGGCGAACGAGCTCGGCGAGCTGCGCCAGCACGTGGCCGTCGACCTGCGGCGCCGCGTCGTCGCGGGCCAGCGTGCGCACGCCGACCCGGCACTCGACCTTGCCGCGCTGGACCGCGGCGACGATCAGCTCGCGCAACGCCGGTTCGGCCACGCGCAGTTCGTCGGGCATGCGCAACGACAAGTCGAGGAAGCGCGAGTTGACGCTGCGCAGTTCGACGCTGAGCTGCCCGGCGGGAGTGTCGCGCGAAACCTGCGCGTAGCCGGTCATGCTCTGCAGGGGGCGCCGTTCGGCGGTTCGTTGGGTCAAGATCGGTCTTCGCAGGCTGGAAGTCTTTAGAATGCGCCAAACGCCATCACCGACAGCCAGGACGGATCTTCCGACGCGATGGGTACACAGACGAATGCACCGCTGCCTGCCGGGCACGAGCTTGGCGGATACCGCATTGTAAGGAAGATCGCGAGCGGCGGATTCTCGATCGTCTACCTGGCCGAGGATGCCGCCGGCGAGAAGTACGCGGTCAAGGAATACCTGCCGAGCGCGCTGGTCAAGCGCAGCGCCGGTCAGCTGGTGCCGGACATTCCGGCCGCCAGCGAGGCCACCTTCCGCAACGGTCTGCGCTGCTTCCTCGAGGAAGGCCGCTCGCTGGGGCCCATCTTCCATCCGAACGTGGTGCGGGTGCTCAACTTCTTCCGCGCCAACGAGACCGTCTGCATGGTGATGGCCTGGGAGCGCGGTCGCAGCCTGCAGGAGGTGGTCCTGCGTCATCGCGGCGGCGCACCGGGCAAGGAAGTCCTGCCCGAGCGGCACGTGTTGCGCGTGTTCAACCTGGCGATGAACGGGCTGCGCGAGGTGCACGCCAACCGTCTGCTGCACCTCGACCTGAAGCCCGCCAACATCTACCTTCGGCTCGACGGTACGCCGCTGCTGCTCGACTTCGGCGCCGCGCGGCGCGCACTCGATGCCGAGCCGCAAAAGCTGTTTCCGATGTACACGCCCGGTTTCGCCGCGCCCGAGCTGTATCGGCGCACGCAGCAGCTGGGGCCGTGGACGGACGTCTACGGAGTCGGTGCGAGCATGTACGGCTGCCTGTGCGGGCAGCCGCCGCAGCCGGCCGACCAGCGCGAGCTGGAAGACAAGGTCCCCGAGGCGATCGAGGCGCTGGCTGGCGCGTATTCGCGTCCGTTGCTCGACCTGGTCGGTTGGTGCCTGAAGCTCAATCCGCTCGAGCGGCCGCAGAGCGTGTTCGCGCTGCAGCGCGCGTTGCGGCGCATCCCGGTACCGGCCGAATCCGCTGCCAGGCCGGCCGCCGCGGGCCGTTGGTTCGACTCGCTCGTGGCGCGCGCAGGCATCCGGCGCGGTGACGGCGAAAGCCTGACGCTGCCGGGTTGAGCGGGCGACATCGCAGGTCGCCATGCGTTTTTCGATCTACCAGGACAGCCTGATCGGCGCGCGCGCCTCCAACCAGGACCGGATGGGGTACTGCTACACGCGCGACAGCCTGCTGATGCTGGTCGCCGACGGCATGGGTGGACACATGCGCGGCGAGGTCGCCGCCCACCTGTCGCTGCAGGTCGCCGCCGCCACCTTCCAGGAAGACGCGCGGCCGATCCTGGCCGATCCGTCGGCTTTTCTCGAGCGAGCGATGCGGCGCGCGCACCGCGAGATCCTGCGCTACCAGGACACGCACGGGCTGCCGGAATCGCCGCGCACCACCATCGTCGCCTGCGTCGTGCAGGGCGGGCGCGCCTGGTGGGCGCATGCCGGCGACTCGCGGCTGTACCTGCTGCGCGACGGGCGCGTGCTGATGCGCACGCGCGATCACTCGAAGGTGCAGAGCCTGATCGACCTCGGCCTGATCGACGAGCGCGACAGCTGCACGCACCCGGAGCGCAACAAGGTGATGAATTGCCTCGGTTCGCCGTTCGAGCCGACCATCGAGCTGGGCGGCGACGTGGCGCTCGAGCCCGGCGACACGCTGATGCTGTGCAGCGATGGCGTGTGGTCGGCGTTGCCCGAGGATGCCCTGATCGAGCCGCTGACCGTCGAGTCGGTGCTCAGCGGCGTGCCGCGGCTGGTGCAGCAGGCGGTCGGGCACGCCGGTCCGATGGCCGACAACGCCACCGTGCTGGCGATGACCTGGGAGAGCGACGTCGAAGGCGCGGTCCGGTCGTCGCAGGACGTCCCCGAAGGCGCCATCACCACCACCATCGCGGTCGGCATGATCGAGGAGAATGCGCCGGGCGAGACCCTGACCGAGGACGAGATCGAGCGCACCATCCGCGAGATCCGCGAGGCGATCTCGCGCGGCGGGGCGCACTGAAAGGAGTCTTCGATGTCGATTCGTCCCAGCGGGCGCGCGCCCGATGCATTGCGCCCGGTGCGCATCACCCGTGGTTTCACCCGGCACGCCGAAGGCTCGGTGCTGGTCGAGTTCGGCGACACGCGGGTGCTGTGCACCGCCAGCGTCG
Source organism: Pseudomonadales bacterium (assembly GCA_035433265.1). Classification (GTDB taxonomy): domain Bacteria; phylum Pseudomonadota; class Gammaproteobacteria; order Pseudomonadales; family UBA5518; genus UBA5518. Next base: position 27 of record DAORUQ010000317.1, on the reverse strand, counting down.
AGGACAAGGTGCCGCCGTTCCTGCGCG
>DAORUQ010000316.1:0-2506 GCA_035433265.1 Pseudomonadales bacterium | reverse complement strand
GCAGCAGGGCGAACTGCGGCATCGTGCGCGCCAGCGTCGCCATGAACACCCCCATCGAGGTGGTCGCGAAAAGATGTACCGCTGCCAGCGTCATGAACAGCGCCACCGAGCCCTCGACCGGCACCCGCATCGCCCCCTGCACCACGAAGGCGAGCGACAGGGCCGCCGCGCCCAGCACCACCAGCCCCATCGACCAGACCTTGGACAGCATGATCTCGGCCGGCGTCACCGGCATGACCAGCAGGTGCTCGATGGTGCCGTGCTCGCGCTCGCGGATCAGCGCCGCGCCGGTGAGCACCATCGACAGCATCGTGATCCGGTTGACGATCTCGCCCAGCGCGCCGAACCACGATGGCTCCAGGTTCTGGTTGAAACGCATCCTGAGAGCGAGGTCCACCGGCAGCGCGGTCGTCTCGCGATAGCGCTTCACGTACTCGCTCACCTCGCCCATCACGATCTGCTGGATGTAGCCGCTGCCGGTGAACGCCTGGCTCATGCGGGTGGCATCGACATTCAGCTGGATCTGCGGGGAACGGCCGGCCAGCACGTCGCGCTGGAAATCCACCGGAATCACCAGCACGAAGGTGTAGTGCCCGGCATCCATCCCGGGGTCTATCGCGTCCAGGGAGATCAGCGCCGGCGCGAGGAAGCGTGGCGGGTAGAAGCTCGCGCTGATGCGCGAGGAGAGCGGCGAGCCGTCCTCGTCGACGATCGCGATCGGCGCCATGTGCAGCGTCTCGGGCATCGCCGTTGCGGCGCTGTAGATCGACAGCGTGAACGCGTAGGCGATGAGCCCCAGCATGATCGGGTCGCGCGCCAGGCTCCACAGTTCCTTGACGCCCAGCCGGAAGATATTGGCCAGCCGCGGCATCTCAGCGCTCCTGCTTCTTCAGCAGCGCGATGGCAATGCCGAGGATGATCGGCACGGCGATCACGATCGGCCAGAACGAGCCTGCGAGGCGCGGCAGATCCAGGGCCTTGCTGAACACGCCGCGGCTGATGACGAGAAAGTGCGAGACCGGGTAGGTCTCGCCGATGAACCTGCCCAGCCCCTCCAGCGAAGACACCGGGTTGAGCAGGCCGCCGAACTGTATCGCGGGCAGCAGCGTCGCGATGAGCGTGAAGAAGATCGCCGCGACCTGGCTGCGCGTGACCGTCGAGGCCACCAGACCGAGGCCGGTGGTACACAGCGAGAACAGCAGCGCTCCCAGCGCCAGCGTCGCAAAGCTGCCCTTGATCGGCACCCCGAACACCGTCACCGCGAGCGCGCTCAGCAGCAGGAAATTCAGCATCGACAGCACGACGTAGGGCAGCTGCTTGCCCAGCAGGAACTCGGCGCGGCTCACCGGCGTGACGTAGAGATTGATGATCGAGCCGAGCTCCTTCTCGCGCACCACCGACAGCGCGGTCAGCATCGCCGGGATCATGACCAGCAGGAGCGGGATCACCGCCGGCACCATCGCCGGCAGGCTGCGCACATCCGGGTTGTAGCGAAAGCGCGTCTCGACGCGCGCCGGCGCGGCCAGTGCGCTGGCGTTCGCGCCGGCGCGCGTGCTCGCCATCTGCAGCAGCCAGCCCTGGTGCATGCCCTGCACATAGCCGCGCACGGTCTCGGCGCGCACCGGCATCGAGCCATCGACCCAGGCGCCGATCTGCACCGGCCTGCCGTGCATCGCATCGCGCGCGAAACCCGGCGGTATCTCGATGGCGAGCGTGATGTCACCGCTGCGCATGCGCGCATCGATGTCGGCGTAGCTGGCGAGCGGCGGCTGCTCGATGAAATAACGCGAGCCCGAGAGGTTCAGCGTATAGCTCTGGCTGAGCGCGGACTGGTCCTGATCGAGCACCGCGTAGCGCAGATCCTCCACGTCCATGCTGATGCCGTAGCCCATGATGAACATCAGAATGACCGAACCGAGCAGCGCCATCAGCCCGCGCACCGGATCGCGCCGCAGCTCCAGCGCCTCGCGCCGCGTATAGCCGAGGGCCCGCTGCCAGTCGAACGCCCGCCGGCGCCGGGCACGGCGCGGCGCGGCATCGGCGGCAGGTGCGGCAGGTGCGGCAGTGGCAGGCGTCTCTGCGACAGCAGCGTCATCGACACTCGCCTCGCGCAGCCAGGCGATGAAAGCCTGTTCGAGCGTGGCGGCATCGCGTTGTCTCACCAGTTCGCCCGGTGCGTCACTCACGAGCACGCGCCCGGCGTGCATCAGCGAGATGCGGTCGCAGCGCTCGGCCTCGTTCATGAAATGCGTGCTGATGAAGATGGTCACGCCGTCCTCGCGCGAGAGCTCGACCAGCAGGCGCCAGAATTCGTCGCGCGCCACCGGATCGACGCCCGAGGTCGGCTCGTCCAGGATCAGCAATTCGGGCCCGTGCACCAGCGCCACGGCCAGCGACAGGCGCTGGCGCATGCCCAGCGGCAGCCGCTCGGGCAGGTTGCCGCGCACCTTGTCGAGGCCGAAGCGCCGCAGCATCTCCCCGACCCGTGCCGCGATCGCCGCCTCCG
>DAORUQ010000315.1:0-2511 GCA_035433265.1 Pseudomonadales bacterium | reverse complement strand
CAGCACCTCGGCCGGGAACACGCCGTCCTTCACGATGCGCTGTTCGTGGTAGACATCGTCGATGAAGCGATTCAGCGCGCGCACGCGCTGGCGCAGCCCCGCCTCGATGCGCTGCCACTCCGCGCGCGCGATCACGCGCGGGATGATGTCGAAGGGCCAGGCGCGGTCGATCGAGCCCTCCTGCTCCGAATACACCGTGAAGGTGATGCCCATGACCTGGATCGCCGCCTCGGCGGCCGCACGGCGCTCGTGCAGGTCCGCGTCGTCGAGGTTGCGCAGGTGATGGCACAGGCGTCGCGCCGGCTCGCGCACACGCCCGCGCGCTCCGATCAGTTCGTCGTGCAGGCCCGCCACCGGGTAGTCGCGCCAGGAAATGCTCATGCTGCCTCCACCGTGGCACGCGGCGCCCGCGCGCGGGCGCCGAATGTGCTGGATTGATTCGCGATTCGCCGCCACAATCGGCGCCGGCCCGGCGGGCCCGCCCGGACCACGGCATCAAGGAACTGGTTCTGCATGACTTACTGTCTCGCGATCAAGGTCAAGGACGGACTGGTGTTCGCCTCGGATTCACGCACCAGTGCGGGCGTGGACTATGTCAGCGTATACAGCAAAATGCATACCTTCCAGCTCACAGAAGGGCGTGTCTTCGTCCTGCTGTCGGCCGGCAACCTCGCCACCAGCCAGGCGGTGGTGAACTCGCTGCGCCGCGACCTGGCCGATCCCGAGGCACCGATCAGCCTCAATTCGGTGCATTTCCCCTTCGACGCGGCGCACTACATCGGCGAGATCAGCGTGCGGGTGCAGAACGAGCACCCCGAGGCGATGAAAAAGAGCGGCGTGAACGTCGAGGCGAGCTTCATCCTGGGCGGGCAGATCGGGCTCGGCGAACACGAGATCTACCTCATTTACCCGCAGGGAAACTACATTTCCACCTCGGACGAGACGCCCTACCTGCAGGTCGGGGAGACCAAGTACGGCAAGCCCATCCTCGATCGCATCGTCACGCCGCAGACCTCGCTGGAAGACGCGGCGCGCTGCGCGCTGGTCTCGGAAGATTCGACGATGCGCTCGAACATCTCGGTGGGCCCGCCGCTGGAACTGCTGATCTACCGCGCCGACAGCCTGAGCATCGACACGCGGCTGCTGCTCAAACCCCAGTCACCCCTGTACAAGAAGCTGCAGAAGTCCTGGAACGAGGGCCTGCGTCACGTCTTCGACCGCCTGCCGCGCTTCGACTGGGAGTAGTGACTCATTCTGGTTCACGCGCGCACCGAACCAGTGCGTGCACGAAGCCGAGCTTGCGCGCGGCAGGCGGGTTCAGCGCGAACGGATAGGCGTCGCTGAGACCCATGCTGCGGTTGATCGCGTTCATCGCCGTCGTGAGCCGGACCCAGTCATCGAACAGGCGCTCGAAATCGTCCTCGCGCGGCTGGCCCGCGAGCGCCGGGGATCCGGAGCAACGCACAGGCTCGCCGTGAATGGTGAAGCCGAAGTCCTCCGCGGTCTCCAGCGTATCGATCATGTGCAGGTAGTGCGCCCAGGTCTCGGCCCAGTCCTCCCACGGGTGCGATGCCGCGTAGGCGCTGATCCAGCAGTCACGCCAGCGCTCGGGCGCGCCGCCAGCGTAATGACGCGACAGCGCCAGCGCGTAATCCGCGCGCTCGTCGCCGAACAGCGCGCGGAAGTCCGCGAGCAGGGCACTGTCGCGCAGCAGCCGATCCCAGAAGTAGTGCCCGCTCTCGTGGCGGAAATGCCCGAGCAACGTGCGGTATTCCTCGTTCATCCGCTCGCGCATCGCTTCGCGCGCGACCGTGTCGGCCTCGGCGAGGTTGATCGTGATCAGCCCGTCGTCGTGCCCGGTGAGGACACGCCCGCGCGGCGGGATGTGGAATGAATATTCGCTGTCGGCATCCGTATCGGCGAGGAAGCGGAAGCCGAGCCCGCCGTGCGCGTCGTGGTCGCGCCCCGTGAAGGGCAGCCCGAGGCGCAGCACGGTGTACATCAGGCGCCGCTTCGCCTCCTCGATGCGACGCCAGAGCTCCACATTGCGCGCCGAGGACAGGTCGGGAATCACGCGATTGAGGCGGCACGAGACGCAGTAGGCATCGGCGTCGTCGTCGCGCACCATCCAGTTGCAGACCTGGTAGTCGGTGTCGTTGCGGCACCGGCGGTAGCGCATGTCCCACTGCCAGGGCAGGAGCGCGCGCAACCCCCGGTCGCCCAGCGGTTCCAGCGCCGCGACGACCAGCGCATCGGGCAGGAACGCCACACCGCGCCCGCAGCCGAGGCAGCGCGTGTTCTCGAAGTGCAGCGTATTGCCACAGCAGCAGGTGAAAGTCTTCATGTGCGATGCAGAAAATCTCCGTGGGTCGGGCTTCAGAGGATGCCGCAAAACCATCTGTGCTTGGGATAACGAGCCCGACAATCCCGCGTATCGCGAGCCATCGGCGCTCGAGCATCCATCGGTGCCGCGGACACGCCGTAAATACATCCCTGTAGGCTACCTGTCGC
>DAORUQ010000314.1:0-2560 GCA_035433265.1 Pseudomonadales bacterium | reverse complement strand
TCGTGACGGGCTTCGACGCAGCCTCCTTCCTGCGCAATCTCACCGAGCTGCCCGGCGTCTACCAGATGTACGACGCTGCGGGCACACTGCTCTACGTGGGCAAGGCGCGCAACCTGCGCAAGCGCGTCTCGAGCTATTTTCGTGGCACCGGCCTGGGCGCCAAGACCGAGGCGCTGGTGGCGCGCATTGCCGAGATCCAGGTGACCGTGACCGGCAGCGAAACCGGGGCGCTGCTGCTCGAGCAGAACCTGATCAAGAGCCAGCACCCGCCGTACAACATCCTGCTGCGCGACGACAAGTCGTACCCGTATATTTTCATGTCGCAGCAGGAGACCTTCCCCCGGCTCGGTTTCCACCGCGGCGCCAAGCGTGCGACGGGGCGCTATTTCGGTCCCTTTCCCAGCTCCACGGCAGTGCGCGAGAGCCTCAACCTGCTGCAGAAGATCTTCCGCGTGCGCCAGTGCGAGGACAGTTTCTTCCGCAACCGTTCGCGCCCCTGCCTGCAATACCAGATCGGGCGCTGCTCGGGCCCCTGCGTGGGGCTGGTGGATGAAGCGGAATACGCCGAGTCGGTGCGCCACACGGCGCAGTTCCTGGAGGGCAGGAGCAGCGAGCTCGCCGGCGAGCTCGCCGATGCCATGGAGCGCGCCGCCGCCGGGCTCGACTTCGAGCGTGCCGCGGTGTTGCGCGACCAGATCCGCAGCCTGCAGGCGGTGCGTGAAAAGCAGGTCATCGAGAGCGGCGACGGCATGGTCGACGTGATTGCCGCGGCCGCGGGTCCGGGTGCGGCCTGCGTGCACGTGCTGTTCGTGCGCGACGGGCGCATCCTCGGCAGCAAGAGCTTCTTCCCGCGCTGCCGGCTGGAGGAGAGCGCGGCCGAGGTGCTGTCGGCCTTCGTGGCGCAGTTCTATCTCGGGGCCAGTGGCGAGCGCGAGATCCCGCGCGAGATCCTGCTCGGCGAGGAGCTGGCCGACGCCGAGGTGCTGGCCGAAGTGCTGAGCGACGCGTCCGGGCGCAAGGTCGCGCTCAGCGCGCGCGTGCGCGCCTCGCGCAGCCAGTGGCTGAAGCTCGCGACCCAGACCGCGCAACAGAACCTGGGCGGATACCTGGCCAACCGCAAGCGCATCCACGAACAGCTCGGCGAACTGCAGGAGGCGCTCGGACTGGACAGCGTGCCCGAGCGCATCGAGTGCTTCGACATCAGCCACAGCGGCGGTGAGCTCGCCGTGGCCTCCTGCGTGGTGTTCGATGCCGGTGGACCGCTGAAGTCCGACTATCGACGCTTCAATATCGAGGGCATTACGCCGGGCGACGATTACGCCGCGATGCGCCAGGCACTGGAGCGCCGCTACACGCGCCTGAAATCGGGCGAGGGCAAGCTGCCCGACCTGCTGCTGATCGACGGCGGCAAGGGTCAGATGGCGCAGGCGCTGGAGGTGCTGGAGGAGCTGCAGATCGAAGGCGTCACGGTAACGGCCGTGGCCAAGGGCACCACGCGCAAGCCGGGCCTGGAGACGCTGATCGTCGGCAAGGCGCGCCGCGAGCTGGTGCTCGCGCCGGACTCCACCGCGCTGCACCTGATCCAGCAGGTGCGCGACGAGGCGCACCGTTTCGCGATCAGCGCGCTGCAGAAGCGACGCGCGAAGAAGAGCGGTGGTTCCTCGCTCGAGGGCATTCCCGGCGTGGGGCCGCGGCGACGGCGCGAACTGTTGCGCTATTTCGGCGGCATCCAGGGCATCGAGCGGGCCAGCCTGGAGGAGCTCGCGCGCGTGCCGGGCATCAGCAGAAAAATCGCCGAGGATGTTTATGCGACGTTCCACAATCAATAGAATGAATCAAAACCGCAGCCCGGTGAGCCATCGATGAATATCCCGAACACGCTGACACTGTTTCGCATCGCGCTGATCCCGGTGTTCGTGATCCTGTTCTACCTGCCGTTCAGCTGGAGCTTCCTGGCCTCCGCGTTGGTGTTCGTGCTCGCCGCGGTGACCGACTGGCTCGACGGCTATCTCGCGCGCCGGCTCGACCAGTCGACCTCTTTCGGCGCCTTCCTCGATCCGGTGGCCGACAAGCTCATGGTCGTGATCGCGATCGTGCTGCTGGTGACCGAGCAGAAGACCGCCTGGTTCACGATCCCGGCGCTCGTGGTGGTGGGGCGCGAGATCCTGGTCTCCGCGCTGCGCGAATGGATGGCCGAGATCGGCAAGCGCACCAGCGTCGCGGTGTCCTGGGTGGGCAAGGTCAAGACCTTCGTGCAGATGCTCGCGATCATCACGCTGCTCGCGGTGGATCCCGACAAGGGTGGCCCCTGGCTGGCGCTGGGCTACATCCTGTTCTATGCCGCCGCCGCGCTGACGCTGTGGTCAGCGGTGCTCTACGTGCGGGCCGCGTGGGGCGATCTGTCGGATGCGGCAACCCGCCCCGGGCGTGTAAATTGAACATCACGTTCCTGTTGACACATGATGTTCACGCTCTAGAATACGCAGGCCTTCACGGCACGCGGGAATAGCTCAGTTGGTAGAGCGCAACCTTGCCAAGGTTGAGGTCGCCGGTTCGAACC
>DAORUQ010000313.1:0-2594 GCA_035433265.1 Pseudomonadales bacterium | reverse complement strand
CAGTCCGCGTCACGCCCGCCCGCATCGCGCGCGGTCACGCCGCGCGCATGCACGGCGGCGGCGGCCCGCGCGCGCTGCGCCAGCGCGGCGGCATCCGCATCCGCGCCGAAATGTGCGGCGATCAGCGCGGCACTCGCGATCTCGGGCGAGCGCGGATCGAGTTCACGCGCGCGCTCGTAGGCTGCGATCGCCTCCTGCGCGGCGCCGATGTTCTGCAGGGCGTTGCCGAATTCGAGGAAGGCGACGGGATCGTCACCGCCGGCGGCGGCATAGCGCGCATAGTGGCGCGCCTTCGCGAGCAGCTCGCCGCCCGCGCGCGCCTGCCCCAGCAACGCGAGGCGGCGGTTCTGCGTCGCGCCCGCATGGTGCGGATTGCGCGCCAGCACCTGCTCGGCACTGGCAACGGCTTCGTCGAAGCGCCCGAGCGCCAGCAGCATCGCCGCGCGATTCGATTGCGCCGCATCGCGCAGCGCCAGTTGCGGCAGCGCGCGATCCAGCCAGGCCAGCGCTTCGTGCGAGCGACCGTCCTGGTGCAGCAGCGAGGCCAGCAGTTGCATCGCCTCGGCGTCGGCGGTGGCCGCGATGATGGCGCGATAGCCCGCCTCGGCCTCGGACAGCCGGCCGGCGCGGTGCAGCGCCAGCGCGTCGCGCAGCGCGGGCGGGTTCATTGAACAGCGCTCCGGCTCACCGCAGCAATGCGCGTTCCGCGCGATCCAGGTCCTCGGGCGATCCGAACAGCACCAGGATGTCCTCGCCCGCCATGAGCGTTTGCGCATCGGGGTTCAGCTGCCGCACGCCCTCGCGCACCAGCGCGGTGACGACGATGCCATCGTTCATGACGGATTCCAGCGGCTGTCCCGCATTGGCCGAGCGCGCGGGCAGCGCCACCGTGCGCAGGCGATCCTGCCGCTCCACCATCTCGCCGAAGAGCCCGCCGTGGCCGGCGAAGGACTCGCGCAGCAGCCGGTAGTGGCTGTTGCGCTGTTCGCGCATTTTCTGCACCACGCGCACCAGCGGCACGTCCAGCAGCAGCAGCGCGGCGGACGCCACCATCAGGCTGGCTTCGAGCGTCTCGGGGATGACCTCGGTGGCGCCCGCCGCGCGCAACTCCTCCACATGCGTCTCGTCGATGGTGCGCACCATCACCGGCAGCTCGGGACGCTGGCGGCGCACGTGATGCAGGATGCGGCGCGCGGCGGCGATGTCGTTGTGGCTGATCACCAACAGCCGCGCCCGCGCGATGCCGAGTGCGTCCAGCACGCTGCCGTCGCTGGCATCGCCATAGAACACCGGCTCGCCCGCGAGGTGCGCCTCGCGCACGCGATCCGAGTCGAGATCCAGCGCCACGTAGGGGATGCCCTCCTCCTCCAGGAAATTGCCGACGCTCTGGCCCATGCGGCCATAGCCGCAGATGACGACGTGCTCATCGAGCTTGCCGGCCTGCTCCGCGCTGGCGCCGGGCACGCCCGGCTTCACTGCCGCGGTCACGGCGGGCGAGAGCCAGGTCGCGATCGCGTGGTTGTAGCGGATCAGGAACGGCGCAACGATGATCGACAGCAGCACCGAATACAGCACGATCTGCCCGGTGTGGCTGTCGATGGCCCCATCGCCGAGCGAAATCGACAGCACCGCGAAACCGAACTCGCCGCCGACCGCCAGCAGCAGCGCGGTGCTCCAGGCGGTGAGCGGATCGACGCCGGACCAGCGCACGATCTGCGCGACCAGCAGGATCTTGCTGAGCAGCAGCACGGCGGTGCCGATGAGCACCCAGTGCCAGATTCCCGGCAGCACCATCGGGTCGATCAGCATGCCGACGCCGACGAAAAAGAGCCCGAGCAGCACGTCGCGGAACGGACGGATCGTGGCCTCGACCTGGTGCCTGAACTCGGTTTCGCCGAGCATCATGCCGGCGAGGAAGGCGCCAAAGGCCATCGACAGGCCCAGCTTGCCGGTGGCCCAGCCCGCGGCGAGCGACACCAGCAGCACGGTCAGCGTGAACAGTTCGGGCGAGCGCTGCCCGGCCACGTAATGAAACAGTGGCCGCAACAGCCAGCGCCCGCCGTACAGCACCACGACGAACGCCAGCACGGCCTTGGCCAGCGCCAGCGCGATGTCACCGAGCACCGTGGTGAATCCGGCGGCGGCGCCGAACACCGGGATCAGGATCAGCAGCGGCACCGCGGTCACGTCCTGGAACACGGACATCGCCACGCCGAGACGTCCGTGCCGGCTGTTGTCTTCGCCCTGGGCGATCAACTGGTTGCTGATGACGGTGGTGGAGGACTGCGCGAACACGGCGCCGATCACGAAGGCGGTTGCCGCCGGCAGGCCCAGCACGAAATACGCGAGCAGGCCGACGACGAGCGTAGTCAACCCGACCTGCGCCGTGCCCAGCGTGAGCACCGTGTTGCGCAGCGCGTGGATCTGCGGCAGCGAATAGTTCAGCCCCACGGTGAACAGCAGGAACACGATGCCGAACTCCGCCAGCGCCTGGATCGGCGCGGTCTGCAGCGCCGGGCCGGCGGTATGCGGCCCGAGTATCAATCCGACCAGCAGGTAACCCAGGCTGGTCGGAATGCGCAGGCGCTGGAAGC
>DAORUQ010000312.1:0-2650 GCA_035433265.1 Pseudomonadales bacterium | reverse complement strand
CTCGTTCACGTCAAGGGCAAGACCATGGTGGTGTTCGGCACCCGCTGAAGTGGGTCGGCATTCATGCCGACGGGTGCCTGCCCGGATTCTGCTGTCGCCATTCATGGCGACCCACGGGTGCTGCCGAATCCTTGCCGGGTTGAAACCCGACCTGCGGGCCCGAACTAAGTGCCGAACAGTTCCCGCAGCCGCTCGCCCGGGTCCGGCGCGCGCATCAGGCTCTCGCCGACGAGGAAGGCGTGCACGCCGTGTGCGCGCATCGCCGCCACATCCTCGGCCGTGCCGATGCCGCTCTCGGTCACCACGATACGGTCGGCCGGGATGCGATCCAGCAGCGCGTAGGTGGTGTCCAGCGAGACCTCGAAGCTGTGCAGGTCGCGGTTGTTGATGCCGATCAGCCGCCCGGGCACGGCGAGCGCCATCTCGAGCTCGGCGGCGTTGTGCACCTCGACCAGCACGTCCAGCCCGAGCTCGGTCGCCAGCGCCGCCAGCTCCGCCATGTGTGACGGCGCATCGGTGAAGGCCGCGGCGATCAGCAGGATGCAGTCGGCCGCGAGTGCGCGCGCCTCGACGACCTGGTAGGCATCGACGGTGAAGTCCTTGCGCAATACCGGCAACGCGACCGCCGCGCGCGCCGCCTGCAGGTAGGCATCCGCTCCCTGGAAGAAATCGACGTCGGTCAGCACCGACAGGCACGCCGCGCCGCCCTGCTCGTAGGAGCGCGCCAGCGCGGGCGGATCGAAATCCGCGCGGATCAGGCCCTTGCTGGGCGAGGCCTTCTTGATCTCGGCGATCACGGCGTTGCGCCCGGCAGCAACGCGCGTTGCCAGCGCATCGGCAAAGCCGCGCACCGGCGCGGCCTCACGCGCCAGGGCACGCAGCTCGGCGAGGCTGCGCACGCGGCCACGCTCGGCGACTTCCTCGCGTTTGCGCTGCAGGATCCGCAGCAGGATGGTCGCCTTGCTCATTCAGTCTCCAGGCATGCACAGAAGCTCGCCAGCGCCTCGATACGTTCGAGCGCAAGGCCGCAATGGATCATGTCGTGCGCGAGCTCGACGCCGCGGCGCACGGAATCGGTGATGCCGCTCACGTAGATCGCGGCACCGGCGTTCAGCGCGATGATGTCGGCCGCCTTGGCCGCATGCGGCCCGCGGCGCTTGCCGAGCGCATCGCGGATCAAGGCCGCCGACTCGGCACCCGAGCCGACCTCGAGCCCGATCAGGCTCTGGCTCTGCACACCGAGCTCCTCGGGCGAAAAGCTGCGCTCGGTGATGGCGCCCTCGCGCAACTCGACGGCGTGCGTGCGCGTTGCCAGGCTGAACTCGTCCAGGCCATCCTCGGCATGTACCACCATCACGTGGCGCGCGCCCAGCTGCGCCAGCACCTCGGCCATCGGCCGGCACAACGCCTTGCTGAAGGTGCCGACCAGCAGGCGGCGCACGCCGGCCGGGTTGGTCAGCGGCCCGAGAATGTTGAACAGCGTGCGCATGCCGAGCTCGCGTCGCGGCCCGATCGCGTGGCGCATCGCGCCGTGGTGCGCCGGCGCGAACATGAAGCCCACGCGCAGTTCGCGGATGCCGCGCGCGACCATCGCCGCCGGCATCCCGAGCTTGATACCCAGGTGCTCCAGCGCGTCGGCGCTGCCGCTCGCACTGGAGACGCCGCGATTGCCGTGCTTCGCGACATGGCCGCCGGCCGCGGCGACCACGAAGGCCGAGGCGCTGGAGATGTTGAACAGGCTGGCGCCGTCGCCGCCGGTCCCCACGATGTCGACCAGCGGCTCGACATCGACGTCGACCGGCGTGGCGAGCTCGCGCATGACCTCGGCCGCGGCGGTGATCTCGTCGATCGACTCGCCCTTCATGCGCAGGCCCGTCAGCAACGCGCCTATCTGTGCGTCGGTGCAGCCGCCCGTCATGACCGCGCGCATGACCTCGCGCATCGCGTCGCGATCGAGGTCGATGTGATTGACGACGCTATCCAGTGCCTGCTTGATATCCATGGCTCAGCTCGCCCGCGCCAGGGTGGGCCAGGCCACGCCGAGAAAATTCGCCAGCAGCGCGTGCCCGTGCTCCGTGAGGATGGACTCGGGGTGGAACTGCACGCCCTCGATCGCGAGATCGCGGTGCCGCACGCCCATGATCTCGTCCAGGCGCCCGTGCTCGTCCACGGTCCAGGCCGTGACTTCGAGGCGCTCGGGGCAGGACTCCTTCTCGATCACCAGCGAGTGGTAGCGCGTGGCCTGGAACGGGTTCGCCAGCCCGCGGAACACGCCCGTGCCGGCGTGGTGGATCAGCGAGGTCTTGCCGTGCATGACCTGGCGCGCGCGCACGATGCGCCCGCCGAAGGCCTGCCCGATGCACTGGTGCCCGAGGCAGACACCGAGGATGGGGATGCGTCCGGCGAAGCGCCGGATCACCTCGAGCGAGATGCCTGCCTCGTTGGGCGTGCAGGGCCCGGGCGAGATCACGATCTTCGCTGGCGCGAGCGCCTCGATGGCGTCAGCCGCGATTTCGTCGTTGCGCACGACCTTCACCTCGGCGCCCAGCTCCCCGAGGTACTGCACCACGTTCCAGGTGAAGGAGTCGTAGTTGTCGATCATCAGAATCATATTCGACCTATCGAATTGATTTCATTGAATAGATACCTC
>DAORUQ010000311.1:0-2660 GCA_035433265.1 Pseudomonadales bacterium | reverse complement strand
CGGCTCAGCCCGAGCCGCAGCCGGTGGCGCGTAGCGAGGAGCCCGCCCCGGTCGTGCGCGCGCCGCTGCCGAAACAGCCGCTGCGCGGTCGCAGTATCCTGGTCGCGATCGACGCCGGGCACGGCGGTGAGGATCCGGGTGCCATCGGGCCGGGCCGCATCCGCGAGAAGGACGTGGTGCTGGCGATCGCCCGGGAGCTCGAGAAGAAGGTCAACGCGACGCCCGGCTACCGCGCCATGCTGGTTCGCAAGGGCGATTACTTCATTCCGCTGTTCAAGCGGCGCGACATCGCGCGCCAGTCCGGCGCCGACCTGTTCGTCTCGATCCACGCCGACGCCTTCACGCACTCGCGCGCCCGCGGCAGTTCGGTCTACGCGTTGTCGCCGCGTGGCGCGACCAGCGTTTCGGCCGCCTTCCTGGCCCAGCGCGAGAACGGTGCGGACCTGATAGGCGGCGTGGATCTCGGCGCCAAGGACAAGGTGCTCGCCAGCGTGCTGACCGACCTGTCGATGACGGCCACGATGGATGCCAGCCTCGGCGCGGGCGGGCGCGTGCTGCACTCGATGGGACGCATCTCGCACCTGCACAAGAGGCGCGTCGAGCAGGCCGGCTTCGCGGTGCTGAAGTCCCCGGACATGCCCTCGATCCTGGTCGAGACCGGATTCATCTCGAACCCGCTCGAGGCCGAGCGCCTGGGCAATGCCGGCTACCAGCGCAACATGGCCGCGGCGATCTTTGCCGGAGTGAGCGACTACTTCATGAGCAGCCCGCCCCCCGAGACGATGGTCGCGATGAGCGTGCGTGCCGGCGCACGCCCCTCGGAGTACATCATCTCGCGTGGCGACACCCTGGCTGGAATCGCCGAACGCTATCGTGTTAGTGTCGCCGACATCGTCAGGACCAACGGGTTGGGCGGTGGAAACGACATCCGGGCGGGACAGACCATCGTGATCCCGCAGACCTGATCATCCGCTTTCGCGCCCTTCCGCTCAGCGCGGTGATTCCAGCATGGGGCGCATCCGGCAGCTCAGTGACACGCTTGCCAACCAGATCGCGGCCGGAGAGGTCGTGGAACGGCCTGCGTCCGTGGTCAAGGAACTGGTCGAGAACAGCCTCGATGCCGGTGCCAGCCGCGTCGAGATCGATCTCGAGGACGGCGGCATGCGGCTCATCCGCATCCGCGACGATGGCGAGGGTATCGCGGCCGACGACCTGCCGCTGACCGTCTCGCGTCACGCCACCAGCAAGATCCGCACGCTCGACGATCTCGAGAAGGTGCTCAGCCTCGGTTTTCGCGGCGAGGCGCTGGCGAGCATCGCCTCGGTCGCGCGCTTTGGTATCAGCACCGCCACCGCGGACGCACCCCACGGCAGCCGGCTGGAGTTCGCCGCCAGCGGCGAGCCGCGCATCTCGCCCACGGCGCACCCGCGCGGCACCACGGTCGAGGTGCACGACCTGTTCTTCAATACGCCCGCCCGGCGCAAGTTCCTGCGCGCCGAGCGCACCGAGTACGGCCACTGCGAGGAAGTCGTGCGCCGGCTGGCGCTGGGGCGCTTCGACGCCGGCTTCACGCTGCGCCACAACCAGAAAGCCACCTTCGCGCTGCGTGCCTGCGGCACGCCGGCCGAGCAGGAACAGCGCGTCGCCACGCTGTGCGGGGCACCCTTCCTGCAGAACGCGCTCGCGCTCGAGGTCGAGGCCTCCGGGCTGCTGCTGCGCGGCTGGGTCGCGCAGCCGGCGTTCTCGCGCAGCCAGGCCGACCTGCAGTACTTCTTCGTGAACGGGCGCGTGGTGCGTGATCGCCTGGTCTCGCACGCCGTGCGCCAGGCCTACCGTGACGTGATGTACCACGACCGCCACCCGGCCTTCGTGCTCTACCTCGAGATCGACCCGGCGCTGGTCGACGTGAACGTGCATCCGACCAAGAGCGAGGTGCGCTTTCGCGAGTCGCGCATGGTGCACGACTTCCTGTTCCACACCCTGCACCGCGCGCTGGCGCAGGCGCGCCCGGGCGCTGCCGAGGCGCCGGCGCGAACGGCGGCGATCGAGGCCGCCGCGGCCGCGGCGCCGGTCGCGATGCCGGCCGCCCAGCACGCGCTGTGGCAGCGCCCCGATGCGGCGGCGCTCGCGGAGACCGTGGCCGCCTACCGCGCGCTCGGCGCCACGACCGGTGCCGCGGCGCTACCGTCGGCGCCCGCCCGGGGCCCCGGGGAGAGTGACGGCGACGTGCCGCCGCTCGGCTACGCGATCGCGCAGCTGAAAGGCATCTACATCCTGGCCGAGAACCGCGACGGGCTGGTGGTCGTCGATATGCACGCGGCGCACGAGCGCATCACCTACGAGCGCATGAAGGCCGCGCGCGATGCCGGCGGCGTGCGCGCGCAGCCGCTGCTGGTGCCGCAGGTGGTCGCGGTCAGCCGGCGCGAGGCCGATTGCGTGGAGCAGCACGCGCCGGCGCTGGCCGAGCTCGGGCTCGAGCTCGCGCGGGCCGGCGAGGAGGCGGTGATGGTGCGCCAGATACCTGTGCTGCTCGCGGGCGCCGATATCGCCGCGCTGGTGCGCGACGTGATCGCGGACCTGCTGGAGTACGGCAGCAGCGCGCGCATCGAGGCGCATGCCGACGAGATCCTCGCCGGCATGGCCTGCCATTGCTCGGTGCG
>DAORUQ010000310.1:0-2662 GCA_035433265.1 Pseudomonadales bacterium | reverse complement strand
CCGAAGCTCACGATCGAGGCGGACGCCAACCACGACGGCGTCTACGAGGCCTTCACCGCGAAGCTCGCCACCGCCGTCGCGCAGTTTCGCCTCGGCGACGGTGCGCAGGACGGCATCAACATGGGACCGCTGATCGACGAGGGCGCCGCCAACGAGGTGATGAGCTTCGTCGAGGACGCCGTCGCCAAGGGCGCGACCGTGGTCACCGGCGGCACGCGCGGCAGCCTCGGCGGCAGTTTCGTGGAGCCGACCATCCTCACCAATGTCTCGACCGACATGCGCGTCTTCAACGAGGAGATCTTCGGCCCGGTCGCACCGGTGTTCCGCTTCTCCACCGAGGCCGAGGCCATCGCGCTTGCCAACGACACGCCTTTCGGTCTCGCCTCGTATTTCTACGCGCGCGACATCGGCCGCATCTGGTGCGTGGCCGAAGGCCTGGAATACGGCATCGTCGGCATCAACGAGGGCATCATCTCCACGGAGGTCGCCCCCTTCGGCGGCGTGAAGGAGTC
This sequence comes from Pseudomonadales bacterium, assembly GCA_035433265.1. GTDB lineage: Bacteria > Pseudomonadota > Gammaproteobacteria > Pseudomonadales > UBA5518 > UBA5518. The sequence goes on along the minus strand of DAORUQ010000310.1, from coordinate 2,150 downwards.
CGGTTCCGGCCGCGAGGGCTCCAAGTACGGCATGGACGACTACCTCGAGATCAAGTACCTGTGCATGGGCGGGATCGACCGCTGATTCCTCTGAACATTGGGGCGCACGCCTTGCAAATCCATCCGCCGCTGGATGGACGCGCGCTGGTGCGATCGCGCCCGGCACCGCAGCCGACACGTCCGCAGGCAGCTCACGAAGAGCTGCTGAACCGGGCAGGACGATAGACCTGCCACCCGCCGCGATGGGTTAGTATTTTCGGCGCGCCCCATCGGAACGAAAGCAAGAGACCCCAGGAAATCCACGTCAATGAACTCGATTGCAGAACGACTCGGCGCGGTGCGCGAGCAGATGCGCCAGCGCGGTCTCGACGCGCTGATCGTGCCGCGCGCCGACGAATACCTCGGCGAATACATCCCGGCGCGCAACGAGCGGCTGCGCTGGATCAGCGGCTTCACCGGCTCGGCGGGCGTGGTGGTCGTGCTCGCCGACGCGGCGGCGATCTTCGTCGATGGCCGCTACACCGTGCAGGTTCGCCAGCAGGTGTCGGAGCAACTGTTCGAAGTCCTCCATCTGGTCGACGAGCCGCACGCGCGCTGGCTGGGCAAGCGGCTCGGCGAAGGCAGGCGCGTCGGCTACGACCCGCGCATGCACACGCTGGCGTGGCAGAAGAAGACCGCCGACACGCTGGCGCGCAGCGGCGTCGAACTTCTGGCGCTGGAGGAGAATCTCATCGACCTGTGCTGGCGTGATCGCCCGCAGCCCGAGCGCCATCCCGCGATCCTGCTGGAGATGCGTTACACCGGCAAGTCGAGCGCGGACAAGCGGCGCGAGATCGGCGCGGCCATCGCCGGGCAGGGCGCCGACGCCGCGCTGGTGTTCGCGGCCGACTCGGTGGCCTGGCTGCTGAACATCCGCGGCAGCGACGTGCCGCACCTGCCGCTGGTGCTGGGCCATGCCCTGCTCCACGCCGACGGCAGGCTCGCGTTCTTCACCGACCCGCTGAAAATTCCCGCGGGCTTCGAGGCGCACACCGGCGCGGGCGTCGAGGTGCTCGCCGAGAGCGAGGCGGATGCCTCGTTCCGCGCCCTCGCCGGCAGGCGCGTGCTGGCGGATCCGGACACGGCCAACGCCTGGTGCCAGCTGCGCCTCGCGGCGCACGGCGCCGAACTGGTCGCCGGCGCCGATCCGGTGCTGCTGCCCAAGGCGTGCAAGAACGCCGCCGAGATTGCCGGCATGCGCGCCGCGCATATCCGCGATGCGGTTGCCGAGATCCGCTTCCTCGCCTGGCTCGACGCCGAGGTCGCGGCGCAACGCCTGCACGACGAGGCGACGCTGTGCGAACGGCTCCACGCTTTCCGTGCCGCCGACCCGCTGCTGAAGGACCTGAGCTTCGACACCATTTCCGCGGCCGGCGGCAACGCCGCGATGTGCCACTACCGACACTCCGACACCGATCCCGGACGCCTGGAGATGAACAGCGTCTACCTCGTGGACAGCGGCGCGCAGTACCTCGACGGCACCACCGATATCACGCGTACCGTCGCGATCGGGGATGCGGGCGCGGAGATCCGGCGCATGGCAACGCTGGTGCTGAAGGGCCACATCGCGCTCGACCAGGCGCGCTTCCCCAAGGGCACCACCGGCACGCAGCTCGATGTGCTGGCGCGCCAGTTCCTGTGGCGCGAGGGCTTCGACTACGACCACGGTACCGGCCACGGCGTCGGCAGCTTCCTCAGCGTGCACGAGGGGCCACAACGCATCGGCAAGGCCTGCAGCGCCGCCGAGCTCAGTCCCGGCATGGTGGTGAGCAACGAACCGGGCTACTACAAGGCCGACTGCTACGGCATCCGCCACGAGAACCTCCTGCTGGTGAAGGAGCTCGGGCAGCAGCCCGGCGCCGACCGCGCGATGTACGGTTTCGAGGCGCTGACGCTGGTGCCCTTCGACCGCGCGCTGCTGGACCCCGCGCTGATGACAGGCGAGGAGATCGCGTGGCTGAATGCCTACCACCGGCGCGTGCGCGAGACCATCGGGCCGTTGCTGGACGGCAGCGACCGCGCGTGGCTGGAGAACGCGACGCGCGAACTGTAGGTCGGCATGAAGAGCCTGTGTAAAAACTCCGCCGCGTGAATCACACTATGCCCGAGCA
>DAORUQ010000309.1:0-2665 GCA_035433265.1 Pseudomonadales bacterium | reverse complement strand
ATCAACGGCATCGACATGCATTACGTGGAGCAGGGACAGGGCCCGCTGGTGGTGCTCTGCCACGGTTTCCCGCACCTGTGGTTCAGCTGGCGCCACCAGATCCCGGTGCTCGCGGCGGCAGGCTGGCGCGTGGTCGCCCCCGACATGCGCGGCATGGGCCAGACCGAGGCGCCGGCGGCGATCGAGGCCTACGGCGTCGACCGCATCTGCGACGACCTCACGGGGCTGCTCGATCACCTCGGCGAGGCTTCCGCGATCTTCGCGGGACTGGATTTCGGCGCCTTCGCGATCTACGACCTGGCGCTGCGCGACCCGGGCCGCGTGCGCGCGGTGATCGGGCTGGAGAACCCGGCCGCGCCGCACAATCCCGATGTGCCGCCCCTGAGCGAATACGCGGCGATGGCCAGGCAGCACTTCGTGCACATCGAGTACTTCCGCGAGCCCGGCCCGGCCGATGCGGCGCTGGACGCCGCACCGCGCGAGTTCCTGCGCAAGGTGTTCCACGCGCTTTCGGGCGCCTACCACTACCTCGACGTATGGAAGCACCCGCCGGGCACCGCGTACCTCGACGCGCTGCCCGAGACGCCGCCCCTGCCCTGGCCGTGGCTGAGCGACCTGGAACTGGAGTTCTTCGTCTCGGAATATGCGCGCAGCGGTTTCACCGGCGGACTCAACTACTACCGCTCGATGGACCTGAAGTGGCGCCAGCGCAAGCCGTACGAGGGTGTGCAGAGCCCGGTGCCGGCCTTCTTCATCGGCAGCGAGCTCGACTGCGACCTGGAGGGATTCCACGGCCCGGACCCCATCGCGCTGATGCGCTCGCAGTTCCCCGACCTGAGGGCCGTGGAGATGATCCCCGGCGCCGGCCACCTGGTGCAGATGGAGAAGCCCGACGAGGTCAACCGCTGCCTGCTGCGCTTCCTGGAGACGCTGCGCTAGCGGCGGCGCACACCGCCACGCCGACCGCGCTCATGCCGGAGCACAAGCCACGGGGCTGGCGTCGCAGCACGGTTCAGGCATCGAACTGCACGGAGGACCAACCCGCCATCACCGGGCCGCAGACCGGAAAGATGACATCGGTGTGGGCCTGGTGCGTCGAATAGGCAAGGAAATCCTCGCGCGCGGCAAAGCCGACGATCACGGCGATGCCGGCATTGCCTTCCAGCAGGCCCTGGTCCAGCCCGACCTCGAAGGACACGATGCCGGGAATGAGAGAGGGCAGCTTGCGGTAGGCCGCGAGCACCGCTTCACGCCGTTCCTGGTCCGTGCCTTCCTTGAAGCTGATGAGCGAAACGCTCTTGAGCATGATCTTCTCTCCTGCGGTTGGTGTCATCCTGGCGCCGCGCCTCAGCGCTCGATCTTGAAGCCGGCCGCCACGCGGTCCCAGCTCTGCGGCGTCACGCCGCGCTCGCGCAGCTTGTACTTCTGCACCTTGTTGGTCGGCGTGTAGGGCAGTTCGCCCACGAACTCGATGTAGCGCGGCACGCAGAAGTACGGCGCGTTCGCGTTGATGAAGCGCGCAAGCTCCTCCGCGCTGACCTGCGCGCCCGGCCTGGGCACCGCGTCGAGCTTGATCTCGTGCTCGGAGTCCAGTTCCTGCGATGCCACGCCGTAGACTGCCGCTGCCTGCACCGCCGGGTGCTGCATCGCGACACTCTCGACCTGCAGCGAGGACACGTTGCGCCCCTTGTAGCGGATCACGTCCTTCTTGCGGTCGACGAAGAAATAGTCGCCGTCGGCATCGCGGATGCCGAGGTCCCCGGTGTGATACCAGCCGCCGGCAAAAGCCGCTTCATTCGCTTGCGGGTTGTCGAAGTAGCCGTTGAAAATCGTGTGCGGTGAAGTCTCCTTCACACAGAACTCCCCGACTTCGCCGGGCGCGGCCTCGCTGCCGTCGTCCTTGAGCATGCGCAGCTCCACGCCCTGCGAGAGCTCGCCCAGCGCATTGGGCGTCCACTGCTTCTGTGGCGTGTCCTTGCGCGAGAGCATCAGCATGATCTCGCTCTGGCCGAAGCCCTGCGTGATGCCCTCGATGCCGAAGCGCTCGCAGAACGGGTGCAGGAGACGCTCGGGCATGGGCACCATGTTCGCCATGCGCAGCGGGTTGTCGGCGTCGTCGGCGCGCGGCGGTTCGTTCCACAGGAACATGTGCATCGCACCGAGGGTCATGGTCTGGGTGGCGCGGTAGAAACGGATACGGTCCCAGAACGCGTGCACCGAGAAATGGTCATCGATCGCGCACGGGATGCCCGCCACCAGCGCGCGGTAGATATTGGCGACCCACGCGGCCGAGTTGTACAGCGGCAGGCAGTTGTAGGCGATGTCGCCATCGGTGGTGCCGAAATGGCGGTTGGCGTTCTCGGCGGCACGGATCCACACGTTGTGGCTCTGCATCACGCCCTTGGACTTGCCGGTGGTGCCCGAGGTCCACAGCACCGCGGCGGTGTCGCCGTAGTGCTGGTAGCTCATATCGGGCTCGACGTCGGGGTGCGTCGCGAGCTCGGCCAGCGTGGCCGCGGCGCCGGCCTCGCGCACCTGCTCCGGCATGCTGCGATGCAGCAGCAGGTGGCCGAAGGCAACGCGATCGCGCACCTGCTGCAGGCGCGGCAGCAGCGCGCCATCCACCGCCAGCGCCGCTCCCTTGCTGTCGTTGATCGCATCCGCC
>DAORUQ010000308.1:0-2665 GCA_035433265.1 Pseudomonadales bacterium | reverse complement strand
GCATGATCGGCGGCGTGGTCCAGTGCGCGTAGTAGCGCAGCGAATCGATGTCGATGTGCAGTTCCGCCTCCTCGCGCGTCTCGCGCACCGCCGCCAGGCGCGCGGCCTCGAGCTCGTCCGCCGCGGCGGCGATCTCCTCGGGATCCACGCGGCCGCCGGGAAACACCCAGTTGCCGCCGGCGAAGCCGAGCGCGGAATTACGGCGCAACAGCAGCGTATGCAGCCCGTCGGGTGCATCGCGCAGGAGAATGACGGTGGCGGCAGGGCGGATTTCTGTCATGAGGCACCAGGCGTTGGAGGCCTGCGACTATAAGACATGCGACGGGCGTTGCGACATTAACTCTGGTTAAGCGCGCGCTCCCACTGTCCCCCGGGTGCGGCGGGGCGGCAGCGGCGGGTGGCGCAGCACTCAGACGTTCAGCAGCAGGTGCTCGCGCTCCCAGGACGAAATGGTGCGGTTGAAGGCGTCGTACTCGGCCAGCTTCACCGAGCGGTAGGCGCGGATGAACTGCTGACCGAGGATGTCGACCACCGCGTCGTCCTCGTCGATGTAGCGCAGCGCTTCCTCGAGGCTGCGCGCCACGGTGATCTCCTCTTCATAGGCGTTGCCGGGGCAAGGCGCCGTGGGCGCGAGCTTCTGCTTCATGCCGAGGTAACCGGCCACCAGGCTCGCGGCGATCGCGAGGTAGGGGTTGGCATCGGCACCGGCAAAGCGGTTCTCCACGCGGCGCGAGCGCATGTCGCTCACCGGCACGCGAAATCCGGTGGTGCGGTTGTCGTAACCCCATTGCAGGCTGATCGGCGCGGATATCTCGCGCGTGAACCGCCGGTAGGCATTGACGTTCGGCGCGAACAGCGCAATGAGCAGGGGCACATACTTCTGCAGCCCGCCGATATAGTGCATGAACGCTTCGGTGTCGCTGCCATCGGCATGGCTGAAGATGTTCGTGTCGTCATCGAGGCGCAGGATGCTCTGGTGGATGTGCATCGAACTGCCCGGCTCCTTGGCCATCGGGCGCGACATGAAGGTCGCGAAGACATTGTGGCGCAGCGCGGTCTCGCGCATGGTGCGCTTGAAGGTGAACACCTGGTCGGCGAGCGCCAGCGCATCGCCGTGCAGGAAGTTGACCTCGAGCTGCGCCGCGCCGGCCTCGTGGATCAGCGTGTCCACGTCCAGTTTCTGCGCCTCGCAGAAATCGTACATGTCCTCGATGATCGGATCGAACTCGTTGACGGCGTCTATGGAGTAGGACTGGCGCGCGGATTCCGGCCGGCCCGAGCGCCCCAGCGGCGGCTCCAGTTCGTAGTCGGGATCGGCGTTCTTCTTGACCAGGTAGAACTCGACCTCGGGCGCCACCACGGGCTTCAGGCCTTCGCGCTCGTAGAGCGCGAGCACGCGCCGCAGCACGTTGCGCGTCGCCAGCGGATGGGGATTGCCTTCCATGTCATAGCAATCGTGGATGATCTGCGCGGTCGCGTCATTGGCCCACGGCACAACCCGCATGGTACCGGGGTCGGCACGCAGGTTCATGTCGCGGTCGCGCGGATCGACCAGCTCCCAGTAGTCGTCGGGGTAATCCCCGTTGACCGCCTGGGCGAGGATGCCCTCGGGCAGGCGCAGGCTTTCCTGCTTCATGAACTTGTCCGCGGGCACGAACTTGCCTCGCGCATTGCCGGTCATGTCCGGCACCAGCACCTCGATCTCGGTGATGCGGTTGTCTATCAGCCATTTATGGATGGTGTCCATGGGATTCACTTTCGCGTGTGATGAAACAGGGCGTTGCCGGCGTTGCCATGATAGACCGCAAGCGCCAGTGGCCGCGACGACAACGCGCGACGGGGTTGCGGCAGCACAGTAACCGAATTATCATTCGCCTTAAATCGAATATTGATTCAGTTTAAGCAGGGGCGCCGGGCAAAAGCAAGCCGGCCGCGCGGGAGAACCTCCGGATGAGTGTCGCCGGTCACGTGGCTTCGTATTACGCCGCCTCCGCCAACGCGGCGCCGGAACTTGCCCCGCTGCACGGTGAAACGCGCGCCGAGGTCTGTGTGATCGGCGGCGGCTATACCGGGCTCTCGACCGCGCTGCACCTCGCCGGGCGCGGCAGCGATGTCGTGCTGCTCGAGGCCGAGCGCGTCGGTTGGGGCGCCTCCGGGCGCAACGGCGGACAGGCGAGCACGGGCCAGCGCCGCCCGCAGCGCGAGCTCGAGCAGCGTCTCGGCGAGGGGCACGCGCGCCTGCTGTGGGAACTCGGGCTGGAGGCGGTCGCGCTGGTGCGCGAACTGGTCGAACGCCACCGCATCGCCTGCGACCTCAAGCCCGGCATCCTCTATGCCGGCTGGAAGCAGCGCGACGACGACTACCTGCGCGATGAAGCGACGCATCTCGGTGAGCGCTACGGCTATACGCAGTGCCGCCACGTGCCCGCCGAGGAGATGCGCACGCTCTCGGGCAGCACGGTGTTTCGCGGTGGCCTGCTCGATCAGGGTGCGCTGCACCTGCACCCGCTGAACTATGCACTGGGGCTGGCCGAGGCTGCCCGGCGCGCCGGCGCGCGCATGCACGAGCAGTCGCGCGTGACCGGCTACGACGAAGGACCACGCATCCGCGTGCGCACCGCGCAGGGCTCGGTGCTCGCCGATCATCTGGTGCTCGCCTGCAACG
>DAORUQ010000307.1:0-2668 GCA_035433265.1 Pseudomonadales bacterium | reverse complement strand
TCGTGTTCGCGTGACAGCAGCACCTGCACCGTGGCGGGCTTGGCGGCGCCGCGTTCGGGCTTGACCGGGTTGCCGTGCTCATCGACGGCCGAAAAATACCTGCCGTCCAGCGTGAAGCCTTCCGGGTGTTCGCGCGCCAGCACGGTGTTGGGCTGCGTGCCGGCGGCCACGAACACCGTGCGCGCCGGGAACCAGTGCTCGGTGCCGGTGCCGGCGTTCTTCAGGCGGATGCCGCGCGCCGCACCGTAGTGGTCCACGTCGACGCCGACCGGCGTCATCCCCTCGGCGAACCAGATGCCTTCCTCCAGCGCCTTCTCGACCTCCTCGTGGTTCAGCGTGTACGAGGGGCTGTCGATGAGGCGGCGGCGGTAGGCGATGGTGACGCCGCCCCAGTGACGCAGCATCTCGGCGATGCGCGGTTCGCGCCCGGCCGCCACCGCGGCCCTGCGTTCCTGGCGGATCGCGCGCGCGTGCGCCAGGAACTCCTCGGCGATCTCGCGCTCGTAGTCGTCCCACGGGGCGCGGATCGCGTCCTCGCCGATCTCCTGCGCCAGCGCCTCGTAGCGCGCCAGGAACTTCTCGACCTGCACCACGTAGTAGGCCAGCGACTCGGTGGCGGTATCGATCGCGGTGAGACCGCCGCCGATCACCACCACCGGCAGGCGCAACTGCATGTTCGCGATGGAGTCGGGCTTGGCCGCGCCCGTGAGCTGCAGCGCCATCAGGAAATCCGATGCCGCGCGCACGCCGCGCGCCAGCCCGTTCGGGATATCCAGCACCGTCGGGCCGCCGGCGCCCACGCACAGCGCGATGTGGTCGAAGCCCATCCGCCACGCGTCTTCCGGGGTGACGGTGCCGCCGAAGCGCACGCCGCCGAACATCGCGAAGGCGCTGCGCCGCTCCACCAGCAGGCGGATCAGCTTCAGGAAGTTCTTGTCCCAGCGCACCGTGATGCCGTATTCGGCCACGCCGCCGAAGCCCGCCATCACGCGCGCATCCAGCGGTTCCATCAGCGACTTCACGTCGCGCACCGGTTCGAAGCGCACGCGGGCGCCGCGCAGGTCGACGCCGGAGAGTTCCGCGGGCAGCGGCTCGATCTTCAGCCCGTCGATGCCGACCACCGTGTGGCCGTCGTTCATCAGGTGATGCGCCAGCGTGAAGCCGGCCGGCCCCAGGCCGACCACCAGCACCTTGCGCCCGGTATCCGCGAGCGGCAGCGGGCGGCGCAGGTTCAGCGGGTTCCAGCGCGTCAGCAGCGCGTAGATCTCGAAGCCCCAGGGCAGCTCGAGCACGTCCTTCAGCGTGCGGGTTTCCGCCTGCGGAATGTCCACCGGCTGCTGCTTCTGGTAGATGCAGGACTTCATGCAGTCGTTGCAGATGCGATGCCCCGTGGCTGCCGCCATCGGGTTGTCGACCACGATCATCGCCAGCGCGGCGATCGGCTGGCCCTGCGTCTTGACCAGGTGGAACTCGGAGATCTTTTCCTCCAGCGGACAGCCCGCCAGCGTGACGCCGAAGGGCGACTTGCGAAACGGCGCGCTGGCGGGATCGGCGCCCCTGGGCGCCTTCTCGCGCAGGCCGCGCGAGCAGGAGTCCTTGCCCTGGTTGTGGCACCAGATGCAGTAGTTGGCCTCGTCGAGCGCGCCCGCGAGGTCGGTGCCGTGGTCGGTCAGCGCGAAGCCCTCGCGCCGGCGCAGGTGGTCGATGGTGTGGCGCGGGAAGCCCAGGGTCTCGCGCGTGATCAACGGCACGAGGTTCTGGTAATCGAGCTTCGCGGGCGCCTTGAACAGCACACCGTCGCGATGGCGCGCGCGCCCGGCCTCGGTGCCGGCCGCCCACGCCGCGTAGCGCGCCGCCAGCTCGAGCTGCCCGGCGTTGGCCGCCTCGTCTTCCTGCCAGGCCGTGATCCGGCGCGCGAAGGCCAGCTCGCTGAACGGACCGCCCAGCAGTTCCTGCTCGGTGGCATCCGCGTCGAGATCGATAACGTCCTCGGGCTTGAACTTCGCCAGTGCCTGGCGCTGCACGAACAGCCGCTTGACGCTGAATACCGGCGCGAGCTCGTGGTGCTGTTGCGCCAGCGCGCGCGCCTCGGCCTCGATGCCGAACAGCTGCGCCACGAAGTCCTCTAGCTGCGGCGCCAGCGCGATCAGCAGTTCCGATTCGGCCTTCGGCGCGAGCGCCTCGGGCGCGGCGCGCGCGGCGAGCAGCGCCTCGCGCAGCGCGGGGTCAGGGGTGGCGATGAAGTGGAGAAACTGCGCGTCGAGGCGTGCCAGGCCCTCGCGCTGGTGGAGGTCCGCAAAATCGAGCCCGAAAGACAGCTTGAGCATGATCCGGGAGTCCCGCAGTGGAGGTGAGCCACTATAAGGCGGTGCATTTCGGCGATCAATTTACCGTGCTGCAAGGTTACCGCGCGCCGCGGTGGCATATTCCGGGACGCGCAAGTACCATTCCGTCACGCAATTGCAACATCCACGCCCGCCCACGGAACCGACGCTTGACTGCACTGGACGAAGCCCGGAGTCGGGCCGCATGAAACTGCCGGGCTCCGCAGCCGTGCGCTGGGCGTTTGCTGGCGCCGCGCTTGTTGCCGTTCTCGGCCTGGCCTTCATCGGAGTGCGCACGGGCGCGTGGAACAATCCCTATCCGGCGGCCGAGCGCGACCAGGCGG
>DAORUQ010000306.1:0-2680 GCA_035433265.1 Pseudomonadales bacterium | reverse complement strand
CATGGCAGGCAGTCGTTTCACCCTGGAAGTCCAGCCCCGCATCCCGGCGCCGCTGGCGCGGCTCGACGAGCTCGCGAACAACCTGGTCTACAGCTGGGACCGGCGCGTGCGTGGCCTGTTCGCGCGCCTGGACCGCGCGCTGTGGGCCGCGTGCGGCTCCAACCCGCGCGTGTTCCTGCGCCGCGTGGCGCAGGCCGTCCTCGACGAGGCCGCCGAGGACCGCGGCTACCTCGAGGAATACCGGCGCGTGCTGAGCAGCTTCGACGCCTACATGGAACGCGACCCTCGGCCCGAGTGCCAGCAGTTCCTGGATCCGGACGACGACCTCGTCGCATACTTCTGCGCCGAGTTCGGGCTGCACGAGAGCTTCCCGATCTACTCCGGCGGCCTCGGCATCCTCGCCGGCGACCACTGCAAGGCTGCCAGCGACCTCGGCATCCCCTTCGTCGGCGTCGGCCTGCTGTATCACAACGGCTACTTCACCCAGACCATCGACGGCCACGGCAACCAGATCTCGCAGATCGTGCCCTCGGATTTCCGCGACATGCCGATCCAGCCGGTGAACCTCGACGGCGAGCGGCTGCGCATCGACCTCGATTTCCCGGGACGCAGCGTCGGCGTGCACGTCTGGGAGGCGCGCATCGGCCATATCCGCCTCTACCTGCTCGACACCGATGTCGCCGAGAACAGCGAGGCGGACCGTCGCATCACGCGCCAGCTCTACGGCGGCGGTCGCGAGATGCGCCTGGAGCAGGAGATCGTGCTCGGCATCGGCGGCACGCGCGTGCTGCGCCGCCTCGGCCTGAAGCCCACCGCATGGCACATCAACGAGGGCCACGCGGCCTTCCTGGTGCTCGAGCGCTGCCGCGAGTACGTGCAGCAGGGCCACACGCTGGCAAGCGCGCTGGAGATCGTCGCCGCGGGCACCGTGTTCACCACGCACACCCCGGTGCCTGCCGGACACGACATCTTCGATACCCCGCTGTTCGAGGCCTACTTCCGCGGATTCGCCGAGAGCCTCGGTGTCCCGATGCACGAACTGCTCGCGCTCGGCAGCGTCCCGGAGCCCAACGGCAGCTTCAACATGACCACGCTGGCACTGAAGGGCTCGCGTTTCCACAACGGCGTCTCGCGCATCCACGGCGAGGTGGCCTCGGTCATGGAACGCGCGGTGTGGCCGCAGATACCGCCCGAGGAGAACCCGATGACGCACGTCACCAACGGCGTGCACCTCAAGACGTTTCTCGCCAGCGAGTGGTACAACCTGTTCGACATGCGCTTCGACGAGTGGCACGACGAACTGCTCAATCCCGATTACTGGGATCGCATCGAGCAGATCCCCGACTACCAGTTCTGGAGCGTGCGCAAGCAGCTCAAGGAATGGCTGCTGCAGGAACTGCACCACCGCGTGGTGCAGCAGTACCGGCGCAACGGCGAGAGCGAGGCCACGATCGCGCGCGTCACGCACCTCATCGCCAAACCCGACGCCGACACGCTGGTCATGGGCTTCGCGCGGCGCTTCGCCACCTACAAGCGCGCCACGCTGCTGTTCTCCGACCCGGCGCGACTCGCGCGGCTGCTGAACGACCCCGAGCGCCCCACCGTGATCGTGTTCGCCGGCAAGGCGCACCCCAGCGACGCGCCGGGACAGCACCTGATCAAGGTGATCCACGAGTTCTCCCAGCGCCCCGAGTTCCAGGGGCGCATCATCGTGCTCGAGGGTTATGACATCCGCCTCGCGCGGCAACTGGTCTCCGGCGTGGACCTGTGGCTGAACACGCCGGAATACCCGCTCGAGGCGAGCGGGACCTCGGGCCAGAAGGCCGCGATGAACGGCGTGGTGAACCTGAGCGTGCTCGACGGCTGGTGGGGCGAGGGTTTCAACGGCAAGAACGGCTGGGGCATCGTGCCGCGCGAGCCGCGGCTCGACATCGAGCAGCGCAACCGCGACGAGGCCAAGGACCTGCTGGACCTGATCGAGCACGAGGTGCTGCCGCTCTACTTCGCCCGCAACGGCCACGGCTTTTCCTCGGGATGGGTCGCGCTGGCCAAGGCCTCGATGAAATCCATCATCCCGCGCTTCAACTCGCTGCGCATGGTGATGGACTACGTGACGCGGCTGTACTGCCCGGCGCGCGAACAGCACCGGCGCCTGAGCGCCGACGACGGCGCCGGCGCGCGCGAGCTCGCGCAGTGGAAGGCGCGCGTGCGCTCGCGCTGGCCCGGCGTGCGCATCACGCTGGAGAACGAGCCGCCCGGCGCGGTACACCACGACGAGGCGGTGCAGTTGCGCGTGCGCGTGGCACTGAACGGCCTGCAGGCCTCGGACGTGGTTGTCGAATGCCTGGTGGATCCGGCACCGGAATCCGAGGGTGCCAGCGCGCAGCGCGTGCAACTGGAACCGCTGACCGACAGCGGCGAAGAGCGGATTTTCGCGGCCGATTTCCACGCGCTGAATTCCGGCCTGCAGGAGATGCGTCTGCGCATCTACCCGCACAACGCGCTGCTCAGCCACCGCTTCGAGCTCGGGCTCATGCTCTGGCTGTAGATCCGGATTCATCCGGACATCGCCCCACACGTGGGTCCGGGTTCATCTGGACATCGCCGGCACGTAGGTCCGGATTTATCCGGACATTGTCCGGCTACAGCCGGACCTACGGCGCGGCGCGATACATCGCGA
>DAORUQ010000305.1:0-2684 GCA_035433265.1 Pseudomonadales bacterium | reverse complement strand
ATGCCGATCCGGCCCATCAATGGCTGCGCGGCCTGGTTCTGGATACCTGCGCGGCCCGCCCTCAGGCGCCCAGCGTGCCCTGCACATCCGCCTGGTTGCAGAGCAGCGACTCGCCGTAGAACTCGACCGCGCCGGTTTCGAGATCGTGCTTGGCGCCGATGATTCCGATCTCGCCCTTTTCGATCATCTGCTCGAGGATGAAGCTGCGCTCGACAATGGCCCTGACAGATCGCTTCACGTTCAAGCTCGCGACATTCTCGACGAAGACGTCATTGGCCGAATTCCTGTGTTCTTTTTCGACCGTCTGTGTCTCCTGGTAAACGGCAGGTTGTATCTTCGCGAGCAGCTCGGTCAGGTTCCCCATTTCGACGTGATCGCAGGCGCCCTTGATCGCGCCGCACTTGGAATGGCCCATCACCACGATGAGCTTGGAACCGGCGACCTTGCAGGCGAATTCGATGCTGCCGATGATGTCGGTATTGACGATGTTGCCGGCGATGCGGATCGAGAACACGTCGCCCAGGCCCTGGTCGAAGATCAGCTCGGCCGAGGTGCGGCTGTCGATGCAACTCAGTATCACCGCGAATGGCCACTGGCCTTCACGGGTTTCATTGACCTGCTGCAGCAGGTTGCGGCTGGCTTTCAGGTTGTTGACGAAGCGCTGGTTGCCTTCCTTCAGGATCTGCAGGGCGTTTCGCGGCGTCATCGAACTCTGTGATTCAAGCGTGTGCGTCTTCATGGCTACCCTGCGTGGCGAGCGGTTCCTTGGCAGGCCAGTATACCGGCGCGCCTGATCGACGGGCGCCTTGCGTTGGCCACATCCGCACGAGCTGATAGGCTCGTGCTGCGCGGCGCTCAGCGCGTGGATCGATACGGGGGCAAGCAGCAATGGTGCGATTCAGGGATCAGGTCGCGGTGGTCACCGGCGGCGCTTCGGGGCTCGGACGCGCGACTGCGCGCCGCTTCGCCGCAGAGGGGGCGCGCGTTGCCCTCCTCGACCGCGACGCCACGGCGGGAGAAGAGTCGGCGGCTGAGATCCGCGCGGCGGGCGGCACGGCCAGTTTCCATGCGGTCGACGTGTGCAGCTGGGCATCGATCGAGCCCGCCATCGCGACGGTGAGCGCCGAGCTCGGCGCCCCCGGCGTGCTGGTCAATTGCGCCGGCATCGGCAACTTCGTGCGCAGCGAACTCGAGACCCAGCACAACTGGGAGCGCACCATCGCGGTGAACCTGACCGGCACCTTCCTGATGTGCCGCAGCGTCCTGCCGGCGATGCTCGCCGCGGGGCGCGGGTCCATCGTGAACATAGCGTCCAACTCGGGGCTTCTGGGCCAGCCCTATGCGGCGGCGTATTGCGCATCGAAGGGCGGGATCATCAATCTCACGCGCGCGCTGGCGGTGGAATACCGCGCCCGCGGCGTGCGGGTGAATGCCATCGCACCCGGCGGCATGCACACGCCGATGCTTTCCTCGTGGGCGCTTCCCGAGGGCGCGGATATCGCGGAATTCGCGACGGGCACCTCGCCGCTCGGCTACGCCGAGCCGGCGGAAATCGCGGGACTGATCGCATTCGTCGCATCGGACGAGGGACGCTACATGGTCGGCCAGATCGTCGGTATCGACGGCGGCATCACCTGCGGTTGAGCGCCGCGCCTACTGGTTGAAGCGATCCCCGTCCACGCCCCACCACGGCAGGTGATCGGGCACCGACCCGCTCCACCACACGATGCCGCCGGAAAGCCGGCTGACGCGCCAGCCCGCCGGTGTGCGCACGAATGCCGCGTTGTAGTAGCCGCCGTCGCTGTCGATATGATCGGAGCCGTCCTGCACCGTGACCATCTGCGTGAACACGTAGAAGCGCGAGCTCGCGCGATCACCGTCGACCTCGGTGGCGAAATTGGAGAGGTAATGCTGGCAGGCCGTGAATCCCGACATGGCCGTCGCGAGCCAGCCGCCGATCGCGGGCCAGTTGTCCTTGACCCCGCCATTGGCCAGGAAATCGATCTCCGCACCCTCCACGAAGACCTCGTCCAGCAGTTCCCAGCGCTTGGCATCGACCGCGTATGCATAACGCGCCATGAGATCCTGGATGGCGACGCGGTCGGCACCCCTCTGCAGCTCCTGCTGATCGACCATCCGCGCTTCCTCCCGGCAGGGCACGTGTCATTCGCACCCGGTTATCATTTATGCTCGACCGCAGTGTCACGAGCATCACCATGATAGTCAAAGACAACACCATGAGTGCACGACCACGCAAGGTACTTATCTTCGGCCTCGACGGTCCGGTCGCGCCGGCGCTGCTGCGCTACTGCCGCGAAGGCAAGCTGCCCGCGCTCGCGCGGCTGATCGACAACGGCGTGCTGGCACCCAATGCCATGGTCCCGCTGCCGACCGCGACACCCGCCAACTGGACCTCCATCGCCACCGGCGCATGGCCCGGCACGCACGGCATATCCGACTACAACGTGCGTCGTCCCGGCGACCCGCTGGATCGCGCCCACATGGCATTTCACAGCCCCGACGTGAAGGCCGAATATCTCTGGAATGCCATTGCGCGTGCCGGCAAGAAGTCGGTCGTGGTGAACTTCGTCACCACCTGGCCGCCGGTCGTGGACGATGGCATCCAGATCGGCGGCTCGGGCTGCGACATCAACCAGTGGTTCCACCCGAACCTCGCGCTCGCC
>DAORUQ010000304.1:0-2702 GCA_035433265.1 Pseudomonadales bacterium | reverse complement strand
TTGCGCAGCAGCGCGCCCGAGTGCACGTTCGTGGGCTTGTCGTCCTCGATCGTGAGCTCGCCGTTGACCAGCACGTAGCGGTAGCCACTGCCGCGGTTGGTCACGCGGTACTCGTCGCCGGGCAGATCCTGCACGAACTCCGGGAAGGTGAAGGCGAGCTTCTCGTAGTCGTAGACGATGATGTCGGCGGCCGCGCCCTCGCGCAGCGTGCCGCGATCGCGGAAACCGGCGCAGAAGGCGGGAAGCGAGCTCAGGCGCCAGTGCGCTTCCTCGAGCGAGATCAGCTGGTGCGTGCGCACGTAGTCCGCGATCAGCTCGGTGCCGTAGCTGCCTGCGGTGAGGTACTTCAGGTGGGCGCCACCGTCGGAGAGCCCCGGGATGATGTAGGGGTTGTCGAGCAGTTCCTTGACGCCCGCGAGCGTGGTGTCGAACTGGCGCGTCTCGAAGATCGTCTTCAGCCCGTCGGCCAGCACGATGTCGCAGACCACGTCGACCACGTGCCGCCCGGTCTTTTCTGCGATCTCGCTGAGGCGCATGCCCTCGAAGGGCTTGTTGCCCTCGCTGAAGGTGCGGTGCAGGCGGGTGTCCGGGATCGCGTCGATGAACATGTACTTCAGCGGCAGGGCGCGCAGCTTCTCGCGCACGCCCGGATCGGCGAAGTTCGCGAGCTTCTGTTCGCGCGGCACGTCGGGGCCGACGAAGGCGTTCCAGTCGCTCCACAGGTCGAAGTAGTCGAAGGTGAAGATCAGCGGCGGATCCTGCGTGATGCCCTGGCCGTAGATCCTGAGGCCGCGTTCGTGACAACTCGTCAACCAGTCGAACAGGTGGCGGCGGATCCCGGTGCCCATCTCGTCGCCGGACGGCGGCACGGCCTGCCACAGGATCGGCGCGCCGCTCGCCGCGGCCAGCGCTTCCCACTCGGGCGGCGGCGTCATCCCCATCGACAGCGCGATGAAACCCTCGCCGCGCTCGCCCAGCACCTTGGCCATGTGCATGCGCGTCTCGGGCCACATCACGTCGGTGGGGAAGGGCGTGCCGTCGAAATCGTTCTGTGGCGCGCCGCCGACGCTGCCGGCCTCCGGCTTGCCGGGGGTGCCCAGGCACTGCGCGGAGAAGCCGCAGGCGCCGGCATCCATCGCCTCGTTGAGCAGTCGGGCCATCTCGGCGTGCTCGGCCTCGGTCGGCATGCGTCCGGACTTGGCATCCTCGAAGCCCATCGCGGCGATCATCAGCGGATTAAGGCCCACGTAGGGCAGCACGTTCAGGCTCTTGGGCGCGCGGTCCATGCTGTCGAGGTACTCGGGGTAGGTGGTCCAATCCCAGGGCAGCGCGGTCTGCAGCGTCACCAGGGGTATGGCCTCCACCTTGGTCATCGACTTCATGGCGCAGTCGCGCAGTTCGGGCGCCATCGGCGCGAAGCCGAAGCCACAGTTGCCCAGCACCACCGAGGTCACGCCGTGAAAGCCCGAGGTGGAGAGGTAGGGATCCCAGAACACCTGTGCGTCGTAGTGCGTGTGCAGGTCGATGAAGCCGGGCGCGACCACCAGTCCGTCAGCGTCGATCACGCGCCTGGCCTTCGGGTTGGCGATCTTGCCCATGCGCGTGATCACGCCGTCCCTGATGCCGATGTCGCCCTTCCAGCGCGGGTTGCGCGCGCCGTCGACGATCATGCCGTTCCTGATGACGATGTCGAATTCCTGCACGAGACCCTCCTTCGCAATTATTTGTGAACAGTGTTAAGTAAACGCCGTCAGGTTAAACTGCGTCGCGTCGGGCCGTCAAGCACGCCGGCCGACGAGCACTTCCGCCCCCAGCCACGGAGAAGCGCGATGCCCGCACCCGCCCGTCCCGCCCGCGGACGCCCGCTGCTCTCGCACGACCGGATCGTGGACACGGCGCTGGAACTGCTGCACGGGCTGGCGCTGAAGGAACTGACGATGCGGCGGCTGGCGCAGGCGCTGGACACGACGCCGGCGGCGCTATACGGCTATTTCCGCAGCCAGGAGGAACTGTTCGCCGCCGTGGCCACGCGCGTCGTGCGCGGCATCGAGCTGGGCGCCCTGGAGGAGGTGGCGGACTGGCGCGAGCGGCTGCGGCTGTGGGCGCGCGCAGTGCGCTCGCGCCAGCTCGAGTTCGCGAGCACGGTCGCGATGGCGCAGATCAGCCCCCACATTCCCGCCAGCTGGTTCGAGGTCACGGCCCCGCTGCTGCGCGCGCTGGAGATGGCCGGCCTGTCCGGCAAGGCCCTGATCGACACCGCGCGCTGTTTCTCGCGCATCGTCTACGGCTCGATACTCACCGAGCTCGCGCAGGATCCCTACCTGCTGCAGTGCGAGCGCGCCGAGGCCGGCGCCGCCCTCGAGCACCTGTCGCCGTCCGCTGCCGGGCAGGTCGCGGCGATCCTGCCGTACCTGGGGGCGCAGGACAACGAGGCGCTGTTCGAGATGACCATCGACTGCGCGTTGCGCGGCATCGCCGCGGGGCTGCCGCCGCTCGCCTGAGCGTCCCGTTCGTTGATTTGCGCCATCGCCCCGCCATGTGGCGTGTCCGATGCGTCCCCGATACGTTATCCTGAAATGCCTGACCTCAAGAAGAAGGATGGATCCATGCAAATACCACTGCAGATCACGGTTCGCGACATGGAGCATTCGGAAGCGCTGGAGGCGCGCATCCGCAGCAAGGCGCAAAAGCTCGAGGAATTC
>DAORUQ010000303.1:0-2711 GCA_035433265.1 Pseudomonadales bacterium | reverse complement strand
AAAGGTTGCCGACGCGAAGGCGCACGCGCTCGCCCTGCGCCGCAAGCAGCGGTTCGGTGGCGGGGAACACCTTGCTGTTGAAGGTCCACAGGTCGAACTCGGTCATCACCGCAGGATCGGGGCGATACGTGCCGGGGTGCAGCGCCCAGTTGTGCAGCAGCAGCGCGTAGTCGCGCTGCACCGGTGGCTCCTGCGATTCCCGCGGATGAATGATGAAGAAACCCATCATGCCGAAGGCGAGTTGCGTCATCTCGTCCGCATGCGGGTGATACAGGCAGGTGCCATGCTGGCGCAGCGTGAACTCGTATGCCCAGGTTTCCCCGGGCTGGATCTGCGGCTGGTTCAGGCCGCCCACGCCGTCCATGCCGCTCGGCAGGTACAGGCCGTGCCAGTGGATCGTGGTGTGCTCGGGCAGGCGGTTGGTCACGAAGATGCGCACGCGGTCGCCTTCCACCGCCTCGAGCGTCGGGCCCGGGGTGCTGCCGTTGTAGCCCCAGCACTTCGCGACGCAGCCGGGGGCGAACTCGTGCTCCACTTCCTCGGCCACCAGGTGGAACTCCTTCACGCCGTCCTTCAGCGTGTACGGCAGGGTCCAGCCGTTCAGGGTGCGCACCGGCGTGTAGCCCGCGGCGGGGAAAGACGCGCCGGGCCGCGCGCTGCCGGTCGCGGCGGTCCCGGCTGGCGCGGATGCCGTTGCTGCGGGCATGGCGTGGCCCTCGTGCGCGCCCTGCGCGCGGCTGCGCTGCGCGACGGCTACGAGCAGTGTCGCGAGCGAGCCCAGGCCGATGCGCGACAGGATGTTGCGGCGGCTGATCATGGCCGGTCTCCGTGGCTGGATTCGTGGGTGGCGTGCGGCGGGGGCGGCGCCGCCGAGGCGTCGTGCTGCATATGCTGCGAGTGATCCATGGGCGCGGGCCGACTCTCAGGCTGCGTCAGCGTTTGCGCATCGAGCGCGGCCTCGCCCACGCGCGCGCTGCTCGGCAGCGCCGCGCCGACCGCGCGCCCGAGCTCCACGCGTGCCAGCCAGTAATCGCGTACCGCCTCGAGGTAGCCCTGGTAGGCGTCGTATTCCTGCTGTTTCACGAACAACAGCTGGAACTGGTCGGCGAGCATGAAATTCACCTCGCGCTGCGTGCGCGCGACGATCTCCTCGCGCAGCGGGATCAGCGACTCGCGGTAGTGATCGGCGCGCGCCTTCGCGGCGGCGACCTCGGCGGCGCCGCGCTGCACGGCGTTGCCGATGTCGATCTCCAGCGCGCGCAGTTGCGCCTGCGCCCGTTGCAGGCTCGCCTGCGCGCGCGCCACGCGCCCGTGGCCGTGGTCGAACAGCGGCAGCTCCAGACCCAGCGTCGGTCCGGTGAGACGGGAGCGGTCGGTCTCGCGCTCGGTTGTCACGCCTAGCTCGACATCGCCCAGCAGCCGGAAGCTCTGCGTCACGCCGAGCGCCTCGGCGAGCAGCGCGACTTCGCGCCGCGCCGCCGCCAGGTCGAGGCGGCTGGCATCGGCGTGTCGCAGCAGGTCCGCCACGGCGTCGTCCGCGGCGAGCGGGACGGGCAGGCGGTCCACGACGCGCCAGCGGTCCTCGGTCGGGGCCAGGCCCATCAGCCGGTTCAGTGCGCTGCGCGCCGCGTGCAGCTCGGCGCGCGCCTGCAGCACGTCGAGCTTTGCCTCCGAGGCGGCGGCCTGCTGCAGTGCCAGTTCGAGACGGCCGATATTGCCCGCCGCGTGGAACCGTGCCGCCAGTTCGGCCGAGACCGTCGCCGCCTGCGCGACCGCTTCGCGCATCGCGATCAGCTGCCAGCTGCCGACGACGCGCAGGTGGGCGGCCTCGGTATCCGCCGCCAGCGCGAGTGCCTTCGCGCCGATCAGCTCCCTGGCGCGTGCGTACTCGCCCTCGGCCAGGCGGCTGCGCGATCGCAGCAGCAGCACGTCGGTGAAGTTCTGGGCGAGGCCGAAGCCGACCTGGTTGGCCTCGCCGCCGGTATCGGGAAACAGCACCGAGGCGGACAGCAGCGGATTGGCCATGCGCCCGGCCTCGTAGACATCGGCTGCGGCGAAGCCCAGGCCGGCGTATTCGGCTTTCATGTCGGGGTTGTTCAGCAGCGCCAGGCGGACCGCGTCGGCCGCGCTCAGCGGCTGCTCGCGCAACCGCGCCAGCAGCGAGGCGACGGTGTCGCCGGCGGTGGGCGGTTGCTGGCCGCGCGCGGCCAACAGCTCCGCCGTTGCGCTGCGCCCGTCATCCGTGGGCAGGGGCGCGCAGCCGGCCAGCGTGGCGCCCAACACCAGTACGGCGGTGGCCAGACGTCGACTCATTGACGGGTCTCCATGGTTTTGCCAGCGGGTGCGCGGCGCAGCCGCAGCGCGTTGCTCACCACCGAGACCGAGGACAGGCTCATGGCCAGCGCCGCGATCATCGGGCTCAACAGCAGGCCGAAAGCCGGGTACAGCACCCCCGCGGCCACCGGCACGCCAAGCGCGTTGTAGAGGAACGCGAACGCGAGGTTCTGCTTCATGTTCGCGACCGCCGCGCGCGAGATCGCGCGGGCGCGGACGATGCCCTGCAGGTCACCCTTGACCAGCGTCACCTGGGCGCTCGACATCGCCACGTCGGTGCCGGTACCCATGGCAATGCCGACGTCGGCCGCGGCGAGCGCCGGCGCATCGTTGATGCCGTCGCCGGCCATCGCGACGCGCCGCCCCTCGGCCTGGAG
>DAORUQ010000302.1:0-2717 GCA_035433265.1 Pseudomonadales bacterium | reverse complement strand
CGCCGCAGCGCAGCGCTTCGGCGAAGCTGGTCGCGCCGACCGGCTGCACCATGAACTCCTGGATGTCGACGTTGTTGTCGGCATGCTCGCCGCCGTTGATGATGTTCATCATCGGCAGCGGCATCGAGTACTTGCCCGGCGTGCCGTTGAGCTCGGCGATGTGCGCGTAGAGCGGCAGTTTCGCCGCGCTGGCCGCAGCCTTCGCGACGGCCAGCGACACCGCGAGGATCGCGTTGGCGCCGAGGCGCGACTTGTTCTCGGTGCCGTCGGATTCGATCATCAGCCGGTCGATCGTGCGCTGGTCGGCGGCTTCGCGCCCGCGCAGCAGCCCCGCGATCTCGCCGTTGATCGCGCCCACGGCCTTCAGCACTCCCTTGCCGTTATAGCGCGCGGCATCGCCATCGCGCAGTTCCAGCGCCTCGCGCGA
Source organism: Pseudomonadales bacterium (assembly GCA_035433265.1). Classification (GTDB taxonomy): domain Bacteria; phylum Pseudomonadota; class Gammaproteobacteria; order Pseudomonadales; family UBA5518; genus UBA5518. The sequence goes on along the minus strand of DAORUQ010000302.1, from coordinate 2,290 downwards.
GCCCGTCGAGGCCCCCGAGGGCGCGCAGGCGGTGCCCGTCGCGCCGCAGGAAAGACGCACGCTGGCCTCCACCGTGGGGTTGCCGCGCGAATCCAGAATCTCGATCGCAGTCACTTCGGTGATTGCAGACATGACCAATCCATCTCCTGTAGCGATTATCGATTCGTTGTTGTCGCCCGGGGCGCGTGCCTCAGCGGATCTCGAGCGCCGGCAGGCTCTTCACCAGTTCGTCCATGGCCTTCATCTGCGCCAGGAACTCGCCGAGGCGATCCAGCGGCAGCGCGCAGGGGCCATCGCACTTCGCCCGGTCGGGATCGGGATGGGCCTCGAGGAAAAGCCCCGCGATGCCCTGCGACATGCCGGCCTTGCCGAGCTCGACCACCTGCTGGCGGCGACCGCCCGCGGAGTCGGCGCGCCCGCCCGGCATCTGCAGCGCATGCGTGACATCGAAGATCACCGGGTAACCGAAGCGCTTCATGACGCCGAAGCCGAGCATGTCGACCACGAGGTTGTTGTAGCCGAAGCAACTGCCACGCTCGCACAGCATCAGGCGCGAATTGCCCGCCTCCTCGCACTTGCGCAGGATATGGCCCATCTCGTGCGGCGCCAGGAACTGCGCCTTCTTGATGTTGATCGCCGCGCCCGTCTTCGCCATCGCGACCACGAGATCGGTCTGGCGCGACAGGAACGCCGGCAGCTGGATCACGTCGCAGACTTCCGCCACCGGCGCGGCCTGGTGCGGCTCGTGGACGTCGGTGATCACCGGCACGCCGAAGGTGCTCTTGATCTCCTGGAAGATCTTCAGCCCCTCGTCCATGCCGGGGCCGCGGAACGAGGCGATCGAGGAGCGGTTGGCCTTGTCGAAGGAAGCCTTGAACACGTAGGGGATCGCGAGCTTCGCGCAGGTCTCGACGTAGGCCTCGGCGACCTGCATCGCGAGGTCGCGCGACTCGAGCACGTTCATGCCGCCAAAGAGCACGAACGGCCGGTCGTTGGCGACCTCGATCGCGCCGACGCCGATGACCCTGGCCGCGGCCTCAGTTGCCACGGTCGTGCTCCGCGGCATAGCGCACGGCGGCCTCGACGAAACCGCTGAACAGCGGATGGCCGTCGCGCGGCGTCGAGGTGAACTCGGGGTGGAACTGGCAGGCCACGAACCACGGGTGACCGGGCATCTCGATCACCTCGACCAGCGAATGATCGGCCGACCAGCCCGCCACGCGCAGCCCCGCCTCCTGCAGGCGCGGCAGGAAATTGCCGTTGACTTCGTAGCGGTGACGGTGGCGCTCCATGATCTCGGCGCTGCGGTACATCGCGCGCACGTTCGAGCCCTCCTCGAGGTGGCACAGTTGCGAGCCGAGTCGCATCGTACCGCCGAGGTCCGAGGACTGGCTGCGACGCTCGGTGCTGCCGTCGGACTTCAGCCACTCGGTGATCAGCGCGACCACCGGGTGCTGCGTGGCGGCGTTGAACTCGGTGCTGTTCGCATCCTCCATGCCGGCGACGTTGCGCGCGAACTCGATCACCGCCACCTGCAGGCCGAGGCAGATGCCGAGGTAGGGAATGCGGTTCTCGCGCGCATAGCGCACGGTCTCTATCTTGCCCTCGATGCCGCGCTCGCCGAAACCGCCCGGCACCAGGATCGCGTCCACGCCCTCGAGCACGCCGGTGCCCTCGCGCGAGATCTGCTCGGAGTCGATGTAGCGCATCTCGACCCGCGTGCCGGTGTGGATGCCGGCGTGCGTCAGCGCCTCGTTCAGCGACTTGTAGGCATCGAGCAGGTCCATGTACTTGCCGACCATCGCGATCGTCGCGCGGCGCCGCGCGTGCAGCTTGCCGTCGATCACGGCCTGCCACTCGTCGAGCTTCGCCGGCGGACAATCGAGGCCGAGCTTCTCGAGCACGATGTCGTCGAGCTTCTCGCTGTGCAGCAGCAGCGGCAGGCGGTAGATCATGTCGACGTCGGGCACCGAGATCACCGCGCGCTCCTGCACGTCGGTGAACAGCGCGATCTTGCGCCGCGAGGCCTCGTCGATGTGCACCTCGGAGCGGCACAGCAGGATGTCCGGCTGCAGGCCCATGGCGCGCATCTCCTTCACGGAGTGCTGCGTGGGCTTGGTCTTGGTCTCGCCGGCCGAGCGGATGTAGGGCACCAGCGTGAGGTGGATGAACAGCGCGCGCGTGGTGCCAAGTTCGCCGCGCAGCTGGCGGCTCGCCTCCAGGAAGGGCTGCGACTCGATGTCGCCGACGGTGCCGCCGATCTCGACCAGCGCCACGTCGAAGCCGGCGG
>DAORUQ010000301.1:0-2831 GCA_035433265.1 Pseudomonadales bacterium | reverse complement strand
ATGCCGAGGGGCGGCTGCACTGGCACGGGCGCCTGAACGACATCATCAAGACCGGCGGTGCGAATGTCTCGCCGACGGAAATCGACGCGCTGCTGCGCGAGTGCCCGGGCGTCAAGATCGCCACCACGGTTGGCGTCCCGCACGAGACGCTCGGGGAGATCGTCGTGACCTGTATCGTGCGCGAACAGGGCGCCACGCTCGACGAGCCCACGGTGCGTGCCTTCGTGTCGGCGCGCCTGTCGAGCTACAAGGTGCCGCGGCGCGTGCTGTTCGTGCAGGAGGCGGATCTGGAGCTGACCGCTTCCAACAAGGTGAAGACGGCGCCGCTGCGCGAGCTGGCCGCACGCCGGCTGGCGGACAGCTAGTCGCCAGCCGCAGCGCCGGGGCGGCGTCACACGATGCAAGGGCCCGGATTTCCAGCACCACTCCTGAAGGACCGAAGCCATGACCGCAGCCATCAGTGAAAAGCTCGAGGCCAGCGACATCTCTCCGCTGATTGCCAGCGAGGTTCGTCTGGGCAAGGACGCGCTGCTCAGCGGCGAACATGCAACCGATCTGCGTGAACTGCTCGAGCGTCGCGGCGTGCTGGTCTTTCCGCGGATCGGGTTCACGGACGAGGAGCAGGTCGCGTTCACCCGCACGCTCGGCACGTTCGCGCCGGAAATGCGCGGCGAGGAGATCTACAAGGTCACCCTGGACACCAGGGCCAACGCGAGCGCCGAGTACCTGAAAGGCTCGCTGTACTGGCACCTCGACGGCACCATGAACCAGGTGCCGATCCTGGCCTCGCTGCTATCGGCCAAGGTGCTGTCGCCCACGGGCGGTGACACCGAGTTCTGCAACACCTATGCCGCGTGGGAGATGCTGGCCGAGGAGGACAAGCAGCAGATCGAGGCGCTGCGCGTGGTGCACTCGGCGTGGGCGTCGCTCTTCTACTACGACCCCGAGCCGAGCCTGGCCATGACCAGGCAGATGATGGCGATCGGCGAGCAGGAACTGCCGCTGGTGTGGAAGCACCGTTCGGGGCGCAAGTCGCTGGTGCTGGGCTGCACGGCGCATCATGTGGTCGGGATGAGTGCAATGGAGAGCACGCAGTTGCTGGTGCGCCTGCGCGAGTGGGCGACGCAGCCGCAATTCACCTATCGCCACAAGTGGACGGTGGGCGACCTGGTGATGTGGGACAACACCGGCACGATGCACCGGGCCACTCCCTACGACCCGGCTGCCGGGCGCCTGCTGCACCGGACCAAGCTTCAGGGCGAAGAGCCTTTCGAATAGGAGCGCTGCAGCAGCGGCCGCAGCAGGCTGGCGAAAAACTCACTAGCGCTCAGTCGCGGGGCGAAGCATCGGCCAGCGCGGCGCGCATCTGGTGCTTCAGGACCTTGCCGGCCTCGTTCTTGGGCAGTGCCTCCCATAGCGCCACCTGTTCCGGCATTTTGAACTTCGCGACCCCCCTGGCATCGAGATAGGCGCGCAAGCTGGCGACGTCGGGCCGTGCCGAACCGCGCGGCACGATGACGGCGCAGGCGCGCTCGCCGGTCCGGGCATCGGGCAGACCGACAATGGCGATTTCCGCGATATCGGGATGCGCCACCAGCAGGTCTTCCACTTCCTTGGGCGCGATGTTCTCGCCGTTGCGGATGATGATGTCCTTGATGCGGCCGGCGATGACGAGGTAGTCGCCATCGACCCAACGCCCCAGGTCACCGGTGCGGTAATAGCCCTCGGCGTCGAATACGCTCGCCTCGTCCTCGGGGTGGACGTAGCCCACCAGCATCTGCGGCCCTTGCGCCACGACTTCACCGGTTGCGGCGGTCGCGCCGGAGCCGTCGACCAGCCTGATGGTGGCGATCCCGGCTTGCCCGTCGGTTTCCGCCGCGTGGGCGACGTCGCTTCGGCTGATGACGCCAACCGTCGTCACCGGAACCTCGGTTGAGCCATAGACTCGTGTGACCACGGCCTTCTCGAAATAGTCCGCCGCTTCGCAGATCAGCGACGGGGGAACCGAGGCCCCGCCGCACACGAAGAGCTTGAGCTCCGGAAGACGCGTCTGCGCGCGTCGCGCCGCGGCGAGTGTCTGCACGAGGAAGGGCGTGGCGCCGGCAAAATGCGTGCAGCGATCGGCCACGAGGTGGCCGATCGCCTCGTCGGCATCCCAGCGCTCCATCAATACGGCCGTTGCACCCAGCAGCAGCGGGCACTCGAACGCGTAGATGGAGCCGCCGATATGGCTGATGGGACCCGCGACGAGGAATCGGTCGCCCGGCTCGACCAGCCAGTGCCTGCCGATCTGGCGGATCAGCGCGTGAATCGAATTGTGGCTGTGCATGACGCCCTTGGGGCTGCCGGTGGTCCCGGATGTATACATGATCATCCGCACGGCATCCGGATCGGGCGCCGGCAGCGGCTGCGGCGCGACGCCCGAGAACAACGAGTCATAAGCGATGTGCTCGCCGCGATCGCCGCGCACGACGACCACCTGCGGCGGCGTATCGAGCTGCTGCACGACCCGCGTCAGCATCTGCGCGGACTCGTGTCCGCGAAACCGCGCCGGTATGAAGATCATCCGGCTCTCGACATCCTTCAGCATGAAACACAGGTCGTGCTCGCGCAGCGATGGCAGCACCGGGTGCGCGACCATGCCCGCCAGCGTCGTTGCCAGGTAGATGACCGCGGCTTCGTGCCAGTTGGGCAGCATGAAGGAGATGACGCTTCCCGGCGCAAACCGTGCCGCCAGGGTCTGCGCCAGGGCGGATGCCTGTGCGTGCAGGCTGCGGGCGTCGATGCGCACCGGGCCGTCGATGATGAGAACGCGCTCCGGGTCCCCGGAT
>DAORUQ010000300.1:0-2841 GCA_035433265.1 Pseudomonadales bacterium | reverse complement strand
CATCCGGAGCCGGGTATTCCGCGACATGCGCTGGCGCCCCCGTTCGATCCTGCAATTGATCCTGCTGGGCTTCCTGACGGTGGTCGCGCCGCTGAGCGCCGCGGTGGTGCTGGCCGTGCAGACGCTGGTGGAGCAGGCCGTGGACAACGCCCGCCTCAACGAGCGCACCGTCACCCTGACCCGCTCGACGCAGCAGTTGCAGGGCGACCTGCTCGACCTGGAGCGGCGCACGCGCCAGTACGCCACGCTCGGGGATGCGTCCCTGCTGCGCCTGGTGCTGGAGGGGTTCGATGAGCTGCAGGCGACACTGGCCACCATTGGCGAGCGCCTCGACGCCGGGGGCGCCCCGGCGGTCGAACGCCTGGGCGAGCAGCTGCGCGAGTTGCAGCACGAGTTGACGCTGGTGCCCGGGGATGCCGCGCGCCTGGAGACGGCCCTGGCGCTGTTCGACCCGATCAGCCGCGAGGCGCAGGCTACCGGGCACAGCAGCAGGCTTCAGGTCGACGCGGAGCTCGCGGCGCAGTTGCTTGCGGCGGACGCCACACGCACCCGCATGATCCTCATCGCCGGCGCCCTGGCGCTGCTGACGGTGCCGCTCGCGCTGTTGTTCACCTACCTGATCAACCAGCCGATCCGCCAGCTCGAGCAGGTCATCCGCCAGCTCGGGAGTGCCCGCGCCGGGGGAGCCATCCGCATCCAGGGGCCGCGGGAAATGCAGCTGCTGGGCCGCCAGCTCTCGTGGCTGCGCGATCAGCTGGCGGAGCTCGATGCGCAGAAGCAGCAGTTCCTGCGCCACATCTCGCACGAGCTGAAGACCCCGCTGGCCAGCCTGTGCGAGGGAGCCGACCTGCTGGCCGAAGGCGTCGTGGGTCCGGCGCTGAACCCCGCGCAGCGCGAGATCGTGTCCATCGTGCAGCAGAACAGCAAGGAGCTGCAGCGGCTGATCGAGAACCTGCTCGACTACAACCAGCTTCTGCACCGCGCCGAGGTGAGGCCGTGCGAAGTGGCGCTGGGGCCGCTGGTTGCCGAGGTTGTCGACTCGCATCGCCTGGGCCTCAAACGCCACGGCCTCGTGGCCGTGCTGCGCGACGAGCAGGCGCTGTGGGTGATGGACGCGGGCAAGCTCAGGACCGCGCTCGACAACCTGGTCTCCAACGCGGCGAATTACGCGAGCCAGGACAGCGAGGTGCTGATCCACTGGCGCGTGCACCGGGACATGCTCGAGATCGACGTGGCAAACCACGGACCGCTCATCCCGGCCGACGAGGCGGAGCGCATCTTCGAGCCGTTTTTCCAGGGCTCGACGGGCCGTCGCGGTGCGATCAAGGGCTCGGGCATCGGCCTGAGCGTGGCGCGCGAATGCATCGAGTCGCAGGGCGGTTCGCTGCGACTGGTGCCGCGCAAACCCTACAGCACCTGCTTTCGCATCACCCTGCCGCGCCTGGAGGAGCCCGCATGAGAATCCTCGCCCTGCTGCTCGCCGGCGTGCTGCTGGCCGCATGCCAGGCCACGCCGCCGCAGGCGCCGGCGCCCGCGCCGGCAATGCCGCAGGCGCCGGACCCGGACAGCGTCATGCTGTCGCAATGGCTGCGCGATGCCGACAGCGCACTGCAACTGTCGGCCCGGGAAGCGCGCGCGCAGCTCGCCGCGATGCAGGCGGATTCCCCGACGCCCGCGCAGCGCTATCGCCTGGCCCTGCTGCACCAGCAACTCGGCGAGTGGAACTCGTGGGCGCTGGCGCGCGACACCATGCGTGCGCTGCGCGCCGACGAGACGCTGCCGCCGGACGTGCGCCGCCTGGCCGGCCTGCTGGAGGCCTTCAACCAGTCGCGCCTCAACGCGCAGCAGCAGCGCACGGAACTGCGCAAGAGCCTTGCCGAGCAGGAGGCGCTGCTCGTGCAGAGGCAAGCCGAGGTGCAGGCGCTGGAGGAGAAGATCCGCTCGCTCACGACCCTCGAGGACAGCATGCACCAGCGGCGCGAAGAGCAGGGCGGGCAGCGGTGAACGCCCCGCGCGGACGGATCCTGCTGGTCGATGACGACCCGAGCCTGATGCGGCTGCTGGTGCTGCGCCTGGAGGCCGAGGGCTTCGAGGTGGTCACCGCCGCCAGCGGGACCGAGGCGCTGCAGCGCCTGCGCGGGCGCCCGGTCGAACTGATGATCTCGGACCTGCGCATGGAAGGCATGGACGGCATCGAACTGTTCGAGCACGTCCAGCACTATTACCCCGGCCTGCCGGTGATCATCATCACGGCCCAGGGATCGATCCCCGACGCGGTTGCCGCGACCCAGAAAGGGGTGTTCGGTTTCCTCACCAAGCCGATCGAGCGCGAGCAGCTGAAGAGCCTGATCGAGCGCGCGCTCAGCGTGTCGGCGGCGAGCCGCCCGCCGGCGACGCAGGGCGGCTGGCGCGATCACGTCCAGTCGCGCAGCCAGGTGATGGAGCGCCTGCTGCAGACCGCGCAGCAGGTCGCGTCCAGCAACATCAGCGTGCTGATCTCGGGGGGCAGCGGCAGCGGCAAGGAACTGCTGGCGCTGGCGATACACCGCTCGAGCGCGCGCTGCGACGGGCCGTTCATTCCCCTGAACTGTGGTGCGCTGCCCGAAGCTCTGCTCGAATCGGAGCTGTTCGGTCACGTGAAGGGTGCCTTCACCGGGGCCGTCAGCGACCACGTGGGCCTGTTCCGCGCCGCCGAGGGCGGCACGCTGTTCCTCGACGAGATCGGCGACATGCCGCTGGCGCTGCAGGTGAAACTGCTGCGCGTGCTGCAGGAGAAGGAAGTCCGGCCGGTTGGCAGCACGCGCAGCTTCGGCATCGACGTGCGCGTGCTGTCGGCGACCC
>DAORUQ010000299.1:0-2842 GCA_035433265.1 Pseudomonadales bacterium | reverse complement strand
CCGACAAGCGCACCGCGGTACGCCTGGACGTCGATCTGCACATGGTCACGCCGGCCTGGGTGCAGGACATCCCGGTCGAGAAAGTGGCGCGGATGTCCGCGGCCGATGCCATCGAAGCCGCCAACATGGGCATAGGCTGGCGCTTCGAACACCTGTTCCGCGCCCGCGGCGTTTTCCATGTCGATGGCCTGAGCCGCGAGTTCAAGGGCGTGGGGCTGCGGGTCAAACGCCAGAGCATCCGTCCGCTGGGCGGGTTCCGCGGGCACTGCTGGCAGTCGGCGGTATTTCCCGACGGGCGCGCGTTCGGCTACATCACGTACCCGCCGCGCGAGGACGGCATCGCCTACAACGAGGGTTATGTCTTCCAGGACGGCACGATGTACCCGGCCCGCGCCACCCGGATTCCGTGGCTGCGCCGTATCGTGGGCGAGGGCGACGACGCTTCGCTGGAGCTCGAGTCCGATCTGGGGATCACCAGGATCGAGGGCGTGACGGCGCTGTCGACCTTTCGCGTCGGCAATCCCGACATCGGCGGTCTGAACCTGCAGCAGGGTGGTGCACGCTACACCTGGGACGGACAGACGGCTTACGGCATGATCGAGCGCTCGTCGCACGAAAGCCTGACGACGATCGGCTGATCGGGCTCCAAAGCACTGCCGGTATTGCGCCGGCACACGAGGCGATCAATGGATCGACACGAGGAACTGCTGGCCGCGGCGCGCGCAGGGACGGGGTTGGAGGATTTCGGCGACGACTCGTTTCTGGAGGGGCTGCAGGTTCTGGTGCGTTCGCTGCGCGAGGAGGCGCAGCTCAATGCCACCGGCGAACACGTGCTGCGCCAGCGCATCATCGGCCACCTCGAGCAGCGCCTGGAGATCGAGGACTGGTATCGCCGGCACCCGGAAATCGACGAGGTCCAGATCAAGGCGCCCCTGATCGGCGTCAGCCTGCCGCGCACCGGCTCGACCGCGTTGTCGTTCCTGCTGGCCGAAGATCCCGACGCCCGTTCGCTGCGCCGCTGGGAATCGTCCCGACCCTGTCCGCCGCCCTCGACGGTGACGCCGCCCGATCCGCGCATCGTGCAAGCGCAGGCCGGGGCGGCAGCCCGCAGGGAAGGGGTCAAGGGACACGTGCCCGAATCGGCCACCGGACCCGCGGAGTGCCAGGAGCTGATGGCGCTCGATTTCAGGAGCCACCTGTTCCAGGCGTTCGCCCGGATACCGGGTTATTCCGCGTGGCTGCTGGAGGCGGACCTCAGCTCGACCTATCGCTACGAGCGCCGGGTGCTCAAGCTGCTGCAGTGGGGATGCCCCGACAAGCCGTGGCGCCTGAAGTGCCCCACGCACGTGCTGTTTCTCGAGCACCTGGACCGCGCGTTTCCGGATGCGCGTTTCGTGATGACGCACCGCGATCCCACGGACGTGATCGTCTCGGTGGCGCACCTCTACGCCGACTACATCGGCAAGTTCAGTGACCGGGTGGACCTGCACGACGTGGGCAGGCTCAACGTGCAGCATTGGTCGCTGGGCATGGAACGGGCACTGGCGTTTCGCGACAAGGGCAACGAGGCGCGATTCCATGACATCGATTTCCGCGCGATGCAGCGCGATCCCGTCGGCGCGGTCCGCCGGCTGTACGAGTGGCTCGGCGAGCCCGTGAGCGCGAGCTTCGAGGCCGGCATGAGCCGCTGGTGGCAGGAGAACGCGCAGAACCGCGAACCGGGCGCGCATCCCGAGGCGGCGACCTACGGGCTGGACCTCGACCAGGTCCGCCCGCTGTTCGCGAACTACACGGCGCGCATGGCGTCGTGGACAGGGGGGCGCAGCTGAAGGACACTTTCCGAGCGTCGATGTTCATCCACCGGAGATCGAATTGAATACACCGGATATCCAGCTCACGGACCAGGTTGCCGTCGTCACCGGCGCAGGGGCCGGCATCGGCAGGGCGATTGCGCTGGCCTGTGCGGCGGTCGGCGCCGACGTGGTCATCGGCGATATCGTCCCCGAGCGTTGCGAGGAAGTCGCCGCGCGCGTGCGCGAAATGGGCCGCGCCGCCCTGGCGGTGCCAACCGATGTATGCGACACGGAGCAGGTGCGCGCCCTGATCGACAGCGCGGCCTCCCGCTTCGGGCGCATCGACATTCTGGTGAACAACGCCGGCGGTGTGAGCCCGCGGCCGTTCATCGAGCAGTCCGAACGTTCCTGGCGGCGCCACATCGATCTCAACCTGGTCAGCATGCTGGCGGCCACCTCTGCCGCGGCTCCGCTGATGATCCGCGGCGGTCGCGGCGGCTCCATCATCAACGTCAGCAGCATCGAGGGGTCGCGGGCCGCGCCGAACTTCGCCGTCTACGGGGCGTGCAAGGCGGCCATGCTCAACTTCACGCGAACGATGGCGCTGGAACTCGCGGAGCACGGCATTCGCGTCAATGTCATTGCCCCCGATTACACGGTCACGCCCGGGCTGCGCGGCAACCACACGGGCCCGGTCGACCCGGCGAGCTGGATCAGGCCCAGCGATCAGCAGGAGGATGCAACGGCCCGGCGCATCCCGCTGGGGCGCGCGGGAACGGACACGGAGTGCGGCAACGTCGCCGTGTTCCTGGCTTCCGCGATGAGCAGTTACGTGACCGGCGCCGTCATTCCCGTCGACGGGGGAACCTGGGCCTCCAGCGGCTGGGTGCGTAACAAGGCCGGCAACTGGACGCTGATGGGCGATGTCATTTCCTGAGACCGGTATCGCGGATCTCCTCGCGCGGATGAGCCGATATGAAAATCAACGCCACCTTGCCCTTCGACCGTATCGACAGTCCGGAGGAATTCCTGCAACCCGAAGCGGTGTC
>DAORUQ010000298.1:0-2845 GCA_035433265.1 Pseudomonadales bacterium | reverse complement strand
CCGGCCTGCGCGTGCCGTTGCTGGCCACACCGTTCGAAGCGATGGTGTGGGCCGTGACCGGACAGCAGATCAGCGTGGCCGCGGCCACCGCGGTGCGCCGCCGGCTCATCGAGGCCACCGGCATCCGCCACTCGGTCGGCCTGTTGTGCCATCCCGATCCCGCGCGGCTGGCGCGCATGGGGGAAGCGCAATTGCGCGCCGCCGGGCTGTCACAGGCCAAGGCAGCCACCGTTAACCTGCTGAGCCGTGGCGCTGCCGACGGCACCCTGCCATTCGAGGCCTGGGCCGACGCACCGCCCGTCGCGGAGATCCGCGCACGCCTCGCGGCGATCCGCGGCATCGGCCCGTGGACCATCGAGTACACGCTGCTGCGCGGCTTCGGCCATCTCGACGGCTCGCTGCACGGCGACGTGGCGGTGCGGCGCAAGTTGCAACTGCTGCTGGGCCGGGAAGAAAAAATCTCCGCGGCAGAGACCGGGCGCTGGCTGGCGCAGTTCACGCCGTGGCGCGCGCTGGTGGCCGCGCACCTCTGGGCCTGGCACCCGTAGGCCCGCATCAAGAGGGTGTTGTAAAACCATTGGATTGCGATCGAGCGGCCTGGTGCGTCGCTGGCTGTGCTGCCCGCCATTGTCCTGCGGGGCACGCACGAGTACGTCCCTGTAGCTCCGCGCCGCGTCCTGCGGCGCAAGGCCCCGCAAGCCAACAGCGGGCAGCACAGCCGCTCGGTTGAGCTCGCAGCGCATCGAGTCAATCCCGGAATACGCGCCTTCTTGACGGCTTCCACCACGGTGAGGTGCTCGGACGCCGATGACTCGCGATACACCGGATTGTCAGGCCGCTATCCAGAGCACGGATGGGTTTGCGACACCACCCTACGAGTGGACACTGTCCGGATGAATCCGGACCTACGGGGGGGCAGTTCTCGCAGAGGGGCCAGTTTGATGGGAGCGGCGGGGCCACTCAGTAGCTCGTCAGGCGGTTCAGGCCGTTCAGTGCGGCGATGCGGTAGGCCTCGGCCATCGTGGGGTAGTTGAACGTGGTCTCGATGAAATAGCGCACGGTGTTGCGTGGCGCCGGCTGCTTCATGATCGCCTGGCCGATGTGGATGATCTCGGTGGCCTCGGCGCCGAAGCAGTGCACGCCGAGGATCTCCAGCGTGTCGATGTGGAACAGCAGCTTCAGCATGCCCACGTCCTCGCCACTGATCTGCGCGCGCGCCGTCTCCTTGAAGAAGGCGCGGCCGATCTCGTAGGGGATGCGTGCCGCGGTGAGTTCGCGCTCGGTGGCGCCCACCGAGCTGATCTCGGGCAGCGTGTAGATGCCGGTGGGTGTGTCGTCGACGTGGCGCGTGTGTTCCTTGCCGCGCGCCGCTGCCGCGGCCGAGCGGCCCTGGTCGTAGGCCGCGCTCGCGAGGCTGGGGGCACCGATCACATCGCCGACGGCGAATACGCCGGGAACGGAGGTTTCGTAGCGCGCATCGACGTTCAGCAAGCCGCGCGAATCGGGCTGCAGGCCGATGTTGTGCAGCTCCATGCGGTCGGTATTTCCAGTGCGGCCGTTGCACCACAGCAACGCCTCGCCCTGCAGGCGCTTGCCCGAGCGCAGGTGCAGCGTGACGCCGTGCGCCGAGGCTTCGAGCCGATCGTATTCCTCGCCGTGGCGGATCACCGCGCCCTGTGTGCGCAGGTGATACGACAGCGCATCGGAGATCTCGTCGTCGAGATAGGAGAGCAGCTGGTCACGTGTGTTGATCAGGTCGACCTTGACCCCCAGCGCGGAGAAGATCGAGGCGTATTCGCAGCCGATGACGCCCGCGCCGTAGATCAGCAGGCGACGCGGCGTGTGCGGCATGGCGAGGATGGTATCGCTGTCGAATACCGTAGGGTGCGCGAAGTCGATGTCCGCGGGACGGTAGGGACGCGAGCCGGTCGCGATCACGACTTTCGGTGCGCGCAGGATCTCGACGGCGCCGTCGGGTAGCGTCACGCGCACCGTGTTGGCATCGATGAACGATGCCACCCCGAAATACATCGCAATGCGGTTCTTCGCGTAGTACTGCGAGCGCATGGCGACCTGGCGGCGGATCACCGTGCCGGCGTTCTGCAGCAGGGTCTGGAAGGAGATGCGGCTGGGCTCGCCGATGGCGCGGAATATCGCGTTGGTGTTGTAGCGCGTCAGGTCCTTGACCGCGTGTCGCAGCGCCTTGGACGGGATCGTGCCGCTGTGGGTGCAACCGCCGCCGACCATGCGACGGTCCTCGATCACCGCGGCGCGCAGGCCGTGCTTGGCCGCGTTCAGCGCCGCGGATTCGCCCGCCGGGCCGCTGCCGATCACCAGCAAATCGAATTTGAATGCATCCATCACGGGCCGCCGGGCAAAACCGATTATATAGACGCTCTGCCCGGCGGCTGTCCAACGGGGCGCGCGTGATTACTGCGTGGGCGGCGTCGGCGCGGGTGCCTCGGCAGCGCGCGGTCCCGTGCCCGGGCCGCCGGGACCGCGATGCGCGCGGCGCCGCTCCTGCATCTCCTGCCTGTGGGCGACGTGCCTCCCGTACTGCTCCTCGCTCAGCACCTTTTTCAGCGCCGCATCGCGTTCTGCGGCGATCTTGCCCATGGCCTCCTGGTGCGCCGCACGCATGGCTTCCTGCTGCTTGCGCTGCTGCTCGAACTGCGTGGCGAAGCGCTGGTTGATCTGCTCCACCTCCGTTACCTGCTCCGGCGACAGCCCCAGGTTGGTGGTCATGCGCCGGGTCATCGTGGCGGGATCCATGTGCCGCGGGCTCATGCGCGACGCAGGAGCAGGCGCGGATTGCGCCCCGGCCGGGGAATCGGCGGCCTGTGTG
>DAORUQ010000297.1:0-2864 GCA_035433265.1 Pseudomonadales bacterium | reverse complement strand
CAACACCAGCCAACTGGACATCGATCGCCACCGGCGCATGGCCGGGGACGCACGGCATTTCCGACTACAACGTGCGTCGTCCCGGCGATCCGCTGGATCGCGCTCACATGGCCTTTCACAGCCCCGATGTGAAAGCTGAATATGTCTGGAACGCGATTGCGCGTGCCGGCAAGAAGTCGGTCGTCGTCAATTTCGTCACCACCTGGCCGCCGGTCGTGGACAATGGCATCCAGATCGGCGGCTCCGGCTGCGACATCAACCAGTGGTTCCACCCGAACCTCGCGCTCGCCACCCGGGAGAACGGCATCGCGCCAGACACGGTCCGCCTCGACGAAGACGGGCTCGGCACCGGCGAAGCGGCGCCGGGGGTGTTTGCCGCGAGCGCCTGCGGCGGCCTGTTCTGCACGGCGAGCTTTCAACCGGATTCGCCGGTACCCGTGCGCATCGCGCCGGGCGCGCCCGAGGGGTGGAGCAACCTGCCCGCGGCATCGAGGCTGCTCGCCGCGGAGCTGCAGGTGCGCGCCTGCGGCGGCCGCTACCCGCTGACGCCACCGACCTGGCAGCTGCTGGTCATCGACTCGCACGGCGAGGGCTTCGACCGTGTGCTGGTGTGCGAGGGCAAGGATGCGGCCGTGCCGCTCGCGCAACTGCGGGCCGGCGAATGGAGCGCCATACTCCATCACACGTTCCAGACCGACGCGGGACCCGAGCGCTGTGCGTTTGCCCTGAAGCTGCTCGAGCTGTCGCCGGATGCCCGCGACCTGCGTCTCTACCACAGTTCCTTCTGCGCGCTCGAGGGCTGGTCCTCGCCCGCATCGCTGGCCTCGGAGATCGTCTCCACCAGGGGCCTGCCCAATCCCGACAGCGGGTTTTTCGGCTACGACAAGGGATGGTTCGGCGCCGACACGCTGCTCGAGGAAATCGAGATGCAACGGCAGTGGTATGCCGATGCCTGCGCCCACGTGATGAAGAACGAACCGTGGGACCTGTTCGTGATGCGCTACCACCTGCCCGATACCTCGTGGCATTCGATCCCGCACGTGCTCGACCCGAGGCTTGCAACTGACGCCGAGGAACGCCGCCGGCACGAAGCGCTGGAGCTCGGCATCTACCAGGCCTGCGATCGCCTCGCGCGCGACCTGATCGCGTGCGTCGACGAGCGCGAGACATTGCTGGCGCTGATCTCGGACCACGGCGCCAAGCCCGCCGGCCATCCCGGCATCGATGCCAACGCGATTCTGCGCGATGCCGGGCTGCTGGCCCGACACACCGGGGGAACAATCGACTGGTCGCGCACGCGCGCGATCGCGCGACCCGTGTGCTGGATCCATATCAATCTGCAGGACCGCGACCCGGACGGCATCGTGCGTGCCGGCGAGGAGTATCGCGAGGTGCAGGATGCGATCATTCGTGCGCTCACCGAGTACGTCGAACCCGGCTCCGGGCGCAAGCCGGTGCTGTTCGCGCTGCGCAAGGAAGACGCACGCTTCCTCAACATCTACGGCGAGCAGGCCGGCGACGTGGTGTATGCGCTCAAGCACGACCACGGTCACCAGCACGGCCCCTTCCTCCCCACCGCCGACTGGCAGGGCGGATCGCTGCGCGGCCTGTTCGCGCTCAGCGGCCCCGGTATCCGCAGGGGCGCGCAGATCGAGCGCAACGTGTGGTGCATCGACCTCGTCCCCACGATCTGCCACCTGACCGGCTGGCCGGTGCCGCGCGATACCGAGGGCGCGGTGATCTACCAGGCATTCGACGAGCCGGGCAGCTGAAAACGACGATCATCGACCGCAAGGAGCACGCGCGTGGAGCATCGCAATCTGGGCAGATCGGGGCTGAAGGTTTCGGCCATCGGGCTGGGCACCCACTACTTCGGCTGGCTGCACGACGAGGCAACTTCGGTTGCCATCATCGGGCATGCGCTCGAGCTCGGCATCAATTTCATCGATACCGCCGACGTCTACGACATGGGGCGCTCGGAGGAGTTCGTCGGCAAGGCGATCAGGGGGCGGCGCGCGGACCTCGTGATCGCGACCAAGTTCGGCTGGCCCATGGGCGGCGGCCCGTCGGGCGCGCCGGTCGATCCGCGTCCCAACGCGCGCGGCGGTTCGCGTCACAACGTGATCCGCGCGGCGGAAGCGAGCCTGAAGCGGCTCGGCACCGACTACATCGATCTCTACCAGATCCATTTTCCCGATCCCTCGACGCCGATCGAGGAAACGCTGCGCGCGCTCGACGATCTCGTGCGCGCGGGCAAGGTGCGCTACACCGGCTGCAGCAATTTTGCCGCCTGGCAGGTTTCGGAGGCGATGTGGACCTCGCGCTGCCACAACCTCAACGCCTTCGCGACCTCGCAGCCGCTGTACAACCTGCTCCAGCGCGAGATCGAGCAGGACCACGTCCCGGCGTGCGACGCCCACGGACTCGGCATCATTCCGTGGGGCCCGCTGGCGGGCGGATTTCTGACCGGCAAGTACCAGCGCGGCCAGCCCTACCCCGCCGACTCCCTGCTCGCGACCAGGCCGATGGCCTACGAGCAAATCACCACGGAAGCCAACTGGACCAAGCTGGAGCGGCTCGAGGCATTCGCGCATGCGCGCGGCCGTCGCGTGGGCGAACTGGCGATCGCCTGGCTGCTGGCACGGCCACGCGTATGCTCGGTGATCGCGGGAGCCAGCCGGGCAACGCAACTCGAAGAGCACGTCGCGGCCGGACAATGGAAGCTCGATGCCTCTGAACTTCTCGAGATCGATGCCATCTGCGCCGGTGACGCCAGCGCCGGACACCGCTTCAGCCTGAGGTGAGCGGCAAAGCCCGCCTGGCCTGCTGCTCCAGCTCGGTGAGCAGCGCGGGCGCGAGCTTCA
>DAORUQ010000296.1:0-2871 GCA_035433265.1 Pseudomonadales bacterium | reverse complement strand
GAGGCCCGCAATACGCCCTCTGTCGGGCGTATTGCGGGCCTCGGGCAAGAGCGTTCCCGTCGGGCGGCGTTCGCCGCCGTCCGCTACCACGCGATCCGCTGATCGAACTCGAACTCGGGGATTGACTGCGCCAGCGGATCGGCGTGGCCCTGTCCCGCCGCCTCCCACAGCGGCGGGCCGCGCGCCGGGGCCAACTTGGGCGGTTCGATCGGCTCGCCCAGGTGCTGGAGGATCTTTCGGATCGCCTCGCCCTCGTCGATGAAGGCGATGATCCGCATCGCGCCGCCGCACTTTGGGCAGGTGAGCGGGAACACCTCGTAGATGCGCGCCAGCAAGAGCGCCCAGGCATAGCGCGCCGCCCGACGGATCGCACTTTCCTCCGCCACGGCATCGGCCTCGACCGAGGGTGGCTTCGGCGCCGCTGCCAGTGCCGTGACCGCCGACCGAAGGGGGGCATTCGGCGCCAGCACGCCGTAGTAACGATGCCGGTGGCGCCGGGGCGGCGGGATCAGCGCGGCGAGGCGATCGAGCAGTTCGAGGGGCGTCAGGATCTGGCTGACGCGCCCGCCCGGTCCCGGCTTGGGGCTCTCATAGACGAGGTGCTCCGCATCGATCTGCCGCAACCGTTCCTGCGCGAAGGCCGGGCGGGCGCAGTAGCGCAGCAGGCGCTCCCGCCCTTGCCGGTCGTCCCCTTCGATGCGCACGCCAGCGTCGAGCGAGAAGCCGCCGCCGTGCGCGCAGCGGCGCAGGGCTTCGCCCTCGGCCGAATCGAGCAGGCCGCGCCGAACGAAAAGGCTGACGATCCGTTTGCGCAGCGTCGATTGCAGTCGCGCCAGCGCTTGCGCGCTGAGGTGCGTCTCCTCGAAACGCAGACTCGCGGTCTCCTCCCCAAAAAACACCCCATCGATCGCGATGACATGGAAGTGAAGGTGGGCGTTCATCAGCGCGCCAAAGCGGTGGATGAAGACGACCGCGCCGATGCGTGCCGTGCCGTCGCCCTCCGGCAGGCTTTGCCGCAGTCCCTGTTCGATGGCGCGCAGAAAGCTGTGCAGCACGGCGCTTTGCAGTTTGGCGTCATCGAGGTGGTAGCGCAGCCGTTTCGGGAGCGAGAGCACCCACTGCCGCACCGGCAGGGCGGGAAAGACGTGATCGACCAGATGGGCGGCGGTTTCGACCATGCGCCGAGTGGTGCACGAAGGGCAGACGCCTCGGCCCTTGCAGGAGTAGGCGACGATGAAATCGTGGCCGCAGTCGGCGCAGCGGGCACGGGCAAAGCCGTGGGCGAGGATGCCGCAGTCGAGGTAGCGGCGGAATTCGCGTTCGACGAGCGCTGGGGCTGAGGCTGAGCGACCCTCACCGTCGTCCTGCAGCGCCAGCCAGGTGGCGAGGTGCGCTTGCACGAGGTGGTAGAGCAGCGTTCGTTCCGGGCGCCGGCGTTGATAGACGCTCGCCTCTTGGCAGGGCTTTGCGGCTTGGGTGGGCATGCGCATCCTGATCGGGGGATCGGGATGGGTAACTGTATGCGCATACAGCTATCGAAGCAAGCCACCATGTCCGGCCGCCTTCGGGTGCCTGCGATGCTGTCCGAAAGTCGGCGCTGGCAACACGGCGCCGGGAATGGCACGAGATCCATTCCGCCGGATTCGCCGTTTGCGGGCGGCGAACGCAGCAGGCGCTCAGGCCTTCACAAAGCTGATCTGCCCCTTCGTCGCTTCGACCTTCACACGATCCTTGGCGCCCAGCGTGCCGTCAAGAATTAGCCGCGAAAGCGGATTCTCGATGCGCTCCTGAATCGCGCGCTTCAAGGGCCGCGCGCCGAACACCGGGTCGAAGCCGGCTTCGGCGATCAGCGCCAGCGCGGCGTCGCTGACTTCCAGCCGATGCCGCCCATACAGGCCAGGTGGCACAGCGCACCGCCACGAGTTGTGGCAGATCGCGGCGCTGGCAGAGAAGCACGATCTCGTGGTCTGCTCGGACGAGATCCACAACGGCCTGGTGCTCGATCCGGCCTGCCGCCACCGCGTTCTCGCCAGCCTTTCACCCGAGGTCGCGGCACGCAGCATCACCCTGATGGCGCCGTCCAAGACCTTCAATATCCCCGGTCTCGGCGCGGCCTTCGCGATCATTTCCGACCCGGCCGTACGGCGGCGTTTTCGTGCCGCGATGAGACGGATAGGAAATTCAACCGCCATCCCGGAAGTATCTCCGCACCCGTAACCCATCGTCAATTGGAAAATTGTCCGCAATCGCTCATTGCGCCGTGCAACAACCGGTGCCCAACCTTGCCCGAGGCCCGCAATACGCCCTCTGTCGGGCGTATTGCGGGCCTCGGGCAAGAGCGTTCCCGTCGGGCGGCGTTCGCCGCCGTCCGCTACCACGCGATCCGCTGATCGAACTCGAACTCGGGGATTGACTGCGCCAGCGGATCGGCGTGGCCCTGTCCCGCCGCCTCCCACAGCGGCGGGCCGCGCGCCGGGGCCAACTTGGGCGGTTCGATCGGCTCGCCCAGGTGCTGGAGGATCTTTCGGATCGCCTCGCCCTCGTCGATGAAGGCGATGATCCGCATCGCGCCGCCGCACTTTGGGCAGGTGAGCGGGAACACCTCGTAGATGCGCGCCAGCAAGAGCGCCCAGGCATAGCGCGCCGCCCGACGGATCGCACTTTCCTCCGCCACGGCATCGGCCTCGACCGAGGGTGGCTTCGGCGCCGCTGCCAGTGCCGTGACCGCCGACCGAAGGGGGGCATTCGGCGCCAGCACGCCGTAGTAACGATGCCGGTGGCGCCGGGGCGGCGGGATCAGCGCGGCGAGGCGATCGAGCAGTTCGAGGGGCGTCAGGATCTGGCTGACGCGCCCGCCCGGTCCCGGCTTGG
>DAORUQ010000295.1:0-2897 GCA_035433265.1 Pseudomonadales bacterium | reverse complement strand
GTGGTGCTGGAACCCTGCTGGTGGCACATCAGGCACTGGATGGCGAACTGCGCGCCGAGCGCGGGCGAGGAGAACTGCGCGCCGGCATACCAGTCGCTGGCGGGCAGCTCGTGGATCCACAGCGATTTGGGCAGCGGCTTCAGCGTCACGGCACGCTCGAGCACGGCGTCGTGCGCCAGCGAGATGCCGCTCTCCTCCACCGTGCCAAATCCGATGCGCCGCGCGCGGAATCGATAGTGGCCGGGCAGCAGACCGTCGAGGCGGTAGCGGCCCTCGGCATCGGCATAGACGGTCGTGGTGCGCCCGAGCTCGAGGTTGCTCAGCGACACCTGCGCCAGTGCCACCGGGACGCCCTGCTCGCTGCTGACGGTGCCGCTGACGGTGGCGGCGTGGGCCGGCAGGGCACAGGCCAGGCCCAGGCCGAGCAGCGCAAGCGAACGGCGAAACATGTGTTTCCCTCCCCGGTCTGGCGCTGTCACTCCGGCAGCGCCGCAAACGATGTGAATGCGACCGCCCGGGCGGCGCGCGCTTGCCTGGATCAGGCTAGGCCCGCGCGGGCAATCTGCCCGGCGAGTTCCTCCAGCGTCCACGTCTCGCCGCCGCGGTGGTCCTTGTAGGCCAGGAACTGCTCCTGCAGGCCGCTGAACAGCCCGACGTAGCCGCCGGCCACGGAAAAGAGCTTGCCGTTGATGTCCTGCGCGAGATCGCTGGCGAGGAAGGCATAGGCCGGTGCCAGGAACCTCGCCGGCACCGGGTTCAGCGCGGCGTCGCGCATCCGGTCGTCGAGGATGCCGCGCGCGTTCAGCCCCGCGATCAGCGCCTCGTACTCCGGCCCCGTCGAGAGCCGGCTCTCCGCGCCCGGGCAGACCACGTTGCAGCGCACCCCGTGCCCGGCGAGCTCGCGCGCGATGGCCCAGCTGAGGCTGAGCGTGCCGCCCTTGCCGGCGGCGTAGCCGGTGCCGCCGAAGACGCCGAGCAGCGCGTGCGAGGCGGTGTTGACGATCGCGCCGCGCTTCTGCGCCGCCATCAGCGGCGCGGCGTGGCGGCAGGTGTTGAAGGTGCCGTGCAGGTGCACATCGATCTGGCGGCGCCAGTCGGCGGGATCGATGTCCAGGATCGAGCTGCCGGCCGGTTCCGCGATGCCCGCGACGTTGACCAGGATGTCGATGGCACCGAACTCGCCCACGCAGTCCGCGACCAGGCTGCCGGCAAAGTCATATTCCGCGACGGACCCGAGGCGGCCGATGGCCCGCCCGCCCGTGGCCGTGATTTCAGCCACCGTTTGCGCGAGCGCCGCCGCGCTCGAGGAACTGTTGAGCACGACGTTGGCGCCATGGCGCGCGAGCTCGAGCGCCACGGCGCGCCCGATGCCCATGCTGGACCCGGTGACGACGGCGTTGCGGCCGGCGAGATGTTGCGTTTTCACGGGTCGGAGGCGTCCCTGTGTGCGGTGGGAGAGCTGCGCTGGCGCGCGCCGGACTCTACCGGGCGCCGCCTCGCAGTGTCAAAAAAAATAATTCACCATAACTCTTTTCAGGAACCGGGGAGCGCACAGCGGCTGAGGCTGCCGCCGGCACGCAACTCACAGCAACGCGGCCTCCAGCTTTCGCTTTCGCTCCTCCCAATCGGGCATCACCTGCCCGAGCAACCTGAAAAATCGCGCATCGTGGTCGCGGTGCCGGGTATGGCATAGCTCGTGAATCACCACGTACTCGATGCAAGAGCGGGGAGCGCGCACCAGGTTGACGTTCAAGGTCATGGTGCCGGCGCGCGACAGGCTGCCCCAGCGGGATTGCATGGTACGCACGATCAGGCGCGGGCGATCGGTGCCCCTGAAGCGGCGCAGACTGGCGTCCAGCACGTCAGCAAAGACAACCCGCGCGCGGTCGAGATACCAGCGGTGCAGCAGCGCCTTGACGCGTTCCGGGTCAGGGTTGTCGGGCAGGCTGACGAGCAGTCGGCCGCGCGTGAGTTTCACACTGGTCGAATCGCCCGTCACCAGCTTCAGCCGGCATTGCCGGCCGAGGTACAGATGCGATTCGCCGTTGACATACTGCCGCGTCGGGGTGCGTGGGCGATAACGCTCGAACTCCGCCAGTTGCCGGCTGATCCAGCCCGCGCGCTTCTGTACCCGCTGCGCGATCACGGCTTCCGGGCAGCCCAGCGGTGCGCGCACCAGCACGCGGCTGTCGGGGTGCACCTCGATGGCCAGCGTCTGTCGTGATGCCAGGAAGCGCACCTCGTAGCGGATGGTGTCGCGGCCGTAGGTGAGGCTGCCAACCATGGTTTTCACCCCGCCATCCGGTGGCGGGCAAGCTGCATGGATTTCTCGATGATCTCGTCCATCTCGTCGGTGGACAGCGCGATCCCCCGCGCGCCCTTCACCTCGTCGTAGAGGTAATCGTCGATCTCGTTCATCGTCCGGCGCTGGGCATCGAGGTCGTCCCAGTAACCCACCTTGCGATTGCGCCTGAATATGTCCCATACCGCCATGGCGGCCTCGGCGGCGGTCGTCTGCGCCTGCTCGGCATCGCCGACGTGATTGGTCACAAAGGGCCGCAGCAGGCCATAGACGGCGGCCGCGTCGGCGTCACCATTCAGCGCCGGAGGCAGGTCGTCGCCCTTGCGGGAGAC
Organism: Pseudomonadales bacterium; assembly: GCA_035433265.1. Taxonomy (GTDB): domain Bacteria; phylum Pseudomonadota; class Gammaproteobacteria; order Pseudomonadales; family UBA5518; genus UBA5518. The sequence continues at coordinate 263 of DAORUQ010000295.1, read as the reverse complement.
GACGGCATCCTTGATCTCGGTGACGCGCTGAAGGTACTCCAGATCGGACAGACGCCTGGCGCGGTAGTCGTCGATGGCCTGCTGGATCAGCCGGGAGAACTTCTCGTAAAAGGCCGGGTCCTGCTCCAGCCGTTCGTGGATGGCGCGCCGGGTCGCATGGGCAATCGTGTCGGCCTTAGCGCCAAGGTTCCTCTCGGAGTCCGCGCCGTGTTCCTCGATCACTTTCTGGAACGCGGCCTCATCGAAAATGTTCACTGGCGCGT
>DAORUQ010000294.1:0-2899 GCA_035433265.1 Pseudomonadales bacterium | reverse complement strand
GAAGGAGATCGCGGCGCCCGGCAACTGGAAAGTGGCCCAGGAGGCATTCTTCGAGTCCTACCACGTGCCGACCACGCACCCGCAACTCGAGACTGCGGGCGCGGATTTCATTTTCGGCGACCAGAGCGGGCCCGCGGTGGACTTCAGCCACCACTACCACCAGTACGAGACCTTCGCGCACGGACACGGGCGCTTCTTCGGCGGCAAGAAGACGCCGATGGCAGGTCACGTCACGCTGCCCGGCGATCCGGTGGAAATGATGGCGGCGCGCCTGAACCTGCTGGTCGAGGGCATGGACGCGATGGTGCTCGCCGAGGACGTCGAGCTGGTGCGCTCGCTGAAGGGCAAGCCGATCCCGGAGGGCTCGAGCCTCGGCGGCGAGTACATGAAACTGCTCTACTCGAGCGCCGCGGCGCAGAACCGCCCGATGCCCAAGCCCGCGCCTGAAGTGCTGGACATGTGGGGTGGCGAGATTTTCGTATTCCCGAACCTGATGATCCTGCCGCAGGCGGGCAACGCGATGATCTATCGCGTGCGGCCGCACCGTACCGATCCCGATCGCTGCATCTTCGAGATCCTGTCCACCAGGACCTATCCCGCCGCGCTCGCGCCGCCGCGCGCGACGGTGGAGAAGGTCGTCGATCCGTCCGATCCCGGGCAGTTGCGGCTGATCCCGCGCCAGGATCTGGGCAACATCCCGCGCATGCAACGCGGGCTGCACTCACGCGGCTGCAAGCAGATCTGGCTCGCGCGCTACTACGAGCAGATCATCCTGCACATGCACCAGGAGCTCGACCGCTACCTGCTTGCGGGCGCGTGACGGGAATGTGCTAACGCGGCCCATGCTCTCGAGCGCCGGTGCCTGTCACGCGCCGCCGAAACAGTGATCCAACCGGAAACCACGCATGTCGAACGAAACAACGCCGCGGCTCAAGCCATTGCTGCCGCCCGACTGGGACGACACGATCCACGACGCGGCCAGCGCCTTTCCGCACGCGCGCGACTTCGTGCTGAACAACTGGAACACCGACGATGCCCGCGGCGTGAACGGGGTGGGCATGATGCTGAATCATCCCGCGCTGGCGAAGGCATTCCTGACCTTCAACAACCACGTCGCCTCCGCGAGCACCGTGTCCAGGCGCATCCGCGAGCTGCTGATCCTGCGCATCGGCTGGTTGCGACGCTCGGAATACGAGTTCTACCAGCACATCGTGCTGGGTCGCCGCGCCGGCCTCAGCGACGAGGAGATCGTGCGCATCGAGTCGGGTCCCGACGCGCCCGGCTGGGACCCGGTCGACGCCGAGCTGCTGCGCGCCGTGGACGAGTTGCACGCGGATGCCTGCATCGGTGATGCGACCTGGGCGCGGCTCAGCGCGCATTTCGACGCGAAGCAGCTCATGGACATCGTGTTCGCGGTAGGCTGCTACGATGTGCTGGCCATGGCGTTCAAGACTTTCGGTGTGCCCTTCGAGCCGGGCGTGGAGCCGTTGGCGCCGGACGTGAGGGCGCGTATGTTCGCAACCAGGACGAAGCAGTAGATGGAACACTTGATCAAGGGAGCTCCGCTCTCGGAGGAGCGGCTGGGAGCGCTGACTCTCGGCGGCTACCTGCGCGAGGTCTGCGGGAAATACGCCGCCAACGAGGCGATGGTGTTCCATCCGCCGTCGGGGCCCGTGGTGCGCCTCACATACGCGCAGGTCTGGGACGAGGCCTTCGCGATCGCGCGCGCACTCCTCGCGCGCGGCGTGAGCAAGGAGACGCGCGTCGGCGTGCTGGCGACGAATCGCCCGGAGTGGGTGAGCGCGATGTTCGGCATCAGCCTTGCGGGCGGCACCGCCGTGCTGCTGAGCTCCTTCGCCAGGGGCGCGGAGCTCGAATACCTGCTGCGTGTCGCCGACGTCTCGCTGCTGATCTTCGAGCGCTCGGTGCTGAATCGCGATTTTGCCGCCGAGATCGGCGAATTCTGCCCCGAGCTCGCGTCCGCGCGCGGTGATGTCCATGCGCCACGCCTGCCCTTCCTGCGCCGCGCGGTATGCATCGGCGAGATGGATGGGCTCGGCGGGGCCATCGAGAGCTGGCAGGAATTCGTCCACGGCGAGCGCAAGGCGCCGGCCGCCGTGGTCGAGGCCATCGCCGCGGAGGTCGCGCCCTCGGACCGCGGCCTGGTGTTCTTCTCCTCGGGCTCGACCTCCAAGCCCAAGGGCGTGGTGCACACGCATCGCGCCGCCACGATCCAGTGCTGGCGCTGGCCGCGCATGTACGCGCTCGAGCCCGGCGTGCGCACCTGGTCGGCCAACGGCTTCTTCTGGTCGGGTAATTTCACGCAGGCCATCGGCGCCACGTTCACGGTTGGCGGTTGCCTGGTGCTGCAGCGCTATTTCGATCCGGGCGAAGCGCTGCGGCTGATGCAAGCCGAGCGCGTCACGCTGCCGGTGGCCTGGCCGCACCAGTGGGTCAAGCTGGCCGAGGACCCGGCGTTCCACGAGGTGGACCTGGGTTCGCTGCGCTACGTCGGCGAGACCTCGCCGCTGCGCAACCATCCCACGGTGCGCTCGAACTGGCAGGAGCCGATGTCGTCCTACGGCAACACCGAGACGCTGACCTTCAGCGCCAACCACCCGAGCGGCACCGACCCGGCGATCGTCGCGGGCAACTACGGCTATGCGCTGCCCGGCAACACCTTCAAGATCGTCGATCCGCTGAGCGGCGAGGCGCTGGCGCGCGGAGAGACCGGCGAGATCGCCGTCAAGGGCCCCACGCTGATGGTGAGCTACCTGCGCATGGCGCCCGACGAGGTGTTCGACGAGGAGGGCTTCTTCCATACCGGCGACGGTGGCTTCTTCGATGCCGAGGGGCGGCTGCACTGGCACGGGCGCCTGAACGACATCATCAAGACCGG
>DAORUQ010000293.1:0-2929 GCA_035433265.1 Pseudomonadales bacterium | reverse complement strand
CGACAGGCTGTAACCGGCTGGCAGCTTCATGGCCTCGATCGGCTCGCGCAGGCGCACGGCGTGGCCGGTGCGAGCGCACTGCGCGGGGATTGGGCCGGAGATGCTCACGCCGGCGTGCAGGAGCCGATCATCACGATGGCCCCGCTCGGCTGCTTCTTCGCGGCATCCGTGCTCGCGATTAGCGTCCCCGGGACGGATGCATGCACTTTGCTGGTAGGACTCATTCGATACTCCCGGAACTTGCGACAGGTGGCCGCGCCTGGGGGGCGCGGCGCGACGGCAACGCCGCTGCACTCTAGCTCACGCACTCGCCGAATTGAACGTGGCGCAAGACGCATTTTTTCATCAGGTGACCGCAGGGGCGGTCACGCGCCGGCCACGGAACTGGCGTTCAAGGAGGAGACGGCGGCTGATCAGCCGCCCAGCGCGATCGCCACGGCAACCAGCGCGACGCCCGCAGCCAGGAAGAGCAGGCCCGTGCGCAGCGGCGGCAGGACCGTGTGCCGGGCCCAGCGGAATCCGGCGAAGAAGAGCAGGCCGAGCAGGATCGCGTTGGACACGCGCAGGGCGATCCACGCGTCGTCGATCATCAGAAATGGCAGCGCGGCCGGAATGCTGCCGACGAACACCAGCCAGAAGCTCGCTAGCGCGCCCTTGAAGTCCGAGGGCACCAGCGTCACCGGTCGCGTTCGGGAGGTGGCTGCCCGGACCTGGCGGGCCATGCGTCGGTAGAGCTCGCCGCGCTCGCCCGCATCCACCGTGAGTTCGATTATCTCCGCGAGTTCGCGTTCCACGACAATGGCGGCTTCGTCCTCGTTGCGGGCAGCCCGGATCATCCTGCCCAGGCGCGCGATGCGCGCGCGCTCGAAGACCTGTCCGTTGATGTAGAACACGCCGTCGATGATGCCCCAGGCGATATTGCAGCCGATGGTCGCGACGAGCAGATCGCTGACCGCGTCCGGGCCTTCCTGGACCATCAGGCCGGCACCGAGCGTGAAGGTGAGTGTCATGATCAGTCCGAACAGCAGTTCGGACAGGCTCTCTCCGGGTTCCAGATGCCTGGTGGCCAGTGGCAGGGAAATGCTGCTGATCATGAGAGGTAGCTCCGCGCGTGGACATCAGCGATACCATTGATGCGAACGAGTATAGATAGGTTGATGCGCAGTCGCGGATGCGCAACGCGGCCCGCAGAGCTGCGAACATCGCGCCCCGATGGCGCTCCGGTCATATCGCGCGCCGGCAGCAGCAACTGTCGCGCAGCGCAGCACCGGGAACGGCGGCCGCCGAGGCGCGGCAGAATCTTCGCATTTCATGACGCATGCGCTAGTGTGTGCCGCTGCAGTTGCGGGCGGCTTTTGCACGCTCGCCGGTATTCCCTGTTCCGGAGCTTCGCGTACATGGTCAACCTGGTCCGCGCCGCCGCGCTCACGAAGTACGCCGAGGTCGCCAGACAATGCGGACTCGACCCCGTCAGCCTGCTGCGCAAGCACGGCATGAGCCTCAGGCTGATCGCTGATCCCGAGCGGCGCATCCCGATCCGGCCGGTGCTGGCGCTTCTGGAGGAGTCGGCGCAGCTGGCCGACTGCCCGGGCTTCGGGCTGCGCATGGCGGAGTCGCGTCAGCTCGCGGACATGGGGGGCATCAGCTTGCTGCTGACGCACCAGCGCACGGTCGGCGACGCCGTAAGGACGTTGATCGAATACCAGGATGTGCTCAACCCCTCGATCTCACTGTCCATCGAGCAGGCGGGCAAGTCCGTGGTGGTGCGCTCGCAGTTGCTGACTGGCGGCGCCACGCACTCCGTGCAGGGCGATGAGCTCCTGATCGGCGTGCTGTACCTCATGTGCAAGGCGTTGCTCGGCGCGCAGTGGTGCGCGCGCGGTGTGCAGTTCTCTCATGCGGCGCCAGCGGATCTGGGCGTTCACCGGCGCGTGTTCGCCTGCCCCCTGGAGTTCGGTCGCGAGTTCAACGGGATGATCATGAACGCGGCCGACCTCGCCCTGGTCAATCCGGGGGGCGATCCGGCTATGGCGCGTTTCGCGCGGCGCTTCCTCGACTCGATGCTCGGCGCGAAGAATATGCAGGAGCATTCGATCGTGCGCGAGGTGCGCAAGGCCATCTACCTGATGCTGCCGGCGGGGCGTGCCACCATCGAGCAGATCGCCGCGGGCATGGGCGTGAACCTGCGCACCCTGCAGCGCCACCTCGAGGAGGGCGGCGTGACCTTTTCCGGGCTGCTGGACGAGGTGCGCGGCGAACTCGTGCTGCGTTATCTCGAGGACCGCGAACTCCCGCTGGCGCGCATTGCGGAACTGCTCGGTTACCGGATGCCGAGCTCGTTCACGCGCTGGTTCAACGCGCAGTTCGGCATGGCGCCGGTGGCCTGGCGCAGGACGCTGACCCGCACAGGCTAGCCCGTGGCGCAGCGGTCGTCGCGGCGCGTCTCTGGACAGCGACCGCGCCAGCGACGAATATTCGCGCCTGCTGTTCCACACCCCCAGCCATCACGGGAGCACCCCCATGTCCGACGAAGTCCTGCTGCACGAGGCAGACGGCATTCTGACCATCACCATCAACCGCCCGGCGGCGAAGAACGCGGTCAACCTGGCCGTGGCCACGGGCATCGCGGCGGCGATCGACCGCCTCGACGCCAGCCCGGCGCTGCGCGTGGGCATACTGACCGGCGCCGGGAGCGCGTTCTGCTCCGGCATGGACCTGAAGGCCTTCCTCACCGGGGAGATGCCGATGCTGCCCGGGCGTGGATTCGGCGGCCTGGTCGAAGCGCCGCCGCAGAAGCCGCTGATCGCCGCGATCGAGGGCTACGCGCTGGCCGGTGGTCTGGAACTGATGCTGGCCTGCGATCTCGCGGTGGCGGGCGAGAACGCGCGCTTGGGCATTCCCGAGGCCAAGCGCGGCCTGGTCGCTGCCG
>DAORUQ010000292.1:0-2932 GCA_035433265.1 Pseudomonadales bacterium | reverse complement strand
AGGCGCGAGGTGATGCCGAGCAATACCATCAGAAGCAGTGCCGAGAGCACCACCGCGACCAGCAGGCTCGCGCGCACGATCTCGGCCTGCATGCTCGAGAGCGTCTGGCGCGACATCACCAGGCGCACGCTGCCGATCATCTCCGGCGTATCGCCCGCACTGGCCGCGAACGGCGATTCGCTGTCGGCCTTTCCCGAGAACACCGGCGCGGCGAAGGTCCAGTCGCTGCTGTCCTGCGCGATCAGCGCGGGATGCGTCGGGGTGGCGAATGCCCGCGCGCGTGCCTCGCGCAGCGAATCGCTGGCGTAGAGCCGCTTGCCGTCGGCGTACACCAGCTCGATGCCGTAGACGTCGGGGAAGTTCAGGAAGCTCTTGACCACTTCCGCTGCCGAGCCCGCGTCCTCGTACAGCAGGGCGAGCGTGCTCTGTTGCGCCAGCGATTCCACCAGGCGCATGCCTTCGTCCTGCAGGCGGCGCTGCACCGTGTCGCCGGATTGCTTGGATATCACGAGGCTCGAGGCGACCGCGAGCAGCAGCACGCAGGCGGTGAAGCTGATGCCGATGAGCTGCTGCAGGCTCATCGAGCGGATCAGTTTTGCTGTTCTTGGCATGGGCGCGTGCTCTCGTCCGGAACCTAGCGGTTCGGGAATACCATGTCGAAACGGGAGTCACCGGCGCTCAACCCGAGGCCGAGGTGGTCGGCCGTGCGGATGTTGATCGCGGTGTCCAGCTGCTCGAGCGGCAGCAGTCTTGCCGAGGGCGACGCGGGCTTGCGCAGCTGTTGCGCGAGGTGCCGGCCCATGGCGTTGTTGTCGGGAAACAGCGCGAACAGCGCGCCCTTGGGTACGTGCGAGGGGTTACTGGAGAACACCACCAGGTTGCGGTCCCAGGCCGCGCGCAGCACCATCTGCAGCACCGAGTTCTCGTCGAGGAAGGGCGAGGCCTGCAGCAGCCAGATCGCGTCCTGCGGTGACTCGACCTGCTTCAACAGCTCGCGATAGGCGCTCGCGCCCTCGCGGATGCTCTCCTTGCGCTGCGGCACCAGCTCGTAGCCGAGGTTCGCCGCGTCGCTGCGCGCCAGCTCGATCAGCCAGTCGTTGTCGTCGGCGCCGTAGATCACGTGGATGCGCTTCACGGCGGGGGCGAGCTCGCGCAGCTTGCTGAACAGCATCCGTGGTGCGGGCGCGAGCGAGGTCGCGCTCACGCCGGCGGCGATGTCGCCGGGCTTGGCGAATACCGCGCCCACGACGCGCCGCTCGGGACTCTCGATGAGCTTGCTCAGGTCGAGGCCGCGCTTGCCGAGCAGCACCACGGCGTCGAGTTGGCGCTCGGCGAGGCGTGCGGTGACTGCCTCGATGGTCTCCTCGGGCGCGATCTCGAACACCTCGGCACCCTGCGCAGTCTCGGCGTTGATGCCGTCGACGATGGCGCGGAACACCGCGCGGTAGGGGTCGCGGACCTGCGGATAGACCACCGCGACACGGGGCGCAGCGCTGTCGGCGGCGAGTGCCGGCACGGCGGGCAGGATCGCGGCCAGCGCCGCCGCGCAGAGCACGCCGAGCGAGCGGCGGGCAAACGTGCGGCGCCTCATGCGGTGTTTCCCCGCGGCAGCGGACGCGACGGCACGCCGGTATATTCGACGTCCTCCACGCGCAGCGGCAGGAAAGTGCCGGCCGGCTCGTCGGCGGCCTCGCTGTAGCAGGCGTGGATGCCACCGTTCACGATCAGGGTGAACAAACGGTAGCTCTCCTCTGTGCTGATGCCGTTGTCGAGCACGAAGGCTGCGACGTAGCCCAGCATGTTCAGCGAATCGGCGCTGTGTGTGCGCAGGTGGGCGTCCAGGCGCCACGCCACGCCCAGATGTTCTCCGTCGGGAATCCCGAGTTCGGCGGCGAAACGGCACAGTGCGCCGACGCGATCGTCGCCGCTCGCGATGGGACGCGAATAGCCCGGCGCGCGCAGGCGGCCGCTGCGCGTGGTGCGCCGTGCGACGATCGACTCGATGCTCTCGCCGGTGCGCACCTCCCGGGTCACCTCTTCGATGAACTCGCAGGCGCTGCGTGCAGCGCCCGGGCCGTACATCCCCGAGTCGCTGGCGAGCGTGCCCGCGCTCACGGCCGCGCCCGGCGCGCAGCGCATAGTGCCGGCGAAGGCGCCGATCTGGTTGCACCAGATGCGAGGGTCGGGGAATGACAGGCACAGGAAGCAGGCCTCGATCCATCGCGCCAGCTCTGGCGACGGCAAGCGATCGGTCACCTCGAGAAACAGCAGTTCGAAAAAAGTATGCTCGCCGACCATGTCGTCGAGCAGCGAATAGGCGCCGACGCGCACACCCTCGCCGATGCGCCAACCGCCCTTGCGCGTCACGATGCGATGGCGTCGTGTCTCCCAGATCGTCGGCGCATTCATATGGCAGGATCTCGCACCGTCACGCCGTCGCGCGGGTCCAGGAACTCGTAATTCTCGTCCGGAACGAATGGCATGGCCTGCAGGCCCTGCCGGCTCATTTCCAGTCCATGCGCCAGCAGCCCGGGCAGCGACGCGATCTGGTACAGCGCGCCCGCGGCGCGCGCAGCGAAACCGAGGTCGATGCACGCGGCCGCGGCCACGCCGGGCGCGAGCCAGCCGCAACCCGCTTCGCGCAGGCAGGCCGCGAAGCGCCCGCCCCAGGCCAGCACCGGCCACGCGCCGGGAGCCGCACCGAGCAGCGCGGCTAGCGCGCCGGCCTGCGGGTCGATGCCGCCGAACAGGGTGCCGAAACCGGGCGCAATGCGGCGGTCCGCTGCGTTCTGCGCCTCGGCTTCGGCGGCAATCAGCGTTCTGGCCAGCGCCGCGGGATCCGCGTCGCGGTGGCGCGCGAGGAACGCCGCGGCGTGCTCGACCTCGGCGCTGCCGAGGTGCTCGCCGCCGAGCAACGCGAGGCCGATCGCGC
>DAORUQ010000291.1:0-2951 GCA_035433265.1 Pseudomonadales bacterium | reverse complement strand
GGCCGCCACCAGAACGAGCTCACGCGCTTTCGCTACGACGTGTTCGTGCATGTCGAGTCCAGGGGAGGAGCGGCGCCGCCGCCGTCGTGGCTGGACTGGCGCGAGGACGGCTTGCGCCTGGCGGACCTGCAGGAACGTCTGGCCTCGGGCCCGCCGGTGCTCGGTGTCCGTGGCGTCCCCAACGCGCGCCTGGAAGCGGCGGCGAAAGCGCTCGACTGGCTGGCCGGCGGGGAAGACGGGCCGCAGACGCTGGAAGGCTTCCGGCAGGCGATCGCCGCGCAGCCCGGCGAGGCACTGGAGCCCGAGGCGCTATGCTCGATCGCCGAGGAGCACGGCTATGGGGTGGAGCTCGGCTACGCCGGTGGCGGCTCGAAGGCGGACATGGACGTCCTCTACCGCAAGCGCGGCACGGTGAGACCGGGCGAGGTCTTCTGGGCACAGCCGGCGAACCGGGTGCGCAAGCCCTGGGCGGCGTATGCGAACAACCCGCTGAAGGCGAAGCTGGTACGCGACCTGACGCCGCGGCTGCGCGATTACCTCGCCGAGGCGCTGCCGGAATACATGGTGCCCTCGGCGATCGTGGTGCTCGACGAGTTGCCGCTCACGCCCAACGGCAAGGTCGATCGCAGGGCGCTGCCGGCGCCGGGACGGGCCCGCTTGAAGGCGGCATACGTTGCGCCGCGCACGCGGAACGAGGAGATCCTGTCCGGCATCTGGGCCGAGGTGCTCAAGCTCGACCGCCTCGGCGTGGAGGACGACTTCTTCGACCTCGGGGGACATTCCCTGCTTGCCATGCAGGTCGTCTCGCGGATGCGCCAGGCGTTCGGGGTGGAACTGCCGTTGCGTGAGCTGTTTGCCGCCCCGACGATTGCGGGGCTGGGTGCGTGGCTCGAGGCGCTTCGCGCGGATCCACCGCCCGTGCCCGCCGCGCCGCCGCTCGTCGCTACGGAACCGGGTCCCGCCGAGCTCTCCTTTTCGCAGCAGCGCCTTTGGATGCTCGATCAGATCGAGCCGGGTGGGACCGCCTACGTCATGTCGGGAGCGCTCGAGCTGGCCGGCGTGCTCGACGTGCCAGCGCTGGAGCGCACGCTGGAGGCGCTGGTCAATCGCCACGAGTCGCTGCGCACGGTGTTTGTCAGCGTGGAGGGCAAGCCGCAGCAGGTCGTCTCGGAGCCGCGGCCAAGGGCACTCCCGGTCGCGGATCTGGGCGGGGAGGCGAGCGCCGGCGAGCGGCTCGGGGAACGCCTGCGCGCGGAGGCCGCACGCGGGTTCGATCTGGCGCGCGGGCCGCTGTTCCGCGCACAGCTTTACCGGCTGGCGGCGGACCGCCACGTGCTCCTGCTGACGATGCACCACATCATCTCGGACGGCTGGTCGCTGGGGGTGCTCACGCGCGAGCTGGGCGAGTTTTACCGCAGCTTTGCGCGTGGCGAGGCGCCCGGGCTGCCGGCGCTGCGTGTCCAGTATCGTGACTACGCGCGCTGGCAGCGCGGTTGGCTGCAGGGAGAGGTGCTCGCGTCGCAGCTGGCTCGCTGGCGTGAGCGTCTGGCGGGTGCGCCCCAGGTACTGGAGTTGCCCACGGATCGGGCGCGCCCGGCCGCGGAAAGCTTCCGCGGAGCGCTCCATTCGTTCATGGTGCCCCTGGAATTGACTGACGCACTGCGCGCACTCGCGCGGAACGAGGGGTCCACCCTCTTCATGCTGCTGCTGTCCGCTTACGCGCTGCTGCTCGCGCGCTACAGCGGGCAGAAGGACCTCCTGATCGGCACGGCGGTGGCCAACCGACACCCCGCAGAGGTCGAGCCCCTGGTCGGCTTCTTCGTGAACACGCTGGTGCTGCGCGCGGATCTCTCGGGCGAGCCCTCGGTGCGGGAGTTTCTCGGTCGCATGCGCGAGATGTGCCTGGACGCCCTTGCGCACCAGGACCTGCCCTTCGAGCGCCTGGTCGAGGAATTGCGCCCCGAGCGCGACATGAGTCGCAACCCCGTGTTCCAGGTGATGTTCACGTTGCAGAACGCGCCGATGGGCCCCCTGGAGTTGCCGGGACTTACGCTGAATCCCGTCGACGTGGGTGTGGCGGCCGCCCAGTTCGACCTCTCGCTGCTGGCGGAGGAAACGCCGGAAGGTCTGACCGCCAGCTTTACCTACGCGACCGACCTCTTCGACGCCACGACGATCGCGCGCATGGGTGCGCACTGGCGCGCGCTACTGGAGGCGATGGTCGCTGAACCCGGGCGCCGCGTGTTCGAGCTCATGCTGTTGAGCGAGCGGGAGCGTCGCCAACTGCTGGTCGAGTGGAACGACACGAAGACGGACTATCCGCGCGAGAAGTGCGTTCACGAGCTGTTCGGGGCACAGGCCGCGTGCACGCCCGATGCCGTGGCAGTGGCATGCGGGAACCAGCGCCTTACCTACCGCGAGCTGGATGCACGTTCAAGTCAGCTCGCACGCTTCCTTCAGGAGCGCGGCGTGGTGCCCGACACGCTGGTCCCGATTTGCGTCGAGCGATCCCTGGAAATGGTAATCGGCCTGCTCGGAATCCTCAAGGCAGGTGGCGCCTACGTGCCGCTGGACCCGATCTACCCCGCGGACCGACTGGGCTTCATGCTCGAGGACACCGAGGCATCGTTGCTGCTCACCCAGGCGCACCTGCTACCCAAGCTCCCCGGGCGTGGCGCCACGACGATTTGCCTCGATACCGAATGGCACGAGCTCGCGAACTTGCCACGGACCTCACCGGCGAGCCGGACGAACTCGGGGCACCTCGCCTATGTCATCTACACGTCGGGATCCACGGGCAGGCCGAAAGGGGTATGCATCACGCACCGGGGCCTCGTCAACTACCTGAGCTTTGCCACGGGTGCCTATGAGGTTGCGCAGGGCACCGGGGCGCCAGTGCACTCGTCCATCGCCTTCGACTTGACCGTCACGAGTCTTTTCGCCCCGCTGCT
>DAORUQ010000290.1:0-2964 GCA_035433265.1 Pseudomonadales bacterium | reverse complement strand
GTGAGCGCACCGGCAAAGATGCCGATCACGTGCCCGATCGCCTGCTGGCGCGGCTTGGCGCCGAGCATGTAGCCGGGCTTGATGTCCGACAGCAGGTTCGCCGCATTCGAGGCGATCTCGGCCGTCATGCCGGCGGGTATCAGGTTGCTGGCCGGATTGGCGCGATCGATCGCGCCCATCGTGAACTGCGTGATCTTCGACAGCGCGCCGGTGGGTGTCCAGGAGGTCAGCGCCATCGAGTTGGTGCAGATGACGGTGAGCACGAAGATCAGCGGCAGCGACACGAAAGCCAGCAGCCAGGGCACGCCGAAGAATACGTGCGTGACCCAGGCGCCCAGCACGCTGAACACCGGCACCCCGACGAACGACATCCACAGCGGCAACTCGATGTGTCCGAGCACGTCGGGGCCGCGGGGCTGCGTTGAATCGCGGCGCAGCGACTTCAGCGCGCCGGTGAACAGCTCCGGCTTGGCGAGCAGGCTCACCAGCGAGCCGACCACCATCATCGTGACGGCCCACCACAACGACCACTGGTTGACGATCTCGCCACGCGAGATCGGGATCAGCACACCCGCGGGGGAGGTGTACTCGCGGATGTCGCCGCGCTGGATCATGATCGGCGCCAGCACCGCGTAATTGACCAGGGCGCCGAGCAGGCAGCTCGTGGCGACGCGTATGCCCATCAGCCCGCCCACGCCCAGCATGGCGGCATCGAGCGTGAAGCGCAGCCCGAGCTGGCGCACGTCGGTGCCGAGGATGCGCGGGATCCACCACCCGAGCTTGTCGGCGTAGAGGTAGTAGTAGCTGTCGAGTCGCTCGATGAAGTGCCACGGTTCCTGCATGCCGGCCCAGCGGTCCATGCGCAGCAGCTTGAACTGCACGAGTCTCATCCAGCCGTCGCTGGAGACGAACTGGTAGAACGCGGCAAGCCCGCCGCTGAGCGCGAGCAAGCGTGCCTTGAACATGCCCTCGTCGGCGTGCCCGGTATAGAGCGAGTCCAGCACCACGCCGCAGGCGCGGCCTTCCGGAAACGGCAGCTGGTCCTCGTTGATGAAGCGACGCTTCATCGGAAAGGCCACCAGCACGCCGAGTATGGAGATCACCACGGTCCACACCACCATCTGCCACCAGGGCACGATGCGCCCGGTCACCAGCATGTAGGCGGCAAGGCTCGATATCAGCGGCGTGATCATGTAGCCGGCGGCGGTCGCGATCGATTGCGTGCAGTTGTTCTCGAGGATCGTCATGTCGCGCACCAGGCCCACGCCGGCCAGGGTGCGGAAGATCGCGAAGGCGAGGATCACCGAGGTGAGCCCCACGCCGATCGAAATGCCGGTCTTGCCGCCGATGTAGAGCGCGGTGGCGGCGAGCACGCCGCCGAGCAGGAAGCCGGTGAGTCCCGAGCGCAGCGTGAGCTGCGCCATGTCACCGCGGTAGACGTTGTCGAGCCACCACCGGTCCTTCTGCGCGCGGGTCCAGCTGCGGGTCTGTTCGTCGGTCAGCTGCAGCAGTGGCATGGGCAGGTCTCAGCTGGTCGCGGGCATGGCCCGCTCCTACAGGTCGAGGTAGGCATCGTATTCCATGGGGGAGACGTGGCCGATGAACTCCTCGAGCTCCTGCCATTTCGACATCAGGAACACGCGGCGCAGTTCCTCGCCGAGATACTCGCCGACGAAGGCGGATTTCTCGAAGACGCGCAGCGCCTCGGGCCAGAACCGCGGCAACCCCGCCGGCTGCTGGCTGTAGGCGTCGCCTGCCACCGGCGCCGGCGCGGCGAGCCGCTGCTCGATGCCCATCAGCGCGCCGGCCAGCATGCCGGCCACCGCGAGGTAGGGATTCGCGTCGGCGCCGCACACGCGGTGCTCCAGGCGTATCGCGCTGCGCGAACCACCCGGAATCCTCACCGCGGCGCTGCGGTTCTCGTAACCCCAGGTCGGCGCGTGCGGGGCATGCGAACCGAGACGGAAGCGGCGGTAGGAGTTGAAGTTCGGCGCGAACAGCGCCATCGCCTCGGACATCGTGGCGAGACAGCCGGCCACGGCGTGGCGCATCAGCTCGCTGCCCTGGTCGGTACCGTTGTCGAAGACGTTGCGCCCGCTCGCGTCGACCAGGCTGAAATGGATGTGCATGCCATTGCCGGCCAGCGCGCCGAAGGGCTTGGCCATGAACGAGGCGAGCCGGCCCTGCCCGCGCGCCACGCCCTTGATCGCGCGCTTGAGCAGCAGGGCGTGGTCGCAGGCGCGCAGGGCGTCGTCCTGGTGAAAGAGGTTGATCTCGAACTGCGAGGGCGCGGCTTCGGCAATCAGCGTATCGACCGGGAGCGCCTGCGTGAGCGCCGCCTCGCGCACGCCATGCATGAGCTCGCTCATTTCCTGCATCGCCTCGATGCCGTAGGTCTGGCCACCGACGGGTTCGCGCCCGCCGCTGGTGGTCTGCGTGTGCCGTGGCGTGCCGTCGGCATTGCGTTCGCGGTCGAACAGGTAAAACTCGAGCTCGATGGCGACCACCGGGCGCAGGCCCAGCGCCGCGTACCGCGCCAGCACGCCGGAAAGCACGGTGCGCGGGTCGCCGGCGTAGGCCGCCGCGTGCACGGTGCCCATCGACACCAGCACCTGTCCCGTGGGGCGTGCCAGCCACGGCACGCGCGCCAGCGTCGCGGGCTCCGGCAGGCACACGCCGTCGGCATCGCCGTCCTCGAACACCGTGGCGCCGATGTCACGGCCCCAGATATCGAAGGCAACCGTCGAGACCGGCAGCTTGAAGCCACCGCTGAAGACCTTCGCGAGGTTCTCGCGGCCCACCCACTTGCCGCGCAACTGCCCGTTGATGTCGGGCAGCAACACCTCGAAGACATCGATGTCCGGATTCTGTTGCAGGAAGGTGTCGAGTGCATGCATGGCGGCAACCGTGATCAGGGTGCGAATCGTGAACGCTCGGGAGCCGGCCGCCCGGCCGCCTCAGGCA
>DAORUQ010000289.1:0-2966 GCA_035433265.1 Pseudomonadales bacterium | reverse complement strand
CGCATCGCGGCGAACGCCCCGCTCGCGCTCGCCGCGATCAAGCGCACCGTGATCGACAGCCACACCGAGTCGTGGAACGAGGCCTTCACGCGCGAGGCGCAGGAATCGGCCCGGGTCATGATGTCGCGCGATGCCCGCGAGGGACCGCGCGCCTTCAAGGAAAAGCGCGCACCCGAATTCAAGGGAGAGTAAAACAGTGACCGAGTCAGTGTTCGCGCTCGCCTGCGCGCGCGCCCCCGAGGGCATGGAAATCAGCGCGGTGGCCGCCGCGCAGCCCGGGCGCATCGCGCTGTGGTCGGACCAGGGCACGATGAGTTTCGCCGAACTGAACGCGCAGGCGAACCGCCTGGTGCGGCGCATGCGCGCGGCGGGACTCGCCGCCGGCGACGCCGTGGCACTGGTGTGCAGCAACCGCACCGAGTTCGCGGTGGTGCGCTTCGCCACCCATCGCGCGGGCCTGCGGCTCACGCCGATCAACTGGCACCTCGCGCCGGAGGATATCCGCTACATCGTGGAGAACGCCGAGGCGAAGGCTCTGTTCCTCGACACGCGCGTGGCCGCCGTCGCGCCGGGCTGCGCGCAGATCCCGCGCCTGCGCCTGCGCGTCGCCATCGGCGGCGAGCTGCCGGATTACACGAGCTGGGCGGATGCGCTCGCCGGCATGGATTGCAGCGACATCCCCGACCCCTCGCTCGGCGCCACCATGCTCTACACCTCGGGCACCACGGGGCGGCCCAAGGGCGTGTACCGTCCGCCGCTGGACCCGGTGCACGCCGCGCAACTGCAGCAGATGCTGACCGCGGTGTTCCAGTTCGATCCCGAGAGCGGCACGGACCGCGCGCTGGCCACCGGACCGCTGTATCACACCGGCCCCTTTGCGCTGTGCTTCACCACGCCGCTCACCGCCGGCATCGGCGCCGTGATCATGGACAAGTGGGACCCCCAACGCATGCTGGCGCTGATCGCGCAGTACCGCATCACCCACACCTTCTGCGTCCCCACGATGTTCAACCGGCTGTTGCAGCTGCCCGATGAGGTGCGCGCGCGCCACGACGTGTCGAGCCTGCGCTTCGTGATCCACGGCGCCGCGCCCTGCGCGGTCGATGTGAAGAAGCGCATGCTCGACTGGTGGGGCCCGATCCTGTGGGAAATGTTCGCCGGCACCGAGGGCCAGGGCACCATCGTGAGCCCGCAGGAGTGGCTGGCCAAACCCGGCACCGTGGGCAGGCCCGCGCCGGGGCAGTTGCGCATCCTCGACGACGCCGGCAACGAGTTGGCACCGGGACAGCCCGGCACCATCTACCTGGTGAACCCGAGCGGCAGCGCCTTCGAGTACTACAAGGATCCCGCCAAGACCGCCGCGGTGCTGCGCGAGGGCTACTTCACCGCCGGCGACATCGGCTACCTCGACGCCGACGGCTACCTGTTCCTCAGCGGGCGCAGCGCCGAGGTGATCATCTCCGGCGGCGTGAACATCTATCCTCAGGAGATCGACGACGTGCTCGCGCAGCACCGCGCGGTGGCCGATGTGGCCTGCGTCGGCGTGCCGAACGAGGATCTCGGCGAGGAGATCAAGGCCGTGGTCGAACTGCGCCCGGGCTTCGCGCCCGACGCGGCGCTCAGGCAGTCGCTCACGGATTTCTGCGTCGAGCACCTGGCGAAGCAGAAATGGCCGCGCAGCTTCGACTTCGTCGCGGCGCTGCCGCGCTCGGAAGCCGGCAAGGTGCTGCGCCGCGCGCTGCGCGAGCGCTACTGGGCCGGTCGCGAGCGCCAGATTTGAGCACCCGCGTCACGCCGATACGCGCAGGGCCGCCGCGCGCGACGGCCTGTCTGTCATAATCGCGACCCACAATGCGGCGCCAAGCTGTACCCGCGATGGCCTCTACATGACCGACACGCACATCCTGGTGATCAACAGCGGCAGTTCCTCGCTGAAGTTCAGCGTGCATGACATGCGCGGCGAGCGGGAGATTGCCGCGGGCAAGATCGAGCATATCGGCGAGGACGGGGCCGGGCCCGCGGATCACCGCGCCGCGCTGGCGCAGGCGCTCGCAGGCATCGCGGAGCAGGACGCCATCGTCGCCGTCGGGCACCGCGTGGTGCATGGCGGCGAGCGCTTCCTGGCGCCGGTGCGCATGGACGCAGCCGCTCTCGCGGAGCTCGCGCGCTTCGATGCGCTGGCGCCGCTGCACAACCCGGCCAACCGGCTCGGCATCGCGCTCGGCATGGAGCTGCTGCCCGGGCGAACGCACGTCGCGGTGTTCGATACCGCCTTCCACCACAGCCTGCCGCCGGCGGCAATGCACTACGCGGTGCCCGCGCAGTGGCGCGCGCGCGGCGTGCGCCGCTACGGCTTCCATGGTACCTCGCACCGCTACGTGAGCCGCGAGGCGGCGCGGATGCTCGGCAAGACGGCGACGGAAACCAACCTCATCAGCCTGCACCTGGGCAACGGCTGCAGCGTCGCGGCCGTGCGCGGCGGGCTCTCCGTCGACACCTCGATGGGCATGACGCCGCTGGAGGGCCTGGTGATGGGCACGCGCCCCGGCGACATCGACGCCGGGGCGCTGCTGCACCTGCTGCGCGAGGGCATGGACCCGCGCGAGCTCGACGAGGCGCTCCACCACCACTCGGGCCTGCGCGGGCTGTGCGGCGAGAACGATATGCGCGCGGTGCACGCGCTGGCCGCGACGGGCAACGCCGATGCCGCGCTGGCGCTGGAGATGTACTGCTACCGCGCGCGCAAGTACCTCGGCGCCTACGGTGCGGTGCTCGGACGCGTGGATGCACTGGTGTTCACCGCCGGGATCGGCGAGCACGACGCCGATATCCGCGCCCGCGTGCTCGCGGGGCTCGAATGGTTCGGCGTGCGCCTCGACGCCGAGCGCAACCGCGCCTGCCGCGGGGAGCGGGCCATGGCAATCCATGCGCCGTCATCGCGCGTCGCGATCCTGGTGATACCGACC
>DAORUQ010000288.1:0-2974 GCA_035433265.1 Pseudomonadales bacterium | reverse complement strand
ACGGTGTTCGGGGCGGGCAGCTACCTGCTGCTGATGGCCACGGTGGGCTACTTCATCCGGTTCTACGGCGGCAGCTGGGGCGGCGTGCTGCAGATCGCCTTCCTGTTCGGCACGGGCCTGCTGCTGGTGGTGCTGCTGTTCTCGGACAAGATCCGCCGCCGCCTGCGCGTGTTCCTGAACAAGCACTTCTTCAGCTACAAGTACAACTACCGCGAGGAATGGCTGAAGTTCACCCAGTCCCTGGCCGAAACCACCGAGGAAGTGCCCGAGCGCGTGGTGCGTGCGGTGGCGACCCTGGTCAGCAGCCCGGGCGGGATGCTGTGGGAATTCTCGGCGCTCGGGCACGCGCGCCTGCTGACGCGCTGGAACATGCCGGAGCCGCAACCGGGTCAGCCCGTGGACCTGGAATCGCTGGCGCACTTCCTGGAAAGCACCGGCTGGGTCATCGACCTCGAGGAATACGCGCGCAGCCCCGCGCTCTACGAAGGGCTGGTGCTGCCCGACTGGTGCCGCCGGCTGCCCGGCGCCTGGCTGCTGGTGCCGCTGCTGTTCCGCGCGCGCGCCATCGGCTGCGTGCTGCTCGCCCGCTCCGACGTGCACGGGGCCATCAACTGGGAGGACCGCGACCTGCTGAAGACCGCCGGCCTGCAGGCCGCCGGGCAGCTGGCGCAGTACCAGTCCGACCGCGCCCTGGTGCAGGCGCAGCAGTTCGAGGCCTTCAACCGGCTCTCGGCCTACGTGGTGCACGATCTGAAGAACATCCTGGCGCAGCAGTCGCTAATCGTCTCCAACGCCGAGAAGCACAAGCACAAGCCGGAATTCGTCGACGACGTCATCGACACCGTGCGCAACTCCGTGGCGCGCATGACGCGCCTGATGGAGCAGATGCGCAGCGGCTCGCGCGGCGGCCCGACGCAGAGCGTGAGCCTGCAGGCCGTGCTGGCGACCGCCGTGGCCCGCCGCGCGCACCAGCTCCCGGTGCCGGAGCTGGAAGCCGCCGACGAGGGTCTCGTGGTGCAGGCCGACCGCGAGGGGCTGGCCACCGTGTTCGGCCACCTGCTGCAGAACGCGCAGGAAGCCACGGAAAAGCAGGGGCGCGTCACGGTACGGCTGCTGCGCGAGGAGGGCTGGGCCGTGGTCGAGATCGAGGATACCGGCTGCGGCATGGATGCCGATTTCATCCGCGAGCGCCTGTTCAAGCCCTTCGATTCCACCAAGGGCCTGACCGGCATGGGCATCGGCGCCTACGAGAGCCGCGAGTTCATTCGTGCGCTGGGTGGCGAAATTCGCGTGAACAGCGCGCCCGGGACCGGCTCGATCTTCCGGGTGCTGCTACCCTGTCATGACGCGCAGGGCGCGTAGATCGACAGTCGCGGGAGAGAGTGCGTGCAGGATTCGGACAAGCATCTGCTGATCGTCGAGGACGACGAGGGCCTGCAGCGCCAGTTGCGCTGGTGTTTCGACGGTTACGCGGTGACCGTGGCGGGTGATCGCAAGGACGCCATTGCGCGCGTGCGCCGTCACCAACCCGGCGTGGTGCTGCTCGACCTGGGCCTCCCCCCCGACCCCGGCGGCGTGACCGAGGGGCTGGCGACCCTGCAGGAAATCCAGGGCCTCTCGCCCGAGACCAAGGTGATCATCGTCACCGGTGACAACGAGCGCGCCAACGCGGTCAGGGCCATTGCCCTCGGCGCCTACGATTTCTACCAGAAGCCGGTGGAGCCCGAAGTGCTCACGCTGATGGTCGACCGTGCCTACCGGCTCCATGAGCTCGAACTCGAGAACCGCCGCCTGCAGCAGGCACACGCCAGCGAGCCGATGAACGGCATCATCGCCACCAGCCCGCAGATGCTGAAGGTCTGCCGCACCATCGAGAAGGTGGCACCCTCGGACGTCACCGTGCTGCTGCTCGGCGCCAGCGGCACCGGCAAGGAGCGCGTGGCGCAAGCGCTGCACGAGCGCAGCCCCCGCGCCAAACAGCGCATGGTGGCCATCAACTGCGCCGCGATTCCCGAGAACCTGCTCGAGAGCGAACTGTTCGGCTACGAGAAGGGCGCCTTCACCGGCGCGGTCAAGCAGACCCAAGGCAAGATCGAGTACGCCAACGGCGGCACCCTGTTCCTGGACGAGATCGGCGACCTGCCACTGGCGCTGCAGTCGAAGCTGCTGCGCTTCCTGCAGGAGCGCGTGATCGAGCGCGTCGGCGGGCGCGAGGAAATCCCGATCAACGTGCGCATCATCTGCGCCACGCACCAGGACCTGCAGGGCAAGATCGCCGACGGCAGCTTCCGCGAGGACCTGTACTACCGCATCAGCGAGATCACGATCAAGATCCCGGCCGTGAAGGATCGCGACGGCGACGCGCTGGTGCTGGCCAAGTCCTTCCTGAACCGCTTCTGCCAGGAGCAGGGCCGCACGATCCGCGGCTTCGACAGGGACGCCACCGCGGCCATCGAGACCCACGCCTGGCCCGGCAACGTGCGCGAGATCGAAAGCCGCGTGAAGCGCGCGATCATCATGGCCGACGGCACCTACATCACACCCGATGACCTCGAGCTCGACGTCGTCGAGACGGAATCGACGCCGCTGAACCTCAAGCAGGTGCGCGAGGAAGCCGAACTGCGCGCCATCCAGCGCGCCCTGGTCAGCGCCGACGACAACATCTCCGAAGCCGCCAAGCTGCTCGGCGTGACCCGCCCCACCCTCTACAGCCTCGTCGAAAAATACAACCTCAAATAACCCCCCCGTAGGTCCGCATTCATGCGGACATGAGGGACATGAGGGATGTGGTTAAGTCCGCATGAATGCGGACCTACGTGGCCAAAACCGGGTATCACATTGCCCGGATAAATCCGGACCTACGGTTAACGCCCCTTTCCGAACAACACCACCTCCACGGTCTGCACCAGGATGTTCAGATCCAGCAGGAAGCTGCGGTGCTTCACGTAGTAGAGGTCGTATTTGAGCTTCTCCA
>DAORUQ010000287.1:0-2987 GCA_035433265.1 Pseudomonadales bacterium | reverse complement strand
AAGCCGACACCGACTTCCTCGCGGACGGCGTGTCCGAGGAACTGCGTGACACGCTGGCGCGCTACCAGGGCCTGCTGGTCACGGCGCACGCCTCGGCGTTCCGGTTGCAGGGCTCGCAAACCGACGTGCGCGAGCTCGGCCGACAACTCGGCGTGCGCTACCTGCTGCAGGGAAGCGTGCGGAAAATCGATGAGCGCGTGCGCATCGACGCCCGGCTCACCGAGGCCGCCTCCGGCAGGCAACTCTGGAGCGGCAATTACGAGCGCACGCTGGCGCAGCTGCTCGCCGTGCAGCAGGAGATCGCCACGGAGGTCGCGCGCGCGCTCGAGCTGGTGCCGGTCTCGGCGCAGACCGGCACTGCCGGGGCGCGCACCCCGAACGTCGAGGCGCACCTGGAGTTCCTGCGCGCGCGCGAGCGACTCGCCACCTGGGCGGTGGACGACGCGGAACAGGCAATCGCGCACCTGCAGCGCGCCATCGCGCTCGATCCCGGCTATGCCGCGGCCTACGCGCAACTGGCTGACGCGATCATGATCCGTGCGCTCTCGACCGGCGGTGTCGAACCCGTGCGCGCCACCGTGGAACCGCTGCTGGACAAGGCGCTGGCGCTGGACCCCGGATTGGGCGAAGCCTACGTGACGCGCAGCTGGCTGATCGAGGATCGCGCGCAGGAGGAACGCGAAGTGCGCAAGGGCCTGGAGCTCAGCCCCAACTACGCGCGTGGGTACGAGATGCTGGCCGCGCGGTTGATGGAGCTGCCCGAACGTCAGGCCGAGGCGCTGCGGCTGATCGATCGCGCGCTGGCGCTGGATCCGCTGACGCCGCGCAATCATCACATCAAGGCGATTTTCCTCGCGCAGCTGGGCGACCTGGACGGCGCCGAGGAACTGGAGCGTCGCGCGCTCGGGATAGATCCGCGCTTTCGCTCGGCGCAGCTTTGGCTGGGGACGCTGAGCTCGCTGCGCGGCGAGTTCGCGCAGGCCGTGGAACACGGGGAACGCGCGCTGGCAATCGACCCGCGCGCGACATTCCTGCGCGAAGGGCTGGTCAATTTCTACCTGAGCCTCGGCGATGCCGCGGCCGCCGACGCCATCGACAGCCCCGCAACACCGAACGGCCGGCTCGCGCTGCTGCTGTTCGATGCCGACTGGAACGGGGCGGCGGACTGGATCGATCGTGCGGAGGGTTCCGCGACCCGCCCGGAGCTCGCAAAGCATCTCGTGTCCTACGCGCGCCTGCGCCGCGGCCTCGCCTCTGGCAGCCCGGCGCAGGCAGCCACGGCGCTCGCAGCGGAGCTCGGCTTCGACGGCACCCTTCCCCGGCTCACGGCGGCCCCGGAATTCCGCGCCTACACCGACCTCGGGCAGCTGCTGCATGCCAGCGGCGACGAGGCCGCCGCGAAGCGCGTGCAACAACTCCTCGAGGCCGAACTGGATGAGCTGGAAGCGGTGGCGCCCGGCCAGAAACGCGCGCTGGACGCTGTCCGTGCCCTGCTGCTGGCGCAGGCGGGCCGCGACCGGGACGCCTTCGCCGCGCTGGAGCGCGCCTACGCGGCGGCGCCGCTGCCGCTGTGGTGGATTCACCTGAAGCATCCGGCGTTCGAGCGCCTGCGCGGACAACCGCGCTTCCAGGCGCTCGTCGCGCGCGTGGACGCGCACCTGGAGGCACAGCGCGAGAAACTGGCGCAGATGCGCCAGCGCGGGCTCGTTCCCGAGCGCGCCGTTCAGAACCAGCGGTAGCGCGAGTGCAGGTCGCGGCGCTGCGCGCTGCGATGCTCGTCCAGGCGGCGTGGGCTGACCAGCACCAGCGACAGCAGCAAGCCCGCCACGAAACCGCCGATGTGCGCCCAGAACGCCACCCCCGAACCGCCCTGGCCCAGCGTGCCGCTCAGCAGCTGCAGGAGGAACCAGTAGCCGAGCATGAACATCGCCGGCACCGCGACCGTGGTGATGTAGAAGCCCAGGAAGATCAGCATGTGCACGTGTGCGCGCGGATACATGCGCGCATACGCGCCCAGCACGCCGCCGATGGCGCCCGAAGCGCCGACCATCGGCACGGTGCTGGATGGATCCGTCGCGATCTGCGCGCCGGCGGCCGCCAGTCCCGACAGCAGGTAGAACAGCAGGAAGCGCGGCAACCCCATGACGTCCTCGACGTTGTCCCCGAACACCCACAGGAACCACATGTTGCCGATGATGTGGAACCAGCCGCCGTGCATGAACATCGAACTGAACAGGTTGAACCAGCTGCCGCCACCGTCGACCACGCAGGCAAGCCGGGGACCGAGCGGCACCTGGAAGCCCGCCGGCACCAGCCCCAGCAGATCCGCCGGAATCAGCCCGTGCAGGCACAGCGAGCGCGCCAGCGGGCGTTCGACACCGAAACCCTGCACGAAGAACCACGCGAAGACGTTGAGCGCGATGATCAGCACGGTGCCCAGGGGCCAGCGCAGCCGCACATTGTCGTCGTAGAGCGGAAACATGCGGCGGCTACACCGCCGCGCCGAACAGCCGCCCGACGAGCGCCGTGAGTCCCATGGCGAATGCTCCCCAGAACGCGACCCGCAAGGCGCCCTTCGTGATCGATGCCCCGCCCGCATACCCCGCCAGTCCGCCGAAGAGCAGCAACGCCACGAGCGAGGTCAGGGACGAAACCTCGGCGACCCGCGCGGCGGGCGCGAGCAGCGCCGTCAGGATGGGAATGATGGCCCCGGCGCAGAAGGCCGCGGCGGAGGCGAAGGCGGCCTGTACCGGGCGCGCGCGCAGCGTCTCGGTGATGCCGAGCTCGTCGCGCGCGTGCGCGGCGAGCGCATCGCCCGCGGTGAGCCTCTCGGCAACCTGGCGCGCCAGCGGCTCGTCGAGTCCACGGCCGACGTAGATCGCGGTGAGTTCCGCGAGTTCGCGTTCGGGCTCGGTTTCCAGCTCGTTTCGTTCCTTGGCCATGTCCGCGGCCTCGGTGTCGGCCTGCGATTGCACCGACACGTACTC
>DAORUQ010000286.1:0-3003 GCA_035433265.1 Pseudomonadales bacterium | reverse complement strand
GTCCATCGCCTCGCGAAAGCGCGCGGCATAGGGTGTCTGCGCCAGCTCCGCGGCCGGCAGCGGTGCCACGTCGCCGAAGTCGCGCAGCGCGGCGTAGAAGCGCTCCAGGCCCGCCTGCGCCAGTTGCAGACTGTCCTCGGCATAGTTGATCGGGCTGCGGTACTGGCTGGAAATCAGCAGGAAGCGCAGCACCTCGGGGCGGTAGCGCGCCAGCACCTCGCGGATCGTGAAGAAGTTGCCGAGCGACTTCGACATCTTCTCGTTGTCGACGCGCAGCGCCCCCACGTGCATCCAGTAGTGCGCGAAGCACTTGCCGGTGGCCGCCTCGCTCTGCGCGATCTCGTTCTCGTGGTGCGGGAAGATGAGATCCGGCCCGCCGCCGTGGATGTCGACGGTCTCCCCGAGGCAGCGCATCGACATCGCCGAGCACTCGATGTGCCAGCCCGGGCGCCCCGCGCCCCACGGCGAATCCCACGCCGGTTCGCCGGGCTTGGCGGCCTTCCACAGCACGAAGTCGCGCGGGTCTTCCTTGTCCTCGTCGACCTCGACGCGCGCGCCCGAGAGCAATTCGTCGGGGTTCTTGCCCGAGAGCTTGCCGTACCCGGCAAAGCGCATGACGCGGTAGTACACATCGCCGTTGGCGGCGGCGTAGGCATGGCCCGTGTCGACGAGTTTCTGCACGATCGCGAGGATCTCGCCGATGTGCGCGGTGGCGCGCGGCTCGCGATCCGGAGGCAGGTTGCCCAGCGCGCGCTCGTCGTCGTGCATCGCAGCGATCATGCGCGCGGTGAGCGCGTCATAGGGCTCGGCGTTCTCGTCGGCGCGGCGGATGATCTTGTCGTCGATGTCGGTGATGTTGCGGACGTAATCGAGCTCCCAGCCGCTGAAGCGCAGGTAGCGCGCGATCACGTCGAAGCCGACCAGCAGCCGCGCATGCCCGATGTGGCAGTAGTCGTAGACCGTGATGCCGCAGACGTACATGCCGATGCGCCCGGGCACCATCGGCACGAAGTCCTCGGCACGACGGGTCAGCGAGTTGTAGATGCGCAGTGCCATGACTCAGCCCTTCCCCGCCTCGGACCACACGTCGCGCAGCCCGATGGTCCTGTTGAACACCACCTGCCCGTTTGCGGCGGGCTCCGGATCGCGGCAGAAATAACCCTCGCGCTCGAACTGGAAGGTCTGGCCCAGCGCTGCGTCGGCGAGGCTGCGCTCGGCCTTGCAGCCGGCGAGCACCTGCAGGCTGTCGGGGTTCAGGTTGTCGAGGAAACTGCGCTCGCCCGCATCGGGCTGCGCGTCGCGGAACAGCCGGTCGTAGAGCCTCACCTCGCAGTCGATCGCCCGGCTGGCCTCGACCCAGTGGATCACGCCCTTGACCTTGCGCCCGTCGGCGGGATTCTTGCCGAGCGTATCCGGGTCGTAGCTGCAGCGTAGCTCGACGATCTCGCCGGCGGCATCGCGCACCACCTCATCGGCGCGGATCACGTAGGCATTGCGCAGCCTGACCTCGGCACCCAGCACCAGGCGCTTGTAGTCCTTCGAGGCCTCCATGCGGAAGTCCTCGCGATCGATCCACAGCTCGCGCGAGAACGGCAGGACCCGCTGGCCGAGATCGAGGCGCTGCGGATGCGCCATGACCAGCAGCTCGTCGTGCTGCGCGTCGGGATAATTCGTGAGCGTGACCTTGAGCGGACGCAGCACGCACATCGCGCGCGGGGCGTTCTTGTCGAGGTCGTCGCGGATGCAGTACTCGAACATGCCGAGATCGACCAGGCCGTCGGAGCGGCTCACGCCGGTGCGCTCGACGAAGTCGCGGATCGCCCCCGGGCTGACGCCGCGCCGGCGCAGGCCCGAGATCGTCGGCATGCGCGGATCGTCCCAGCCCTGCACGTGCCCTTCCTCGACCAGCTGGCGCAGCTTGCGCTTGCTGGTGACGGTGTAGCTCAGGTTCAGGCGCGCGAATTCGTACTGGCGCGGACGGCTCGGCACCGGCAGGTTCGCGATGAACCACTCGTACAGCGGGCGGTGATCCTCGAACTCCAGCGTGCAGATCGAGTGCGTCACGCGCTCGATGGCGTCCTCCTGCCCGTGCGCGAAGTCATAGGACGGGTAGATGTGCCAGGCGTTGCCGGTGCGGTGATGGTGCGCGTGCTTCACGCGGTAGAGCACCGGGTCGCGCAGGTTCAGGTTGGGCGAGCCCATGTCGATGCGCGCGCGCAGCGTCATGCGGCCCTCCTCGATGCTGCCCTGGCGCATCTGCGCGAGCAGCTCCAGGCTCTCGGGGGCCGGGCGCTCGCGCCACGGGCTGTTGCGCCCGGGCTCGGTCAGCGTGCCGCGATACTGGCGCATCTCTTCGGGCCCCAGCTCGCAGACGTAGGCCAGCCCCTCGCGCACCAGGTGCTGCGCCCAGCCGTAGAGCGTCTCGAAGTAATCGCTGGCGTAGCGCACCTCGCCGTCCCAGGCGTAACCCAGCCAGGACACGTCGCGGATGATCGAATCGACGTACTCGACGTCCTCGGTGGAGGGGTTGGTGTCGTCGAAGCGCAGGTTGCAGACCCCGCCGAACTCCTGCGCCAGCCCGAAGTTCACGCAGATCGACTTGGCGTGCCCGATGTGCAGGTAGCCGTTGGGCTCCGGCGGGAAACGCGTGACGACCCCGCTCACGCGGTCCGCCGCCAGGTCGTCGCGGATGATCGTGCGCAGGAAGTTCGAGGGTTTGGGGGCGTCTGTCATCGGGGTATCGGGTCGCGGGAAAATCAAGCGGGCCAGTATAGCCGCCGGGGTAGGTCCAACCAACAAAACCCTTTACAATGCCGCCTCATTTTTTCACGCACACGGGATATCCAGATGGTCACTCTCCACACCTCCATGGGCGACATTACCCTCGAACTCGACGCCGAAAAGGCGCCGAAGACGGTCGCCAACTTCCTGCAGTACGCGCGCGACGGCTTCTACGACGGCACGATCTTCCACCGCGTGATCAACAATTTCATGATCCAGGGC
>DAORUQ010000285.1:0-3019 GCA_035433265.1 Pseudomonadales bacterium | reverse complement strand
CGCGCGAACCGCTACGACCTGATCCTGCTCGACCTGCAGATGCCCGGCATGGACGGCTTCCAGGTGATGGAGGGCCTCAAGACCAACGAGGCGGACGGCTACCTGCCCGTGCTCGTGATCACCGCCCAGCCCGGCCACAAGCTGCGCGCGCTGCAGGCCGGCGCCCGGGATTTCGTCTCCAAGCCGTTCGACCTGGTGGAAGTGCGCACGCGCATCCGCAACATGCTGGAGGTGCGCCTGCTTTACCGCCGTCTCGAGGAATTCAACGCGGCGCTGGAGCAGAAGGTCGGCGAGCGCACGGCCGAGCTGCGCGAAAGCGAGGCGCGCTATCGCAGCCTGACCGAACTGGCCTCCGACTGGTACTGGGAGCAGGACGAGAGCGGCAGCTTCACGAAGGTCTCGGGGCCCGTGCTGGAGATGCTCGGCCTCAGGGTCGACTCGCTGGCCGGGGGCCCGGCAGCCGCCGAAGCCGATGGCTGGAACGTGGTCGAGCGCGAAGCGCTCCAGGCCCGCATCACCGCGCGCCAGCCGTTTCTCGATTTCCCCTTCAGCCGCGTGAACGCCGACGGCTCGGAGAGCCGGTTCCGGGTGAGCGGAGAGCCGATGTTCGACCAGGGCTGCCGCTTCATCGGCTATCGCGGCATCGGCGTGGAAGTCTCGCCCTGACCGGGACCGCGGACTCGCCCCCATGCCGACGCTCCCGAACCCGAGCCAGAATCACCTGATCGCCGCCCTGCCGGCGCAGGAGTTCGAGCGCATCGCCGCGCACCTGGAACCGGTGGCGCTGCCCCTGGGCCAGATCCTCTACGGGCCCGGCGATCAGTTGCAGCACGCCTACTTTCCGACGACCGCCATCGTGTCGCTGCACTACGTGATCGAGTCCGGCGCCTCGGCGGAGATCGCGAGCGTCGGCAACGAGGGCGTGGTCGGCATTTCGCTCTTCATGGGCGGCGACACCACGCCGAGCTCGGCCGTCGTGCATACCGCGGGCCACGCGTACCGGATGGAACGAAAGGTCCTCAAGCAGGAGTTCGAGCGCGGCGCGCTGGTGCAGCGCCTGCTGCTGCGCTACACGCAGGCGCTCATCACGCAGATGTCGCAGACCGCGGCCTGCAACCGGCATCATTCGGTCGAGCAGCAGCTCTGCCGCTGGCTCCTGGTGACGCTCGATCGCGTTCCCTCGGGCCGGCTGGTCATGACGCAGGAGCTGGTCGCCCGCATGCTCGGCGTTCGCCGCGAAGGCATCACCGAGGCGGCGGGCCGCCTCCAGGAGGCCGGCTGCATCCGCTACCGCCGCGGCCACATCGAGGTGCTCGGGCGCCAGGAGCTGGAAGCCCGCACTTGCGAGTGCTACCGCGTGGTGCGCGACGAGTTGCGCCGCCTGCTCCACGATCCGCAATACCGCCAGGTCGAGTCCGCCATCGAGGCGTAAGCGCGGGGACCGAGGTTTCGGCGAGCAGCGGGAGGGCATCGCCCCTTTGTGCGAGACCGCACCGACAGGGGCCAGCGCGCGGCGCAGCATGGGTTTGCGCAGGCGCAGCCGGATACCCGGCCGTGTCATGCGTCAAGGAGAGAGACCATGCTGTACACCATCGCCGTCGTACTCGTCATCCTGTGGCTCCTGGGCATGGTCACGTCCACCACCATGGGCGGTTTCGTGCATGTCCTGCTGGTGATCGCCATCGTCGTCGTCCTGCTGCGCGTCATCAGTGGACGCCGCGTTCTCTAGGACCGCGCGGGCGCGGTGATCGGCGCATCGACTTGCGGGAGACCGGCGACCGAGCCACGGCTGGCCGCGGGCGGCGGTCGTCAACCGGCGAGCGGAAAGGATCAGAAGTCGGAAAGGATCCCGTCCGCGTCGACTTCACCCCGCGGCTTGGCCGGTCCCCTTGGCGTGCCGGCCGAGATCCATCCGACGAGCGTTTCGCCCTCGCCGCAGTAGGCCGCGACGATCGCGGGGTCCGCGGCGCGAAGGCCCGACACCATCTTGCCCGCATAGCCCATGAAGTGCAGCGCGGAGAGCGCATTGCTGATCGCCCCGCCCACGCTCGCCCATTGCTCGTGGGGCGGCACTTCCTCGTCATGGGGATCGATGCGCGCGATCACCGCGATCACCACGGGCGCCTGCATCGCCCGTTCGCGCTCGCGCGCGAGTTCCTCGCCCGACTTTCCCCGCCGCCGGCCGTAGTCCTCGAAGAGCGCCGCCAGGCGTTCGAGCCCATCGCCGCGGGCGACCACGAACCGGTAGGGAATGCGCTTGTTGTGGTCCGGCGCGCGCAGTGCCGCCATGGCCATCGTCCACAATTCGTCCTCCGAAGGCCCCGGCTCGCCCAGGTGCTTCGGGCTCACCGAATAGCGCGTGAGCAGCAGGCGCAGCGCCGCCTTGCCATCGGCCGTGGCGCCGGGCAGGGAAACGCTCTCGTCGGCTTTCGTCATCGGCTGTTGGTCCCCTCGCCCGCTCAGCGTGCCAGTTCCTTCTCGCGCATCCGCCGCCACAGGGTCGAGCGGCTGATCCCCAGCGTGCGCGCGGCCTCGGCCACGCGTCCGCCCGTCTGCGCGAGCGCCCGCGCGATGGGATCGGTCTCGCCCGGTGCGCCGGCGGGAAACGCGGGAAGCGGCCCGTCCTCGAGCAGCCGCCGGATGAAGGCAGCGGTGATCGTACCCTCGTGCAGCGTGGCGCACACGCGCTCCATCACGTTCTGCAGCTCGCGCACGTTGCCCGGCCACGGATGCGCGGCCAGCTCGCCGATCGCCTCGGGCGATAAATGGTGGCAGCCGGCGCGGCAGCGCGAGCGCCGCAGGAAAGTCTCGGCGAGCACCGGAATGTCCCCGGGCCGCACCCGAAGCGGCGGCAGCCTGAGCTGCAGCACGTTGATGCGGTAGTAGAGGTCGTCCCGGAACACGCCCTCGCCCACCAGCCGCGCGAGGTTGCGGTTGGTCGCGGCCACCACGCGAACGTCCACGGGGATCACCTGGTCGCTGCCCAGGCGCATCACCTTCTTCTCCTGCAGCACGCGCA
>DAORUQ010000284.1:1251-3020 GCA_035433265.1 Pseudomonadales bacterium | reverse complement strand
AGCAGGGTGAAATCGAGATGGGAACCTATGCCCGGATCGAGCGCCCGGGTGGCAATGTCGAGCTCGTGAAAAGGGATTCGACGCTGCTACGCCCCGGGCAGGTCCGCGTCTATCTGCCCGGAGATATTCACGATACCCGGTGCGTGAAAGGCCCGGCACTCCTGTTTCGCTTTACCGAGCGTGACCTGAAGCGGGAGGACCAGGAGGAACGGCGGGTGACGCGGTATGTGGAGCGCAACGGCGCCTGGACGGCAGGTGCGCCATGAGCGGCACGTTCGTCGATGCGCTGGGGCGGCGTCTGGCGCCGGACCGGAGGGGATTGCACAGCGCGGTCGCGATCGCCTCCGTGCTGGCCGCCATGGTGCTCGTGGTGCTGGACGCGGCCATTGCCAATGTGGCCCTGCCCACGATCGCGCGATCGCTTCGCGTGACGTCGGCGCAATCGGTCTGGATCATCACCGCCTACCAGGCGGCTCTGGTGATGGCCCTGCTGCCGTGTGCTGCGCTCGGGGAGAGCCTGGGTTTTCGCAGGGTATTCACTGCCGGCGTTGCGTTGTTCGTTGGCGCGTCCGGGCTGTGCGCGTTGTCACCCTCGCTGCCGTTGCTCGTCGCGGCGCGATTCCTCCAGGGGCTCGGGGGTGCGGCCGTCATGGCGCTCGGCCTCGCGCTGCTGCGCGTCGTGGTTTCACAGCAACGGCTGGGTGCCGCCATCGGCTGGAACGCCCTTGCCGTCGCGCTGTCGTCTGCGGCAGGACCGGCGATTGGTGCGGCAATCCTGTCCGCGACGAGCTGGCCCTGGCTGTTCGCCGTCAATCTGCCCCTGGGTGTGGCGGTGCTGTTCGCCACCCGTGCGCTACCCGAGGCCGGTGGAACGGGGCGCCGGCTGGACCTGTGCAGCGTGGCGCTGAGTGCCGCGGCCTTTGCGTCATTGGTCATCGCTGCGGAACTCCTGCCGGCAAGACCGGCGCTGGCCGCCGTTCTGGTCGGCGGAGCAGCCGTCAGCCTTGTGACGCTTGTTCGGCGCGAAATGTCAAAGGAGGTGCCACTGATCCCGCTCGACCTGCTCCGTGCCGCTTCATTCCGGATTTCAGTGATTGCCTCGGTCCTGTGCTTTTCCGGCGTGGCCGCGAGCCTGGTGGCGCTGCCCTTCTACCTGCAGCACGGGCTCGGGTTGAACGCGTGGATGACCGGGCTTTACATGACGCCCTGGCCACTGACAGTGGCTATCGCGGCCCCGCTTGCAGGCCGTCTGGCGGACCGCGTGTCGACGGCCAGGCTTTGCGTCGCGGGCGCTGTGTGTCTCGCGATCGGACTCGCGGCGCTCGCGCTGTGGCCGCTTCGGGCCCACCCGCTGCAACTCGTCATGCTCACCATGCTGTGTGGTCTCGGCTTTGGTTTCTTTCAAGTGCCCAATAACCGCAACATGCTGCTGTCGGTGCCGGGTGAGCGCAGTGGCGCGGCGGGCGGAATGCAGGGCACCGCGCGCCTGGTGGGCCAGACGGCGGGCGCGATCATCATGACGCAGCTCTTCACGCTGACATCCGACGCGGCGGCGCCACGGATCGGTCTGGGAATCGCAGCCGTGCTGACTCTGGCGGCGGGCCTCGTGAGTGCGCTGCGTGTCAGAACGATCGCGAGCTAGCGGTGCTGAATCACGTCACGCCGTTCAGGCGCATCAGTCCGCCAACGGCCATGTCCAGGTCCATGCGCTCGCCCTGCCAGAGCGAGGTGCACGTCTCCGCGGAAACGTCGGCGCCGCAACGCGCGAC
>DAORUQ010000284.1:0-1151 GCA_035433265.1 Pseudomonadales bacterium | reverse complement strand
TCGAGCGGCGCGCCCATGCTCACGACTGACGCATCGCAGGCGAGTCGTCGCGCCGTCTCCGGCGCGAGTGCGCCGCCGTGCTCGATGTGGCAGCGTTGGGCGCTGACGTCGTCGGCCAGCGTCTGCTCGTCCACGTGTATTACCACCTGGAAGCGTTCGGCCTGGCGCGAGCTCACGGCTTCGCGCGCGAGGAACTGTTCCGCCATGTGGCACAACGCATCGGCGCGCCGCGCGGCGGCGGGCGATTCGGCGTTGTCGAAACTGTTGGAGGAGGGGGCCGACGTTTCCGCGGAAACGTTCTCCGCCGTAACGGGTTCACGATCGGCGCCATCGCGCTCGGCGCGCGCGGACTCCGCGGCCGCTGTGATCGCCTTCAGCACCAGCGCGCCTTGCTCCGCGGGCAGGCGCACCGTGATCAGCATCGAGCCGTCATCGTCGTAGCGCCAGTGCAGGGCGCGCTGCGCGTGGTGGCGATTGGCCCGTGCGGCCTCGTGCAGACGGTCGATGCGGCGATAGGTGCGCACCAGCTTCTCGATGTGCGCGGCCGTGCCGTGGCGCGCGATCATGAGCAGGTAGTCCTCGCTTTCGGGCGTGGCGACACGCGTGATGGCGCGCGCCTTGGAGTAGCTCAACTCGCCGCGCGATAGCGCGTCACTCACCTTGGGCAGTCCGGCGAGCGCGTGTGCCACGCGCACTTTCTCGCGCGCGGCGCCGAGCGCGATGCCGCATTTCCAGTTGAGCCAGTGCGCGCAGGACGCGAGCCCCCACGATCCCCACTTGCCGCGGCGATCTAGCTCCGCGATCAGCACCAGCAGGCGCCAGGTGGCGACCGTGATACTCGCGCTGAGCGTGGTGATCTCGTCTTCGAGAGCCTCGATCGGAAGGGTTTGCGGATCGATGTCGAGGCGTGGCGCAGCATTCGAGAACGCGTTGGTTTCCATGCGAAATCGCTCCCTGCGAACGTGCATGTGATTTTATACAGTATCGCGATTCGGCTCCATCGTTTCGCTAGATCGATGTGTTACAAGAACGCGTCGTGATGTGTCTGTTGCGGTGTGGCTGGCTCGGTTGCCAGGATGTTCACGCACGGATCGCCGGCCCGGTCTCGACGGCGATGCGGCACGCCTCCTGGTAGAGCTCGTTGGTGTCGG
>DAORUQ010000283.1:0-3028 GCA_035433265.1 Pseudomonadales bacterium | reverse complement strand
GCGCGCTCGAGGTGCTCGCGCGTGTGCGCCGCCGAGATCTGCACGCGGATGCGCGCCGCATCGCGCGCCACCACCGGGTACGAGAAAGCGACCACGTAGATGCCCTCGGCGAGCAGCCGCTCCGCCATCTGCGCCGCCATCCGCGCATCGCCGATCATCACCGGCACGATCGGGTGTCCGGCGCCCGCGAGGCGGAATCCGGCCGCCGCCATCGCGGCCCTGAACCAGGCGCTGTTCTCCTGCAGGCGTTGGCGCAGCGCATCGCCCGACTCCAGCATGCCCAGCACGCGCAGCGATGCCGCGACGATGGGTGGGGCCAGCGAGTTCGAGAACAGGTACGGCCGGCTGCGCTGGCGCAGCAACTGCACGATCTCGCGCCGGCCCGAGGTGTAGCCGCCCGAGGCGCCGCCGAGCGCCTTGCCCAGCGTGCCGGTGATGATGTCCACGCGCCCCGTCACGCCGCAGTGCTCCGGCGTGCCGCGTCCGCGCGCGCCGATCACGCCGACCGCGTGCGAATCGTCGACCATCACCAGCGCATCGTAGCGCGCGGCGATGTCGCAGATCGCGTCGAGGCGCGCGACGATGCCGTCCATCGAGAACACGCCATCGGTGGCGATCAGCTTGAAGCGCACGCCATCTGC
The DNA here is from genome assembly GCA_035433265.1 of Pseudomonadales bacterium. Lineage (GTDB taxonomy): Bacteria > Pseudomonadota > Gammaproteobacteria > Pseudomonadales > UBA5518 > UBA5518. The sequence continues at coordinate 2,387 of DAORUQ010000283.1, read as the reverse complement.
ATCGGCCTGGCGCAGCTGGCGCTCGAGATCCCCGAGGTCGTTGTTGGCGTAGCGGTAACGCCGCGCCTTGCTGAGGCGGATGCCGTCGATGATCGAGGCATGGTTCAGCGCGTCGGAGATCACCGCGTCCTGTTCGTCCAGGATGGTCTCGAACAATCCGCCGTTGGCGTCGAAGCACGAGGAATACAGGATGGTGTCCTCGGTGCCGAGGAAGGCGCTCAGCCCCTCCTCCAGCTCGCGGTGCAGCGTCTGCGTGCCGCAGATGAAGCGCACCGAGGCCATGCCGAAGCCGAAGCGCTCCAGTCCCTCGCGCGCGGCGGCGATCAGCGCGGGGTGGTTCGCGAGCCCGAGGTAGTTGTTGGCGCAGAAGTTGATCACCTGCCCACCGCCGGCCACGCGTATCACCGCGTCCTGCGGCGTCGCGATCTGGCGCTCGTGCCGGGTCAGGCCCTCACACTCGATCTGCGCGAGCTCGCCTGCCAGATGATCGAGGAATGCGCGCGACATGCCCTAGCCTCCGTAGCTGCGGCGCAGCTCGTCGCCGATGATCGCGATGCCGGCCCGAACGCGCTCCTCGTCCTGCGCATAGCTCAGGCGCAGGCACTCGTCGCGGTGCTCCCAGGGGCCGACGAGGCCGGGGAAAAAGTCGCGCCCGGGCACCACCAGCACCCCGCGCTGCTTCAGGCGCTGGTACAGCGCGTGGCTTCCGCCGGGGATGCCCTCGCACCAGAGCCACAGGAACATCGCCCCCTCGGGCGTGTGGATGCGGCACGGCAAGCCGGCGATCTCGTGGCGCAGTGCCTCGAGCGCGCGCGCCGCCTTGTCGCGGTAGAACGGGCCGATGTGCTCGCGCGCCAGCGCCAGCAGCTCGCCGTGTTCGAGGAGCGCGGTCGCCAGCGCGGGTCCCGCGTTGCCGCAGGCGAGGCTCAGGATCGTGTTCGCGCGCGCATAGGCCGCAACGATCTCCTCGCGCGCCACGATGATCCCGGTGCGCAGCCCCGGCAGCCCCAGCTTCGACAGGCTGAGCACCACCACCGTGTTGTCGTTCCAGTGCGGCGTGGCCCCCGTGAACAGCATGTGCGGGAACGGCGTGCCGTAGGCGCCGTCGATGATCAGCGGTATGCCGTGCGCGCGCGCCAGCGCATCGAGGCGCGCGATCTCCGCGTCGCCGAGCACGTTGCCCGTGGGGTTGGTCGGGCGCGACACGCAGATCGCGCCGGCCGAGGCGTCGGGCGCCAACTGCCCGAAGTCGACGCGGTACTTGAACAGTTGCCCGGGAAGACGCTCGATCGCGGGCCGCTCGGCATGGAACATGCCGTCGCTCAATCCGACCTCGCGATAGCCGATGTATTCCGGCACCAGCGGCAGCAGGATGTGCTTGCGCCGCCCGCCTTCGAACTCGCCGGCGAACAGGTTGAACAGCACGAAGAAGGCCGACTGGCTGCCGTTGGCGACGGCGACGTTCTCCGGCCCCACCGCCCAGCCGCATTCCTCGCGCAGCATGCGTGCCAGCGCTGCGCGAAAGCGTTCGTCGCCCCGGGGCGACTGGTACACGCCGAGCATGCCGTGCGCGAGCGCGGGATCGTCCAGCACCGCGCGCAGGCGCTCGCGGTAGAGCCGTTCCGCGGCCGGCACGCGACCGGGATTGCCGCCGCCCATCATGATCATGTCGGGATGGATCGAGACCGCCTCGCCGAGGTCGCGCATCAGGTCGACCACGCCCGAGTCGCCGCCGAAGCGTCGGGCAAACAGCGAGAGCTCCATCGCTCAGACCGTGCCGGCGACCATGCGCGCGTCGGCACGCGCGATGCGCTCCGCCATCCAGCGCGGGCGCTCCATCGGGATGAAATGCGAGCAGTCGGGGAGTTGCTCGTCGGTCGCGTCCGGGAACTGCGCGGCCAGGCGATCCCACGTCGGTGACGCCGAAAAGTCGAAGAGACTCTCCTCGGGGCGGCGCGCCCGTGCGCGGATGATTTCCACCGGCACGCGCACGCGCGGCAGCAGCGCATAGATGTCGCTGGTGCCCGCGCCAGCATAGACCTCGGCCTCCAGGTCGGGCGGGCACGCGAGCACATAGCCGCCCCCCTCTGCCGGCTCCAGCCCGTAGCGGCAGTAGTCCATGAGCACACCGGCGTCCCAGCGCGAATAGGGTTCCTTTGCCCTGAAGGAGTCGAACATCTCCTGCGCCGAGTCCCAACGGTTGCGGCGCCGGCGGATCGGGTGCGATTCGGCCGACACGCCGCCCGCCACCAGCGCCCCGATTTCCGGCGCCACGATCACCGGGTCGACCAGCAGCAGGCCGCGGAATCGATCAGGCCGTGCCGCGGCAGCGAGCACCACGGCATGCCCGCCCATCGAGTGCCCGACGCCGAGCACGCGCTCCAGCC
>DAORUQ010000282.1:0-3037 GCA_035433265.1 Pseudomonadales bacterium | reverse complement strand
TGATCGGCGTGGTGTTCGGCTACTTCCCGGCGCGCCGCGCCGCTCGGCTCGACCCGATCCAGGCGCTGCGCCACGAGTAGATCGCCCTACCACCCCATCTGCGCCACCGCCTCGGCCACCGCGAGCAGGCGCTCGGCCTCGGCCACGTGCAGGTTCTCCACCAGTTTGCCGCCGATCACCACCAGGGCGCTGCCGCGCGCGCTGGCCTCGCGCCAGGCGGCGATGATCTCGCGCGCGCGATCGATCTCGTCCGCCGCCGGCGCGAACACCGCGTTGGCCGCCTCGAGCTGGCGCGGATGGATCAGGGTCTTGCCGTCGAAGCCGAGGTCGCGCCCCTGCTCGCAGGCCCGGCGCAGCCCGGCGTCGTCCTCGAGATCCAGGTGCACGCCGTCGAGCACGTCGAGCCCGTGCGCGCGCGCCGCCAGCACGCAGAGGTTCAGCGCGGCGATGAAGCCGAGCCGGTCCGCGGTGTGACGCACGCGCAGCTCGTGCGCGAGATCAGAGGTACCGGGCAGGATGCCGGCGAGGCGCGGGTGCGCGCCGGCGATCGCGTCGATGTGCAGGATGCAGCGCGCGGTCTCGGCCATGAACCACAGCGCGAGCGAATCCGGTGCGCCGCTCGCCTCGAGTATCCGCACGGCCTGCAGCACGTCCGCGGGCGAGGCGACCTTCGACAGCACGATGCCGTCGGCGCCCGCGCCGGCGAAGGCGCGCAGGTCCTCTGCGCCCCACGGCGTGTCGAGCGCGTTGACGCGCACCAGCAGTTCGCGCCTGCCGTAGCCGCCCGCGGCGATCGCCTCGCGCACCTGCTGGCGCGCCGCGGGCTTGCGCTCGGGCGCCACGGCGTCCTCGAGGTCGAGGATCAGCATGTCGGCCGGCAGCGTGCGCGCCTTGTCGAGCGCGCGCGCGTTGGAACCGGGCATGTAGAGCGCCGAACGGCGCGGCCTGGATTTCATGATGTCTCGATGCCTTTGCGAGGGTGGATTTCCCGGTGATAGAGCCGCATGCCGCGCGCGCGGTAGTTCGCCAGCGCCGCGGGGTGGTCGAGCGAGCAGGTGTGCACCCACACGCGCGAGGCGCCCCACTCCCACGCGCACCCGATGCAGCGCGTGAGCAGCTCGCCGCCGAAACCGCGGCCGATGAACGCCTGCGCGAGCCCGAAATACGCGATCTCGACGGCGTCGCCGGGCTGCTTGTGCAGCTCGAAATAGCCCGCGGGCGAACCGCGGTGATACGCAACCCAGGTGCGCAGCGCCGGATCCTCGGCCCAGGCCCGCCATTGCGCGTCGCTCCAGCCCAGCTTGTCGGTCCATTCCCACGCGGCGCCGACGAAACGGTACAGGAAGCGGTTCAGCTCGAACTGCGGGATCTCGCACTCGCGCACCGCGAGCGCGTCGCGGCCGCTCGCGGGCCGCAGCTCGGCGGGTGCGCGCATCTCGAGGTAAAACGTGGTCACGGTGGCGGGATCGGGCGGCATGGGCCTTCGCGTCACGGATTCAGCGCGCCAGCGCGACGCGCGGCGGCACGCAACTGGCTTCGGGCAGCGGTTGCACCATGACCGCCTCGCCCAGCAGGCGGCTCATCAGCGCCTGCTGCGCCGGCGCGTCGCCGCTGGTGTAGCAGCGCAGCAGGCCGCCGCCATCGACCGCCGCGCCCAGCACCTGCGCGACGCGACGCGCCACCGCGGCGCCGGGGTCGATCACCTGCACGCCCGGACCGACCACGGCGCGGATGCCCTCGAGCAGGAACGGGTAATGCGTGCAGCCGAGCACCACGGTGTCGGCGCCGGCATCGAGCAGCGGCTGCAGGCAGCTGCGCAGCAGCGCCAGCGTGCGCGGCCCGTCGAGATCGCCCGCCTCGACCTGCTCCACCAGCCCGCTCGCCGGCTGGCTCAGCACGCGCGTGAAATGCCCGAAACGCTCGAGCAGCCCGGCGTACCGGCGGCTCTGCAGCGTGCCGGCGGTGGCGAGGATGCCGACGATGCCGCTGCGCGTGGCCTGCGAGGCCGGCTTCACCGCCGGCTCGATGCCGACGATGGGCAGCGCGTAGTGCGCGCGCAGCGCGTGCGCCGCGGCCGCGGTGGCGGTGTTGCAGGCAATGACCAGCGCGCGCGCACCGGCCGCGAGCAGGAAATCGCTGATCGCGAAGGCGCGCTCGCGGATGAACGCATCGGATTTCTCGCCATAGGGAAGGTAGCGCGCATCGGAGACGTAGACGATGTCCAGGCGCGGCATCTGCCGGCGCATCTCGCGCACGATCGAGAGCCCGCCCACGCCGGAATCGAAAACGCCCACGGGGCGATGGTCGGACATGTGGTGCGCAACCCCCGGCGCGGTGCGTGAATGGTCCGCCATGGTAATGAAGCGCGGGCGCGCGGAGCAACGCCGGGAACCGACGGACAGCCTGATGCGCCGGCATTTGGGTAAACTGCCCGTGTATTCCCCGGGGAACGCGCCCATGTCGCTGCTGATGAAAATCCTGATGTCGCCCTCGGGCCTGGCCTTCGACCGTGCGCTGGTGCGCTGGAGCGGCGAGTCGCTGCTGAACCGCGTGTTCGCGCGCCAGGCCGGCTTCGCGCCGCAACCGGCGCTGCTGCTGGAAACCCGCGGGCGCAGGAGCGGCACGCCGCGCCAGGCCGTGCTGCCGTGGTTTCGTATCGACGGCAAACTGATGGTGGTGGGCAGCAAGGGCGGCATGCCCACGGACCCGGCCTGGGTCAGCAACCTGCGCGCGCGCCCGGACGTTAGCGTTTACATTGCCCGCAAGCGCCATGCCGCCCGCGCGCGCATCGCCACCGGCGAGGAGCGCGCGGCGCTGTGGACCGCGCTCACGGCGCGCGTGCCCACCTACGCCCACTACCAGTCGCTCACGACGCGCGAGATACCGGTGGTGATCCTCGAGATCGCGTAGCCCCGGGCTAGAGGGCCCTTGTCGGGCTGAAGAGGGTGTCGCAAACGCCCTTTCGTTGCGATCGAGCGGCCCGGTGCGTCGCTGGCTGTGCTGCCCGCCATTGTCCTGCGGGGCACGCACGAGTACG
>DAORUQ010000281.1:0-3057 GCA_035433265.1 Pseudomonadales bacterium | reverse complement strand
CAACGAAATTCGAGCGCACGCCGACATCGATCATCTCCCAATTGGAGAGCGGCTTCTCCCAGAACGGCTTCGGCTGTGTCAGGTCGTCCGGCAACGCGAACGCATTGTTGACCAGGATGTCGAGGCGGCCCTGCTCGCGCTCGACCCGCTCGAAGAGGGCTGCGACCTGGTCGTCCCTGCCATGATCGACCTGGACGGCTACGCCCGTGCCGCCGCGACTGTTGCATTGCGCGGCGGTCTCGCCGACGGTGCCCGGTAACGGCGAGGAGCCCGGCGTAACCGTACGCCCCGTGACATAAACCGTGGCCCCTTCGCTCGCAAGGGCCAGCGCGATTCCCTTGCCGATACCGCGACTGGCGCCGGTGACCACGGCGACCTTGCCGGAAAGTGATCCCATGCCGTCTCCTCGTGGTTGCGGTTGTCGCGGGGCCGGCGCTTGCGCGCCGGCCCCGCGCGGTGGCCCGTTACTTTTTCGGCAGTTCGATTTCCGCCTTGGCCGTCGACATGACCGTGCCGAGCTGGTTGCTCATCTTGAAGTCGACCTGCACGATCGAACGGCCCTGATCGTCGACGAGTTTGCCGATCACCTCGGCGTTCATGATCGTGATATCGCCGGTGAATGCGGGGCCGCGATAGGCGCAGTTGGAATGAACGACCTGACCCCACTCGCCGGCCCAGCCGCCGAGATAATCGAGAATCCACGCGCCCATCGACGCGCCGTAACCGTAGGAGCGCGGCATGCCCACATAACGGGCCCAGCGCGGGAAGAGATGACCGCGCGACGGACCGATATAGGCGCCGTCCGTCTGCTCGGGATTCTCCTTCTCGAGCACCGGATCCTGTTCCTTGCCGGCCATGTCCGCGGTGAAGCCGAGCGCTTCCATGTCCAGATCGGTGCGGCGGATCACGCCGCACCAGATCGTGAACAGGTAGGCGCGCCACTCGGTGGTGAAGCTCGCGATGCTGTGCGGGCCGATGACGCGGGTCGGCAGCTTGTCGCCGACGTTCACCTCGTCCCAATAGCGCTTGCCGTGCCCCAGCTCGTGCAGCATCCTGATCCAGGAGAACTTCTCCTCCTCCAGCTGCAGCAATTGCTGATCCGTCCACTCGGGATCCTCGGTGGCATCCAGCGAGCCCATTTCGCGCGCGAGGTCCGCGCGATAGCGGATGCTGGTGGAACGTTGCGTGGCGATCAGGTCGCCCTGCGCGTTGTAGTAGCGGTTGTCGCCACGCTGGAAGCAGGTCGGCCCCGCGAACTTGGTGTCCTTGACCACGTAGTCGAGCGGCACGCGCTCGTTGTGGATCAGGTCGCCGCCGTAGATGCGCGGGCCGTGGAACCACCACTCGTCGCCACCGAAGATCAGGTGCGAATTGGGGATGAGGCCCACACAGGCCGGTGCGGTGCCGTGGCCGTCATCGGTGGCAACGGCGAAGGATTGCGGCGCCACGATGCGCCCGAAGCGGCTCTGCGCGGCGAACTCGTCCTCGTAGTGCACGCGGTTCGGGTAGTGCATCGCCTGCACCCAGCGCCGGATGTCGTTGTTCGCCAGCGGTTCCTTCAGGCGACCCGGATCGATCGGCTTGCCCATGTGGCGGTCGAGATCGGAACAGTCCAGCGTCTTGTCGGTCATGTGCGACTCCAGTCAAGCGAAAGTTGTTGTCAGGTGGCGTCTTGCGCCGGTTTCAGTGCCAGGATGCTAACGTCCGCGTCAGCGCAACGGTAGAGAATGCCGTCCTGGGCGGCGGCGATGCCCGCAAACGGTCCCATCGCACCGGAAAGCGGCATCGCCAGAAGTAACCGTGAGCCGCGCCAGCGTCCACCCGTCGGTCAGGCCGGATGTGCCCGCGCTCGTGTAGCGCCCGTTTTGCAGTGGCATACCAATAGCTTCCTTCTCGTGCCGGCTGCCCACCGTGCAACAGTCCTCCCCCGTTGCGTCTGCCCGCGGTCTGGGAAGGCAGGCCGCCAGGGGCAGGAGTCGCGACAACGGACAACAGATTGAATATGTCCGGATATATTTGCACCCGACGCACTATATCAACTTCGTAATATCAACGGATAGATACCGGCTGCTGCTCAATGTGTCCGGACAAATAAATTGAGCCGCATGGCGTGCGGCGCTATGATCGCGACATGGGTGATATCGGGACGGTGTCCCGGGGAGATGCTCATGCATCGCCGGCTATCTCCCGGCGGCGGCAATGCGGGGCCGGATTGCATCGCGCCGAGTGGCATGGGGTCTTTCCGATGCGGTAGAGTCGCGGCGTCCCAGCGCCTGGTCTGAAGATCGACAAACAACAAGCAAACAGTGGATGCCGGAGATACGGGAGATGAGCGACGTAGTTGAGGGCGTAACCCAGCAAAGCGACGCAGCCTGGCCGTCGAACTGGCGTACGACGGCGCACAGCATCAGCTCCGGGCGGTACATCGATCCGGCTTTCGCGGCGCTGGAGTTCGAAAAACTGTGGAGCCGCGTCTGGCAAGCCGCCGCGCGCCTCGACGAGATCCCGCAAGGCGGTGACTACACGGTCTACGAGATCGGCGACCAGTCCGTGCTGCTGGTCCGCGTGGACGCCGCCACGGTCAAGGCCTATCACAACTTCTGCCCGCATCGCGGCACCGCGCTGGGCGAGGGCTGCGGGAAGTTCGAGCATGATCGCATCATCTGCCCGTTCCACGGCTGGCGCTGGGACTTGCGCGGCCAGGTCCAGTACGTGCTCGAGCGCCAGGAGTTCCGCAACGGCGAACTGCGCGACAGCGACGTCGCGCTGAAGGAAGTCAGCGTCGCCGTGTTCGCCGGCTTCGTCTTCATCAATCTGGCCCGTAATCCCGAGCCCTTCGACGATTTCATCGCGCCGGTGCGCCAGCTCATCGAGGACCTCGCGATCGGCGACATGCACCATTACTGGTGGAAGGAGATCGCGGCGCCCGGCAACTGGAAAGTGGCCCAGGAAGCCTTTTTCGAGTCCTACCACGTGCCTACCACGCACCCGCAGCTGGAAACGGCGGGCGCGGATTTCATTTTCGGCGACCAGAGCGGGCCCGCGGTGGACTTCAGC
>DAORUQ010000280.1:0-3094 GCA_035433265.1 Pseudomonadales bacterium | reverse complement strand
CCAGTCTGGCACTCGATGCCGGTAAGGAGGGAGGGGACCATCCCATCAACCCACATGGCCGCCGCCCCGGAGCCGGCCGCCGGCACGTATAATGCCGTGCCCGCCAGCAGGCGGGACCAGTCCAGCAGGAGATTGCCCCATGAGCGCGATCGGCAAGCGCCAGTCCATTGTCCAGTTGCGCCGCATGCTGCGCCGGCTCGACCGCTCGCACAGCGGCGACGAGAGCGGCTGCCCCACCTGCAGCCTGCAGCGCCTCGCCGCGCAACTGGTCGACGAGCTCGAGGCCGAGGCCCAGCAGTTCGCCTCCCCCGATCTGACGCCCGGTGCCGCCAGCGTGACCGTGGCCGTCGAGGCGCTGATGTCCGTGATCTACGCCCTCGACGTGCGCACCGCCGACGAGCAGGGGCGCGTGGTGCAGGCGCTGCTGGACCACATCGGCGACGTGGTGCTGGACCAGCTGGCTCAGGAGGAAATGGACGCCGCCGGCACGCCCGGCGCCGACGACGAGGGCGGGCAGGAACCCCCGCCGCCCCGGCGCAGCGGCTCTCTGCACTGAACGACTGACCAAAGCTCCCCGCGCGGAGTACCATCCCGCGCAGGCGCCTCGCGCCGACCCGAATCCCGCGCGACCGGCCGCTTCCCGGCGCGCGCTCACAACAAGAACCGGGAGGCAGGATGAAGCGCTTTGCCATCGCATTGATCGTGGCGCTAGTGGCCGCCGGCGCGCTCCTCTATGCAGGCGCGCAAGGCTGGCTCGGCCGGGCACCGGCAGCGGGCCAGCCGACGCCGCCGGTCCCGCACACCGCCAGCGAGGCGGGCACGCCGATCGACGCCGGACCGGCCGCGGGCAGGCAGATCCTGTTCGGCGACCTGCACGTGCACACCATCTACTCCACCGACGCGAACCTGATGAGCCTGCCGATGATGCAGGGCGACGGCCCGCACCCGCCGGCGGACGCCTGTGATTTCGCGCGCTACTGTTCGCGGCTGGATTTCTGGTCGATCAACGACCATGCCGAGGGGCTGACGCCGCCGCGCTGGGAGTCCACGCGCGAGGCGATCCGCCAGTGCAACGCCCTCGCCGACCCCGCCAACCCGGACCTGGTCTCGTTCCTCGGCTACGAGTGGACGCAGATGTCGCAGCTGGACGCCGCGAACCACTTCGGCCACAAGAACGTGATCTTTCGCGACACCGCGGAAGGCCGGGTGCCGCTGCGCCCGATCGCCGCGCGCAACCCCGGTGTGAGCGTGGCCGCCTTCGTGCCGCCACTGCGCCAGCGCCTGGGCATGCCGCTGCTCGACCCGCGCCACCTGCGCTCGTACCTCGACTTCAACCGCTTCGGCAGGGAAATGCTCGACGTGCCCGACTGCCCCGACGGCGTGGACACGCGCGAACTGCCGGCGGACTGCCGCGAATGGGCCGCCACGCCCGTCGAACTGTTCCGCAAGCTCGACGAGAGCGGCCTGGAGAGCATCGTGATCCCGCACGGCAACACCTGGGGCCTGTACAGCGCGATGAACAGCACCTGGGACAAGCAGCTCGCCGGCGCGATGCATGACCCCAAGCGCCAGTTCCTCGTCGAAGTGTACTCGGGCCACGGCAACTCCGAGGAATACCGGCCCTGGCGGCCCGCCATCGCCACTGCCGATGGCCTGCGCTGCCCGGAGCCTTCGGCCGACTACCTGCCGGTGTGCTGGCGCGCCGGCGAGATCGTGCGCGAGCGCTGCCTCGCCGAGGGCACGGATGCCGCGGCATGCGACACGCGCGCCGCCGCCACGCGCCAGCGCGCCGTGGACGCCGGCACCGGCATGGAATTCGGCGTGGTGGCCGGCGCCGGGAGCGCCGACTGGCTGGATGCCGGACAGTGCCGCGACTGTTTCCTGCCGGCGCAGAACTATCGCCCGGGCGGCGCCACGCAGTACGCGCTGGCGATCGGCAACTTCGACGAGCCGGGCGCGCCGCGCCGCTTCCGTTTCGGCCTGATGGCCTCCTCCGACGTGCACTCCGCGCGCCCCGGCACGGGCTACAAGGAATACGCGCGCATCCCGATGACCGAGGCGCGCGGCCCGGTGAGCGAGCGCGCATTGCAGGCGATGCAGGACTACGACGGCCCGAAGCTCGCGCGCGCGCGCACGCCGGAGGAACTCGCGCAGGAGCGCCGCGCCGTGCTGTTCCAGATGATGGAGCGCCAGTCGAGCTTCTTCCTGACCGGCGGCCTGGTCGCGGTGCACGCCGATTCGCGCCGGCGCGAGGACATCTGGGCCGCGCTGGCGCGCAAGGAGGTCTACGGCACCAGCGGCCCGCGCATCCTGCTGTGGTTCGACCTGATCGACCGCGCCGGCGGCGAGGCGCGGCTGCCGATGGGCGGCGAGGCACGCATCGCGCAGAACCCGCGTTTTCGCGTGCGCGCGGCCGGCGCCTTCGAGCAGAAGCCGGGCTGCCCGCAGGACTCGATCGATGCGCTCGGCGCGGGACGCCTCGAGAAACTCTGCCTCGGCGAATGCTATTACCCGGGCGACACGCGCCATGCGATCACGCGCATCGAGGTCGTGCGCATCCGTCCGCAGCAGACACCGGGCGAGGACGTGAGCGGGCTGGTCGAGGACCCGTGGCGCGTGCTCGCCTGCGAGGGCGGCGGCGAGGAATGCACCGTGGAGTTCGAGGACGAGGAATTCAGTGCGGGCGGCCGCGAGACGCTCTACTACGTGCGCGCGATCCAGGCGCCCTCGCCCACGGTCAACGCCGACCCGCTGCGCTGCGAGAAGGATGCCGACGGCGTCTGTCTCAGGGCCGATCCCTGTGTCGGGGACTACCGCACGCAGGGCGAGGACTGTCTCGCGCCGGCACAGGAGCGGGCGTGGTCGTCACCGATATTCCTGGATCCGGTGTGAGGAAGAACGCTCAGCCCTCGAACCCCGGCGGCCATTCCTCGAACCGGGGGAGTGCATCGGCGATCTCGTACCAGCAGGCCCTGGATCCCACGAATATGTGCTCGCCCGGCCGCACGCCCGGATCACCGTCGGTGCTACCCAGCGCCACCTCCAGCACGTCGCCGCAATGCATGGAAACGAGCGCGGAGCCGCACCGCGAGCA
>DAORUQ010000279.1:0-3145 GCA_035433265.1 Pseudomonadales bacterium | reverse complement strand
CCCAGATCCGCCAGCGCCAGCAGCGCGATCACCGCCGCCGGCGCGCCGTAGCGCACGTTGTAGAGCACCAGTGCGAGCAGCGCCGCGAACAGTCCTGCCAGCGCGAGGGCGCGCTTGAGACGGCCGAGGCGCAGGTGCGCGGCCAGTGCCAGCACCAGCGCCGCGGTGCCGAACAGTTGCAGGTGGATCGACATGCCGATCACTGCGCGCGCGCGGCACAGCGCGCCGAGCGGGTCGTTGAGGCAGGGGTCGGCCTCGGCCTCGATCTCCATGAACCCGAAGCGGAAGGCGTACAGCAGCGCGAGCCACGCGGCACAGGCCGCGAGTGTCGCCACGAGGCCGCGTCGTCCGGGCGGCGTCGTCGTGAGTTGTTGCATCCTTGAGCTGCCTCGCGTCGCCATCGTCACCCGGCGAAGTATAAACTCCCGCCGCAGCCCACGGAGCGGATCCCATGGAACACACGAGTACGAACATGCGCCTGCGCGGCGTCAACCTCGGCGGCTGGCTGGTGCTGGAGAAGTGGATGAAGCCGAGCCTGTTCGCCGGGCTGGCGGCCACCGACGAAACCACGTGGTGCGCGGAGCTCGGCGCCGCCGCGCCGCGACTGCTGCGCGCGCACTGGGACAGCTTCATCACGCGCGAGGATTTTGCCTGGCTCGCCGCGCGCGGCATCAACGCCGTGCGCATCCCGCTCGGGCACTGGATCTTCGGGCCGCCTTATCCCTATCACGCTGCCTACGGCGCGAACCCGCATCCCTTCGTCGAGGGCGGCATCGAGGTGCTCGACCGCGCCATGGACTGGGCCGAGGAGCTCGGGCTGCGCGTGGTGCTCGACCTGCACGCGGCCCCTGGCTGCCAGAACGGCTTCGACAACGGCGGCATCAAGGACGTCTGCGAGTGGCACACGCGCGAGGAATACCTGGCGCACTCGGTCGAGGTGCTGGGGCGGCTCGCCGCGCGCTATCGCGGCCGCCGCGGCCTGCACGCCATCGAGGTACTGAACGAGCCGCACTCCGACGTGCCCACGGAGCTGCTGAAGGACTACTACCGGCGCGCCAACCGCGCGATACGCGCGCACTGCGCGCCGCAGGACGTCGCCGTGGTGTTCCACGACGGCTTTCGCCCGCACCGCGAGTTCCTCGGGCTGTTCCAGGAACCGGGCTTCGCCAACGTGCTGTTCGACGTGCACCGCTACCAGTGCTTCGAGCGCACCGACATCGACCTCGACATCCACGGCCACCTGCACAAGGCCGGCATGCTGTGGAAGGACGAGGCGATGGAGATCCAGCGCGAGCTCGGCGTGCCCGCGATTGCCGGGGAATGGAGCCTCGGGCTCGACCTGAAGGTGGTATCGCTGTGGGCGCCGGGGCCCTACAACCACGCGCTCGAGCACATGGACGCCTTCCGGCAGCACACCGCCCTGCGTGGCTACGCGGCGGCGCAACTGCTCGCCTTCGAGCACTACCGCGGCTGGTTCTTCTGGAGCTATCGCACCGAGACCACGCCGGCGTGGAGCTTTCGCGACGCGGTGGAGCGCGGCTGGCTGCCGGCGGGCTTTCAGTGAGGCGATGAGCCGTTCTCGCGCTTGCCCTCGAACAGGAAGCGCTCCTCGGTGAGGCGGTTCAGCACGATCTTGCGGTGATGCAGCGCTTCCAGGCCGCTGTGGAAGCTGATCGTCAACATGGCGCTGCTGGGCAGCTCGTGCTGCAGCATTTCCAGGATGATGCGCTCGCCGCGCGGGTCGAAGGCATCGGTCGCTTCCTCGAGCAGGATCCACGCCGGGCGCAGCAGCAGCACGCGCGCGAAGCCCAGACGCTGCTGCGCGCGCAGCGGCAGTGACTGCTCCCAGTTGTCGCGCTCGTCCAGCCGCGGCGCCAGCCATCCGCTGCCGGAGCACTCGAGCGCGCGCAGCACCGCCTCGTTGGCGAAGGCATCCGGGCGCTGCGGGTAGCACAGCGCCTGGCGCAGTGTCCCCTCGGGCAGGAACGGGCGCTGCGGCATGAACTGGATGCAGTCCTTGTCGGGCAACTGCACGTGGCCGCGGCCCCATGGCCACAGGCCCCCGATCACCTTGAACAGGCTGCTGGTCACCGCCGGGTCGCCCGCCACCAGCACGCGCTCACCGCGGCGGATCTCGAGGTCGAGATGCTCGAGCAGGATGCGGCCCTCGGGATCGGCGATGCAGAGGTCCTTGATCCTGATGCGTGCATGTGCATCGTGTGCGAGCGCGATGCGGTTGCCGTCCGGCGCGCGCGCCTCGGCGTCGAGGCGCTGCATGTCCTCGTACAGCGACAGCACGCGGTCGGCCGAGGCGCGCGTGCGCGCCATGTCGCCGAGGTTGTCCACCGGCCACGACAGCGCCGAGGTCAGCCGCTGGAAAGCCTGCGCGGCCTGCATCAGTACGCCGAGCGTCATCGCGCCGGCGATGTACTGCGGAGCGGCGACCAGGATCGGGAACACGGGCAGCAGCGCGCCGTAGCCGGTCGAGAAGGCCACGATGCCCATGTAGGCGCGCGACTGGCGGTACCACTGCAGCGCGATGCGCACGAAGCGCCGCGTGGCGCTCGAGCGCTCCATCGGTTCGCCGTGCATCAGCGCGATGGCCTCCGAGTGCTCGCGCGCGCGCGCCAGGCCGAAGCGGAAGTCCGCTTCCGCGGTCTGCAGCGCGTTGGTCGAGCGCACCAGCGGGCGGCCGAAACTCCAGCCGAGCACGGTGCCGATGCCGGCGTACAGGAACGCGAGCCATACCAGGTAGCCCGAGACGTGGATCCCGGTGCCGGGCAGGTGCACCGAGCCCGAGACCTGCCACAGGATGTCGATGAACATGCCGAGCACCAGCAGCGAGTACACCAGCGTGTGCGCCAGCGAGATCGTGGTCTCGGTGACGATGCGGATGTCCTCCGCGATGCGCCCGTCCGGGTTGTCGTGCTCGCCCGCCGTGAACAGCAGCCGGTAATGGCGCCCTCTCGCCATCCAGTGTCCGATCACGCGATCGGTCAGCCAGCGCCGCCAGTCGAGCTGCAGCCAGCGCTTGACCATCAGGTGCGCGGCCGTCACCGCGAGCGTGAGCGCGAAGATCAGCGCGAACATGCCCACCTGCACCAGCACGCCCGACACCGAGCGTTCCTCCAGCGCATCGAACAGC
>DAORUQ010000278.1:0-3213 GCA_035433265.1 Pseudomonadales bacterium | reverse complement strand
TCAAGGTCAAGGGGCTGGATTACCTGGCCGTGGCGCAGGAGGGCGGTGGGGAAAACGCCGAGTTGCGTGACTGGACGGGACAGACCTCGGCGCCCGTCGCGGTGTGGCAGGACGAACCACCGCGCACCGATTCGCTCGACATCCTGTTCCTTGCCGAGCGCCTGGCGCCCACGCCACGACTCATTCCCGAGGACGTGGAGCAGCGCGCGCGCATGTTTGGCATCACGCGGGAGATCATCGGACGGCGCGGGCTCGGCTGGATGAGGCGCATCATGATCTTCGCGCCGATCATGGGCTCGGGGCAGGCGCCCGAATCGATACGGCGCATGGCCGAACGCTACTCGTACCGCGACGACGCTGCGCAAGCCGCGCCGGGCGAGGTGGCGCGCATCCTGGAATTCCTCGGCCGCACCCTCGAGCGCCAGCAGCAAGCCGGCAGCCGTTATCTCGTTGGCGACTCGCTCAGCGCCGCCGACCTGTACTGGGCCGCGTTCTCGAACATCGTCAGCCCGATGCCGCCCGGGCAGTGCCCGATGCCTGACTTCATCCGTACGGCTTACGCCGCTATCGGGCCGGTGGTCGAGTCGGCCCTGAATCCGCTGCTGCTCGCGCACCGCGATTTCGTGTGGGCCGAGCACATCGGCTTGCCGATGGATTTCCTGCCCACACCGTAGGTCCGGATTCATCCGGACAATGTCCGCATGAATGCGGACCCAGGGCACGGACGAACTCAGGCAGTCAGGAACTGGTACAGCCAGCACACCACCGTCAGCACCTGCACCAGGAACAGCGCGAAGCGCAGCAGCACGGCCGGTACGCTGGTGGAGATCATGTGCACCACGCTCTGGCCGACGCGCGCGCCGAGGAGGATCATTGCCGAGGGATCGGTCACCGCGGTCTGGCTGCTCACCAGTGCGAACAGGAGCAGCGCCAGGAACAGCGGAATATTCTCGTAGCAGTTTGCATGGACGCGCACCAGGCGCTGGCCGAAGCCCGGCACATCGCTGCCGTCAGGGGCAAAGGTGTTGGCGGGTTTCTTCTGCGTGATGCTCGTGTAGAGTCTGAAGCCCGCCAGCAGGAACAGCACGATCACGTGCCAGCTGGCGAGTCCGAGCAGGGCGCATTGGGTGTTGGACACGGGGTTGCCTCCGGAAGATTATTGTTGAACGGCACACCGAGCCTAGCAGATCGCGCGCCGGCGGTGCATCCGGGAGACGACCGATGAACACGGGGAGCGTCGATACGGCATGAAGAGAATCGGGGCGGTCCTGTCGCTGCTGTTGCTCGCAACCGTGATCTCGGTGCTGGCGTTTGCGCCCGGCCGCATCGAGCGCAACCTGAACCGCATCGATACCGTGGCGGCTGGCGGCACCGCCGATGCGCGTGCAGTGGCGCTGCATGCATCGCTTTTCGTGGCCGACCTGCACGCCGACAGCCTGATGTGGGCGCGCGATTTCCTGCAACGCGGCAATCGCGGCCATGTGGACCTGCCGCGACTCGTCGAGGGCAACGTGGCGCTGCAGGTGTTGACCACGGTGACCCGCTCGCCGCACGGCCTGAACTACGAGAGCAATGCAGCCGATGCGCGTGACGACATCACGCTGCTGGCGCTGGTGCAGCGCTGGCCACCGCGCACGTGGGACTCGCTCACCGAGCGTGCGCTGTACCAGGCCGAGCGGCTCGAGGGCTTCGTTGCCCGATCGCAGGGTGGGCTGCGCGTGATCCGGACCCGCGGCGACCTGGAATCGCTGATTGCGCAACGCGGCTCGGGGGCGACTACCGTCGGCGCGGTGCTCGGCACCGAGGGATCCCATGCGCTCGACGGGAAGCTGGAAAACATCGGCCGCCTTCACGAGGCGGGCTTTCGCATCATGGGCCTGCAGCACTTCTTCGACAACGCGCTGGGCGGTTCGCTGCATGGCACCTCCCGCGCGGGACTCAGCGAGTTCGGGCGAGCGGCGCTCGCCGAGATGCTGCGCCGCGGGATCGTGATCGACGTCGCGCATTCCTCGCCCGCGGTAGTCGAGGACGTGCTGGCCGCGACCGACGCGCCGCTGCTTGTCAGCCACACCGGCACCTACGGCCATTGCCCGGGCCCGCGCAACATTCCCGATGCGCTGATGCAACGCATCGCGGCGCGCGGCGGGCTCATCGGGATCGGCTTCTGGGCCGAGGCGATCTGCGACGCGAGTCCGGCGGGGATCGCCGCGGCGCTCGATGCCGCGGTGGCCCTGCTCGGCGAGGACGCGGTTGCGCTCGGTTCGGATTTCGACGGTGCCGTGACCACCACCATCGATGCCGCCGGCATGTCCGCGATCACCGCCGCGCTGCTCGCGCGCGGGGTGGACGAGCGCCGCATCGTGAAGCTCATGGGCGGCAATGTGCGCGACTTTTTGCTGCGCAGCCTGCCGCCCGCGCCCTGACCGGGAGACGACGCGGATGATCCGATGGGAATGGTTGCACTTCGCCGGGCTCGACACGAGCACGCTTTACGCGATCGTGGCCGCACGCGAGGAAGTCTTCGTGGTCGAGCAGCGCTGCGCCTATCGCGATGCCGACGGACGCGACCCCGCGGGCTGGCACCTGATCGGCCGGGGCCGCGAAGGCGAAGTCGCGGCGTACCTGCGCGTGCTGCTGCCCGGTGCGCGCTTTGCCGAGCATTCCATCGGCCGCGTGCTGACGACGGCGCCGTTCCGCGACCAGGGGCTGGGGCGCGAGCTCATGCTGCGCGGACTGTCGCGCGTGGCGGAGCAATTCGGCAGCGTGCCGATCCGCATCGCCGCGCAGGCGCACCTCGCACATTTCTACGGCTCGTTCGGATTCGTCGCCGTGGGTGATCCCTACGACGAGGACGGCATCACGCACATCGATATGCTGCGCGTGGCACCGGCGGGCTGAAGCCCGACCCACAGGTTCAGGGCCAGATGCCACTGCGCATAGCGGGCCCGGCGGGCGCGACGCGGCGCGACAGCGCCGTGCGCAGCCCCGCCAGCAGCACGTTGCGCAACTCGCGCGGGTCGATGATCTCGTCGTAGGCCAGCGTGTCGCCGGCGCTCCAGGCACCGCCGGACTGCGCTTCCTGCATGCGCCTGCGATCATCGGCGCCCAGTCCCGCGGCCTCGGCACCGCCGGCCGCCGGCATGCCGCCCAGGGATATGCCGGGGAAGGCGACGGCAAGCGTCTGACCGTCGAAGGGATTCATCGCCATGATCG
>DAORUQ010000277.1:0-3255 GCA_035433265.1 Pseudomonadales bacterium | reverse complement strand
TCTTCGAGAACGACTACATCACCGGCCGCGTCATCGAAACCGACGGCGGCATCCGTCTCTAGGTCCGGATTCATCCGGACACGGGCCGTCGTGGGTCCGGATTCATCCGGATACAGGCATTCCCGACCCTGCCTACCGGTCCGCATGAATGCGGACAGGTAGGCGGACCCACGGGAGCTACGGGGGTTGGCGCAGCACGCGCAGCGAGAGCAGGATCGCGGGGATGCCGAGCAGGCCGGCGTAGAGGAAGAAGGCCATGTAGCCCTGCGCGTCGACCACCACGCCGGAAAAGCCGCCGATCACCTTTGCCGGCAGCGTCATCAGCGAGCTGAACAGCGCGTACTGCGTGGCGGTGTAGGCCTGGTTGGTCAGGCTCGACAGGTAGGCGATGAACACCGCCGCGGCGATGCCGCCGCTCAGGTTGTCGGCACTCACCACCACGGCCAGAAGCGCCAGGCTGGGCTCGAGCACCGCCAGCCCGGCGAACAGCAGATTGGTGAGCGCCACCAGCACCGCGCCCAGCACCAGCGGCCGCGCGATGCCGAAGCGCACCACCAGCACGCCGCCCAGCGCCGCGCCCGCGATGGTCATGAAGAAGCCGAAGATCTTGGTGACGTCGGCAATGTCGGTCTTGCTGAATCCGAGGTCGAGGTAGAAGGGGTTGGCCATCACCCCCATCGTGATGTCGCTCAGCTTGTACAGGCTGATCAGCAGCAGGATCAGCAGCGCCTCGCGCCCGTTGCGCGCGAAGAAATCCACGAAGGGCGCGACCACCGCGTCGGACAGGAACGCCAGCGCCCGCCCGAGGGGGCCGCGGTGTGATGAGGCCCCCAGCGTCTGCTCGACGCGCAATTCCAGCGTCCGGGCCGCCGCAGCGGCCGCATGATCGGGCTCGCGCAACGCCAGCGTGGTGACGATACCGCCGGCCATCAGCACGGCCATCACCACGTAGGCCACTTCCCACGACGCGCCCTCGGCGAGGTAGAACGCGCCGGCGCCCGCCACCAGCAGCGCGATGCGATAGCCGAGCACGTAGGCCGCGGCCATCGCGCCCTGGAACTCCGGGTCCATGGCCTCGATGCGCCAGGCGTCGATCGTGATGTCCTGGGTCGCCGAACCGAAGGCCACCAGCAGCGCGAACCACGCCACCAGCGCGAGATCGGCCACCGGATCGGCCTGCGCCATGCCCAGCAACCCGGCGGCAATCACGAGTTGCGCGGCCAGCATCCAGCTGCGGCGCTTGCCCAGCCAGCGTGTCAGCAGCGGCAGCGCCACGCGGTCCACCACCGGCGCCCACAGCACCTTGATCGAATAGATGATGCCGATCCAGCTGAAGAAGCCGATCACGCTGCGCTCGACCCCGACATCGCGCTGCCAGCCCGAGAGCGTCGGCCCGATCAGCAGGAACGGCAGCCCGGCGCTGAAGCCGAGCCAGATCATCGCGAACACGCGCGGGCGCGTGTAGACCAGCAGTGCCTCGCGCCAGCTGCGCGCCGGGGCGGCGCGCGCCGGATCCTCAGTCACGGAAATTTTCGAATTGCAGCGGCACGTCGATGTCGCTCGCGCGCAGCAGCGCGATCACGTCCTGCAGGTCGTCGCGCTTCTTGCCGGTCACGCGCACCTGCTCGCCCTGGATCGCGGCCTGCACCTTGAGCTTGGCGTCCTTCACCATCTTCACGATCTTGCGGCACAGATCGGTGTCGAGCCCGTGCTGCATCGTGACGTCCTGTTTCACCACCTTGCCGGATTTCTGCACGTCGCCCGGTTTCACCGCGCGCGGGTCGATCTTGCACTTGGTCAGCGCGCCGCGAAGGATGTCGAGCATCTGCTCGAGCTGGAACTCGGCCTCGGCATGCAGCGTCACCACGCGCTCCTTGCGCTCGAAGCCGGCGTCCACGCCCTTGAAGTCGAAGCGGGTCTCGATCACGCGGCTGGCCTGATCGACCGCGTTGGTGAAGGCGTGCAGGTCCACTTCGGACACCACGTCGAAGGACGGCATCGGGTTCTCCTCTTGTACGTATCGAATGCGTCGGGCGCGAGCGCGGGCGCGCCGATCGTGGATAATGCCGCGATGACAGACGACGCAACCCCCTCCACTGCGCCTGCCTGGCACGTGCTCGGCACGGGCTCGATGGCTTGCCTGTGGGCCGCCAACCTCGCGGCCAGTGGCCACGAGGTCAGCCTGATCGCGCGCGACCGCTCGCGGCACGCAGCGTATCACGGCATAACGCTGGAATCAGCCGCCGGCGGCGAGCACTTCGAGCCCGTGCTGGAAACGCGCGAATCCGCCACCCCGATCGCACAACTGCTGGTGTGCACCAAGGCCTACGACACGCTGGACGCGCTGGCCGGCATCGCCCACCGGCTGGCGCCCGAGGCAGCGGTGGTGCTGTTGCAGAACGGCATGGGATTCCACGACGAGGCGCTGACGCTCGTCGGCAACGCGCGTCTGTTCTGCGCGCTCAGCACCGAGGGCGCCTGGTGCCCGGCGCCGTTCCACGTGCGCCACGCGGGCCGGGGCGTCACGCTGCTCGGGCGCTACCCGCACGGGCCGCGTGACGAAGCCGAGGCGCTCGCGCGCGCACTGCCCACCCGGCGCCTCGAGATCCGCCCGGTCGACGACATCGAGCACGAGATGTGGCGCAAGCTCGCGGTCAACTGCACGATCAACGCGCTCACCGCCGTGCACGGCTGCCCGAACGGCGCGCTGCTGGAGTCGGGCGAGCCGGGGCGTGATTTCGCGGCCGTGTGCTTCGAGACCGCGGCCGTGCTCGACGCGCTCGGCCAGCACATCATCGCCGCGGAACTGCCGGCCGCCGCCACCGAGGTCGCGCGCCGCACCGCCGCGAACCGTTCCTCGATGCTGCAGGACGTGCTCGCCCGCCGGCGCACCGAGATCGACTACATCAACGGCTTCCTGTGCCGGCGCGCCGAGGCCGCCGGCGTGCCCTGTCCCTTCAATAGCACGCTGTGCGCGAAGGTCCACGCGCTGGAGCAGGGATACCCGTCGCCATGAATGGCGACCTGCGGGTTTGGGTGCTGGCGCTGCTGTTGTTCTGCGCCGGCGCGGTGCGGGCCACCGAAGCGCCGCAGCGCGTGGTGTCGCTCAACCTGTGCACGGACCAGATCCTGCTCGCGCTGCTGCCGCGCGAGCGCATCGCGATGCTCAGCCAGCTGGCTGCCGATCGCACGCTGTCGTCGGCCGCGGCGCGCGCCGAGGGCATCGCGCGCTTCGACGGCTCGGTCGAGCGCATC
>DAORUQ010000276.1:0-3275 GCA_035433265.1 Pseudomonadales bacterium | reverse complement strand
GGGCCTCGGCGAGCCGGTATTCGACCGCCTCGACGCCGACATCGCGCACGCGATGATGGGCATCAACGCGGTGAAGGGCGTGGAGATCGGCGCCGGCTTCGCGGCCGTGGCGCAGAAGGGCACCGAGCACCGCGACGAGATCACGCCCGCGGGTTTCCTCTCGAACCACTCCGGCGGCATCCTCGGGGGCATCTCGAGCGGGCAGGACATCGTGGTCTCGATCGCGCTGAAGCCCACCTCCAGCATGCGCCTGCCGGGGCGCTCGATCGACCGCTTCGGCCAGCCGATCGAGGTGGTGACGCACGGGCGCCACGATCCCTGCGTCGGCATCCGTGCCACCCCGATCGCCGAGGCGATGCTGGCGCTGGTATTGATGGACCACTGGCTGCGCCATCGCGCGCAGAACGCGGACGTGCGCTGCGAGACGCCGGTGGTGCCGGGCAGCGTGGTAGCGCCGACGGGATGATGGGCGCTCCCGTCGCCGGTATTCCGTACTGGCGCCTGTCCTCGTTCTATTTCCTGTACTACGCCTTCCTCGGGGCGATGATGCCCTACTGGAGCCTGTACCTGCAGGCCGTGGGGCTGGATGCCGCGGCGATCGGCGTGGTGCTCGCGGTCATGGCCGCCATCCGCATCGTCGCGCCGAACGTCTGGGGCTGGCTTGCCGACCGCAGCGGGCGACGCCTGCTGATCATCCGCACCGGCGCCCTCGCCGCGCTGATCACTTTCGCCGGGCTGCTGGTGCGCACGGATCTGTGGTGGCTGGTCGCCGTGGTGGCGCTGCACTCGGTGTTCTGGAACGCGATCCTCGCGCAGTACGAGGTGATCACGCTGGCCTCGCTCGGCGAGCAGGTGCACCGCTACGGGCAGGTGCGGCTGTGGGGCTCGGTGAGCTTCATCGTCGCGGTGGTCGGCGCCGGCCAGCTGTTCGACCGCCTCAGCGTCACCTGGCTGCCGCAGCTGCTGCTCGCGCTGCTGGTGCTGATCGCCGCCGGCACGCTGCTGATCCGCGAGCCCGCGGTGGCGCGGCGCGAGCCGCCCGCCGGGGGGCTGCGCGAGCTGCTCGGCGCGCGCCCCGTGCAGGCCTTCCTCGCGGCCTCGTTCCTGCTGCAGTTCTCGCATGCGCCGTACTACGGCTTCTTCAGCCTCTACCTCGAGCAGCACGGTTACTCCCGCGCCGCGACCGGGTTGATCTGGTCGCTCGGCGTGATCGCCGAGATCGGCGTGTTCGCGTGCGCGCACCGGCTGCTGGCGCGCTTCGGCCTGCGCGCGATCCTGCTGGCGAGCCTGTTGCTTGCCGCGGTGCGCTGGCTGATGATTGGCTTCGGTGTCGACAGCCTGGCGCTGCTGCTGGTGGCGCAATGCCTGCATGCGGGCAGCTTCGGCAGCTTCCATGCCGCGGGGATCGAGTTCCTGCGGCGATATTTCGGCGCCGCGCAGCAGGGTCAGGGCCAGGCGGTGTACGCGGCGGTCAGTTTCGGCGCCGGCGGCGCGCTGGGCGCGCTGCTCAGCGGGCTGCTGTGGGACATGAGCGCGCGGCTCGGCTTCGTGGTAGCCGCGCTGGCGGCGCTGGCGGGCTGGTGGATCGTGCGCGCCGCGGTGCGCGGCCCGCTGGTGGAGGCGCCCGCGACGGCGCGGGCAATCGGGCAATGATGCAGGAAGATGCGCGATGACGATGAATTTCTGTGCGCTGTGCGGCGCGCCGCTGACGACCGGGGTGCCGGCGAGCGATGATCGCGAGCGCCCCGCGTGCAGCGCCTGCGCGCGCGTGTACTACCGCAACCCCGAAGTGCACGTCGGCTGCATCGTGTGCCAGCCGGACGGTCACACGCCGGCGCTGCTGCTGGCGCAGGCGGGCAGGGGCGAGAAGATCCAGTCCGCCGTGCTGCGCGCGCTCGAGCCCGCGCTCACCGGTGCCTCGCCGCGCGAGGAGGACCTGGTGCTCTACGCGACGCTCACCGATGCGGGCTCCGAGCACCTGTTCCTGGTATTTCGCGCACCGGGCGGTTGCCTGGAGGCGGCGGCGCAGGGCGTGGCGCAGGCGCCGTGGGCGCCCGAGCTGCTGGCGCATTTCGCGCGCGAGCGCATCACGCACCGTTTCGACGTCTACACCGGACACCACGATGGCGTGCGCCTGCACCTGCGTGCCGTGCCCACCGACCGGGGAATCGATGCATGAATCTGTTCGCGCTTTTCAGGTCGAACCGCATGCTGGTGTTCGGCATCGTCGCCACGCTCGCGCTGCTGGTCTCGGCGGCGATGGCCTTCGATTTCCGCCTCGCCGCGATCCTCGGCTTCCTGTGGCAGTGCCTGCTGCTGATCGTCGCGATGATCCTCACCGCCGCCTGCGCGGTCGCGCTGCTGGTCGGCGCGCGCGCGCTCTGGCGCCGCCGGTAGGTCCACGGCGGGGGAATGTCCTCAGTCGGCCGCGACCAGCGCGTAGTCGATCGTGAGCTCGTCGGCGATCGCTTCGAGGCGTTCGCGCAGCTCGTCCAGATCGATGTCCGCCGGCACGTGGATGCCCACGCTCGCGACGAACAGCGGGTCGGCGCTCATCGGCGCACTGGTGATGTCGCTGCGCAGTTCGACCACGTTGATGCGCCGGCTCGCCAGCGCCGCGGAGAACTCGTGCACGATGCCGGGCCGGTCCTGGCCCACGATATCGAGCCGCCACGGCGTGTGCGCCGGCGCGGGCGCCGCGGCCCGCGCCGCCTCCAGGCGCAGCGTCAAGCCCTGTGCCTCCAGGGCACCGAGCGCGCCCTCGAGATCCTGGCGCCGGGCCTGCGGCACCGAGACGTTGACGATACCCGCGAACTTGCCGGCCAGGTTGGCCATGCGGCTCTCGAGCCAGTTGCCACCGTGCGCGGCAACCGCCTCGGAGAGGCTCTGCACCAGGCCGGGCCTGTCGTCGGCGATGAAACTGATCAGCAGGTAGGTCTGCATGGCGCGCTGCCCCGTAGTCGTGATCGCTGCGTATAATACCAGCCCTTCGCGTGGCCCGGCCCCTGTCGCCGGCGGCGCGTCGCGAAACGGACCCACGCAAGAAAACCGACCGAGGAACCACGCCATGACTGTTCGTGCCCACTGCTCCCGATGGATGTCCGCAGCCGTGTTTTCGCTCGCCGCGCTCGGTGGCGCGGCGCAGGCCGACAGCGCGCTCGATAGCGCGCTCGCCGGCGAGCACCGCAGCGAGGCCAACCGCGCGCGCGACGCTTATCGCCACCCGGTGGAGACGCTCGGCTTCTTCGGCATCGCGCCCGACATGACCGTGGTCG
>DAORUQ010000275.1:0-3286 GCA_035433265.1 Pseudomonadales bacterium | reverse complement strand
GCACCCATCGGTGCGGCGGACACTCTGTCGCCAGGACGGCGACAGGTAGCCTACACGGATGTATTTACGGCGTGTCCGCGGCACCGATGGGTGCTCGGGCGCCGATGACTCGCGATACGCGGGATTGTCGGGCTCGTTATCCCGATCACAGATGGTTTTGCGACACCCTCTACAGCTGCGCCTGCAGCGCCTGCACCGCGTCGGCCAGCGTCGGGAACTGGCGCACCTTGATGGGGCGCAGATGATCCATGCCGGTCCTCTCGCGCCACTCCATGAGCTCCGTTTCGCGCCCGGCGATCACGATCTGCACACCCTGCGCCAGCAGTTCCTGGTCCAGCTCGCGAAACGTGGCGCGTCCCGTCACGTCGTGGCCCGTGATCGGGATGGCGTCGATCACGAAGAAACGCAAATCCCGCCCCGCCGCTGCCACGGCGCGCCGCGCTTCCTGCCTGAAATA
The DNA here is from genome assembly GCA_035433265.1 of Pseudomonadales bacterium. Taxonomy (GTDB): domain Bacteria; phylum Pseudomonadota; class Gammaproteobacteria; order Pseudomonadales; family UBA5518; genus UBA5518. The sequence continues at coordinate 2,829 of DAORUQ010000275.1, read as the reverse complement.
GGGCGCGTTGAAGAACACGAGCGGGGCGTTGAAGCGAAACAGGCACAGTCCCGGCACGGTGCGCGCCTCGGGGTGGCGCTCGATGCCGTGGAATCCCCTGCCCTCGATGGCGCCCAGCACCTCGCAGGTCGGGCGCGCCACCATGCGCACGAAACGCAGCATGGCGAGGATCACCGCGAACGCAATCGCGTCGATCGCGCCGACGGCGACCACACCGAGCGTCGCGATCACGCAGATCGCGAACTCGCCCTTCGACTCGTGCCACAGCATCCGCATGTCGGCGACGTTGACCAGCGAGAATGCCGCCACCACCAGCACCGCGCCCAGCGCGGCGTCGGGCACATACTGCAGCGGCCCGGTCAGGAACAGCAGCACCAGCGCGATCGCGGCCGCAGCGACCAGTCCGGCGAGCTGCGTGCGCCCGCCGGCGGCATCGTTCATGGCCGTGCGCGAGTCGGCGCCGCTCACCGCGAAGCCGCCCGATATCGAGGCAGCGATGTTGGCCGCACCGAGCGCCGCGAGGTCGCGGTCGGCATCGATCTCGTAGCCGTTCTTCGCGGCAAAGCTGCGCGCGGTGAGCATGAGGCTGGTGAAGGAGATCAGCGCGATGCCCGCCGCGTCGGCCAGCAGCGGTTGCAGCGCCGACAGCGGCACGCCGGGAAAAGTCAGCGCGGGAAGGCCCGGGGGCACCGCGCCGACGGTACGCACGCCCCGTGCATCCAGCCCCAGCAGCGCGACGGCCGCTGCGGCGAGCACCATGACCACCAGCGCGGCCGGCACGCGCCGCAACAGCTTCGGCACGAGCAGCAGCAACGCGAAGGAAGCGAGGCCGATGGCCAGCGTGGGCAGGTGCGTCTGCCCGATCTTGTCCGCGATCTCCAGCGCGCGCGGAATGATCCTGCCCGACACGATGTCGAAGCCGAGGATCTTGCCCAGTTGCCCCAGCGCGATGGTCAGCGCGATGCCGTTCATGAATCCGACCAGGATCGGGCGCGACAGGAAATCGGCCAGCACGCCGAGTTTCAGGAAGCTCGCGCCGATGCACAGCACGCCCGCCAGGAAAGCCAGCGTCAGCGACAGCGCCATGTACTGCTGCGCATCACCCGCGGCCAGCGGCGCCACCGAGGCCGCCACCAGCGCGCAGGTGGCCGCGTCCGGTCCGACCACGAGCTGGCGCGAGGAGCCGAACAGCGCGTAGGCGAACAGGGGCAGGATGCTCGCGTAGAGCCCGACCACCGGGCTGAAACCGGCGAGCGCGGCATAGGCAACGCCGACCGGCAGCGCCACCGCGGCCACCGACAGGCCGGCGCGCAGGTCATGCGGAAAATCCTGCCGCCGGTAACGCGCCAGCATCAGCAGGCCCGGCGCGATGCGCTCCAGTCGGCCGCTCATTCTGCGCGCAGCACTGCGAGCAGGTTGTCGAAATGCGCCGCGATCCAGCGCGGATCGTGATCGCCCCAGTCGCGGATCGCGTAGTGACCGTGGCGATGCTTCGGTCCGTTCTGCACGAACTCGCACACGATGCCGATGTCGGCGAGATCCGCGATGCAGTCCTGCAGCGTGCGCCGCGGCATGCCGGTGGCCGCCTCCAGCGCATGCAGGTCATGCGGCTCGCGCGCGAGCAGGTGCGCCACGCAGAGCTTGCGGCAGTAGGCCTTGCGCTGCTTGCTGACCGGCGGGCTCATGGGCGGGGTTCTCCACTGGAGGGTCGTGGCGCTGTCGTGATGCCGATTGGGCCATATCCGCGGCGCCGGGAAAAGACCCCCGAACCGGGCGTTGCTGTATTCCGCCGACCCGGCCGTTATACTCCGGCGCGTCACGCAAGCAACCAACGACAGGGAACCTGAACATGAAGCAAAAACCGCTTTCCTTCGCACTGACAGCGCTGGCCCTGCTGGGCCTCGGCGCGCAGCAGGCCGGCGCCGACATCGTCCTCCTGAAGGGCGGCGACCGCCTGAGCGGCACCATCGTCAGCAAGGACGACAAGCAGCTGACGTTGCAGACCGCCTACGCCAAGGAGCCGATAACGCTGCTGTGGGCCGAGGTCACGAACATCGAGACCGACCAGCCCGCGCGCTTCATGCTCAACGACAAGACGCTGGTGAACGCGCAGGCCTCGCGCGCCAGCGAGTCCACCGTGGTATTGAAGGGGGGCGATACCGTCACCACTACGCCGCTGGCGATGAGCGACATCGCCTATATCAACCCGCCGCCACACGTCAGCGGCGAGGGCGTGAGCACCAGCGGACGCCTGAATCTCGGGATGACCGCCAACCGCGGCAACACCGACAACGACCAGATCTTCTACGACGCCGAGGCCGTGGCGCGCAGCCTGAAGAACCGCTTCACGATCGGCGCGACCGGCGATACCAGGAACGAGGACGGCGAGGAGACAGCGCGCCGCAACCGCGCCTACTTCAAGTACGATCATTTCCTGACCGACAAGTGGTACGCCTACGCCAACACCGACGTGCAGGAGGACAAGTTCAGGGACCTCAACCTGCGCACCACGCTCGGCGGCGGTGCGGGTTACCAGTTCTTCGACACCGAGCAGCGCAGCCTCTCACTGGAAGGCGGTCTCACCTACGTCAACGAGGACTACGACCTCGCGGACGACGAGAGCTTCGCGGCCGGACGCTGGGCGGTGCGCTACATGCAGTTCCTGTGGAACGACAGGGCCCAGTTCTTCCACGACGACGAGGGCATCGTCAGCGTCCAGGATCCGGATGACATGATCTTCCGCTCCCAGACCGGCCTGCGCTTCCCGCTGGTGAAGAACCTGAACGCGACGCTGCAGTACAACATCGACTGGCAGAACACCCCGCCGGA
>DAORUQ010000274.1:0-3294 GCA_035433265.1 Pseudomonadales bacterium | reverse complement strand
CGACGCGGCAGGTGACGGCGGAGGGGCTTGGTGACAAGACCTATCTTGAGCGCGAGAACAAATGGCTGTTGGCGAACGGCTTGCCCACGACCGATATGCAGCTTCGCGATCTGCGCCAGACTTGGGAAGGCATCGCCAACGAGCATCTGGCGCGGGCCGGACATGATCTGCGGATCGACCACCGTTCCCATATGGAGCGCGGACTAGAGATCACGCCGACCGAGCATATGGGGGTCCATGCCACGCAGATGGAGCGGCGCGGCATGGACGTGGCGCGCACGCGGCTCGATGAGGATGCGGCGCGGCGCAATGCCGATCTGATCCGCGAGAAGCCGGAGCAGGTGCTTTCCCTCATCACGGCCGAGAAAAGCGTGTTCGACCGACATGACGTTGCGCGGGCGCTGCATCGCTACATCAATGACGATGCGCAGGAGTTCCAGAGCGCCTTTGCCAAGGTGATGGCTTCGCCGGCGCTGGCCGAGCTTCAGCCGGAGCGCACAGACCCGGAGACGGGCGAGGTCAAGCTTGCCCGCTATTCCACCCGGGAAATGGTCGAGATCGAATCCGGCATGATGGCAAGCGCGCAGCGGATGAGTGCGGCGCGGGATCATGGTGTTGATCGCCGGCATGTAGACCGGGCCATTGGGGCGCAGGATGCCGCGATCCAGCGCAGCGCCGGCGATGCGTCGGCCCGGCTGTCGGATGAGCAGCGCCGCGCCATCGAGCATATCACCGGGCCGGAGGGGATTTCTGCGGTGGTCGGGTTCGCCGGCGCTGGCAAGTCCACGATGCTGGCGGCCGCCCGGGAGGCGTGGGAGGCTGAGGGCTATCGGGTGCATGGTGCTGCCTTGTCGGGGAAGGCGGCCGAGGGGTTGGAGGAATCGTCCGGTATCCAGAGCCGCACGCTCGCGTCCTGGTCCCGCGGTTGGGAGAACGAGCGGGGCCAGCTTGGCCGCGGCGACGTGTTCGTGATCGACGAGGCGGGCATGATCGGGTCGCGCCAGCTCGCCCGGTTCGTGGGCGAGGCCGAGGCGCGCGGCGCGAAGATCGTCCTTGTGGGCGATCACGAGCAGCTACAGGCCATCGGGGCGGGGGCACCGTTCCGGGCGATCACCGAGGAAATCGGCCATGCCGAGTTGTCCGAAGTCCGCCGGCAGCGGGTGGACTGGCAGCGGCAGGCGTCGGTTGACTTCGCCACGCATCGCACGCCCGAGGGGCTGGCGGCCTATCGGGAGCGGGGGGATATTCGGTTCAGCGCCGACCGCGACGGCGCGCGCGGCGAGATCGTGCGCGACTACCTTGCCGACCACGATGCGCGCCCGGATGGCAGCCGGGTTGCGATGGCGCATCGCCGGGCGGACGTGCGGGCGATCAATGAGGCGATCCGGGCCGAGCTACAGGAGCGGGGCGAGCTGGCGCGGGTCAGTGTGCCCTGCGATGGCGAGGACGGTGCCAGCGGCGCACGGGTGTTCCAGACCAATGACGGGCAGCGCGAGTTCGCGCCGGGCGACCGGATCGTGTTCCTTGAGAACAACCGCGACCTCGGGGTGAAGAACGGGATGCTTGGCACGGTGGAGCGGGTCGAGGAAGGCAGGATCATCGCGGCGCTGGACGGTAAGGGTGACAGCATCAGCGTTCCGATGGGAGATTATCAGGCCATCGACCACGGCTATGCGACCACGATCCACAAGAACCAAGGGGCGACGGTGGATCGGGCCTTTGTGATGGCCTCGGGCACGATGGACCGGCACCTGACCTATGTTGCCATGACCCGGCATCGGGACGGCGCGCAGCTCTATGCGGCGCAGGATGATTTTACCGACCGTCACGCCGGCCGCCTGGTCGAGCATGGGGCTGCGCCCTTCGAGCATAAGGACGGCAACCGGCCGAGTTATTTCGTGACCCTGGAAAACGACAAGGGCGAGCGGCTCACCACATGGGGCGTGGACCTGGAACGCGCCATGACCGAGGCCAAGCCGGAGATCGGGGAGAAGATCGGCCTGCAACATATCGGCGCTACCCCCGTCACCCTGCCCGATGGCACCGAGACGCAGCGCAATGCCTGGAAGGTGCGGGACGCCGGCGATCTGGCCTATGAGCAGCTAGAGCGGCGGTTGTCGCGGTCTGGCGCGAAGGAAACCACGCTGGATTATACCCGCGATTTTGCCGAACGGCGCGGGATCGCGGAAAGCCTTGGCATCCGCAGCGAGATCGAGGTCCCGCGCGAGGGGCTTTCCCGTGACGGTGCAGAGCAGCGCCCGGAGAGGGAGGCCCCGGCCGAGCGGGCGCGGATCGAGGACAGCCCGGCGAGATCCATGTCGGAGATCCACAAAGATCTTGCACAGGATCTTTTCGCGTATGCCGGCCTCGATCATGGCGAGGATCAAGGTGCAGGGCGGGCCGAGCGCCAGACCGAGAAACCCGCGCCGCGTCGGCGCAGCATGTTCGACGGCCTCAAGCTCAATGCCGCTTCCCGCGCGCCTGTGGAGCCGGGGCGGCCGGAAAGGGAGGGGGGGCGGAAGGTGTCGGCGCCAGCGCCCGACCGGCTGGCCGCGCGCCTGCGGGCGCCGACGCCGCTTGAGGCGGCCGTTGATCGCTATGCGCGGGCCTATGCCTCGGCGGACCAGCACCTGCGCGATGGCCTGCCAATTCTCGACATGCAGAGGCAGGAGCTTCGGGCGGCCGGGCAGCAGCTCGATCAGGTCAAGGGCGGCATGAGAAACCTGATGCTTTCGACCCTGCAACATGATCCGAAAACCGAACAGGCCATCACCGATCTATCCGGCCGGGAGCGTGTCGCCCGTGTCATCGAGGGCATGACGCGCGAGAACGCCGCACTGGCCGATCCCCATGTCAGGGCCGAGCGGTTTGTTACCCGCTGGCGGGCGTTGCAAGAGCAGCGCCGGGAGCTTTACGGTCGGTATGACGACGAGGCGCGTGGCAAGGTCGATAGCCAGTTGAACGGCATGGCCCAAAGTCTTGAACGCGATCCGCAGGTGGATTCCCTTCTGCGCAATCGCCGACAGGAGCTTGGACTCCGGCAGGAGCCGCAGCGCGAGAAGCCAGTCGCCCGCGAGCTGCAAGACGACATGGAGCGCGGCCACCAGATCAGCCGGGGGCATGGTCTTGGCCTGTAAAGTAAGGAGTTGGTGGGGATGGTGCGTATGAGGGTCCGGGGCGGCAGTGTCGAAGAGGTTGAGCCGGAAAAGCCGGGGCAATGGGACGAGGGCGAGGCAGAACCGGAGGCAGATTCTGGCGATCCGGCCGAGGCGTTCGACGCGCTGCGGCGCAGGA
>DAORUQ010000273.1:0-3298 GCA_035433265.1 Pseudomonadales bacterium | reverse complement strand
TTCGTCGAGATGTTCAAGGCGCCGATCAAGGTACTGCATCCGCTGCTGACGGCGACCCAGGAGGGCAACTACAACGGCACCGAGGGCCTCTCGGCGCTGCCCTTCAGCGGCATCATCCTCGCGCACTCGAACGAATCGGAATGGGTCGGTTTCAGGAACAACCGCAACAACGAGGCCTTCCTCGACCGCGTGTTCATCGTGAAGGTGCCCTACTGCCTGCGCGTCAGCGAGGAAATCAAGATCTACCGCAAGCTGCTGGCTGGCAGCGACCTGCACGCGGCGCCCTGCGCGCCGGGCACGCTGGAGATGATGGCGCAGTTCTCGGTGCTCTCGCGCATCCAGGAGCCCGGGAACTCCAGCGTCTACTCCAAGATGCGCGTCTACGACGGCGAGTCGCTGAAGGACACCGACCCGAAGGCGAAGTCCTACCAGGAGTACCGCGACGCCGCCGGCGTGGACGAGGGCATGAACGGCCTCTCGACGCGTTTCGCGTTCAAGATCCTCTCGCGCGTGTTCAACTTCGACGCCACCGAGATCGCCGCCAACCCGGTGCACCTGCTGTACGTGCTGGAGACCCAGCTCGAGCGCGAGCAGTTCCCGCAGGACGTGCACGACCGTTACCTCGAGCACCTCAAGAACTTCCTCGTGCCGCGCTACGTCGAGTTCATCGGCAAGGAAGTCCAGACGGCGTATCTCGAGTCCTATTCCGAGTACGGCCAGAACCTGTTCGACCGCTACGTGCTGTACGCCGACTTCTGGATCCAGGACCAGGAGTACCGCGATCCGGAAACGGGCGAGAACTTCGATCGCGCGGCGCTGAACGAGGAGCTCGAGAAGATCGAGAAGCCCGCCGGCATCAGCAATCCGAAGGATTTCCGCAACGAGGTCGTGAACTTCGTGCTGCGCGCGCGCGCCTCCAACCAGGGGCACAACCCGGTGTGGACCAGCTACGAGAAGCTGCGCTCCGTCATCGAGCACAAGATGTTCTCGACCACCGAGGACCTGCTGCCGGTGATTTCCTTCAACGCCAAGGCCTCGAAGGAGGACCAGCAGAAGCACCAGGATTTCGTGGTGCGCATGGTGAAGAAGGGCTACACCGAGAAGCAGGTGCGCCTGCTCTCGGAGTGGTACCTGCGGGTGCGCAAGGCGAGCTGACGCGAACCCATCGACACGCATGGAACGGAGCGCCGCGGCATGCCACACCTGATCGACCGGCGCCAGTGGGGGAAGAAGCGCAGCACGGTCAACCGCCAGCGCTTCATCCGCCGCTTCAAGGACCAGATCAAGCGCGCGCTCGCCGAGCAGATCGACCGACGCGGCGTCACGGACGTGCAGAACGGCGAGAGCGTGAGCATCCCGGCGCGCGACACCGGCGAGCCCACCTTCCGCCAGGGCGCGGGCGGGCATCGCGAGCGGATATTCCCCGGCAACCACGAGTACGTGAGCGGCGACCGCATCCCCAAACCCCAGGGTGGCGGCGGCGGGCAGGGCCAGGGGCGACGCGCCGGGGACTCGGGCGAGGGCGAGGACGAGTTCCGCTTCGAGATCTCGCGCGACGAGTACCTCGACCTGATGTTCGAGGATCTCGAACTGCCGCGCCTCGACATCACGCAGCTGAAGAACGTCGAGCGTTTCAGGAACGTCCGCGCCGGTTACCGCACCGACGGCGTGCCGACGAACCTGAACATCGTGCGCTCGCTCGAGCGCGCGCTGGCGCGGCGCATCGCGCTCAGCGGCGGTGATCGCCGCGAACTGCGCGAACTGGAAGCCGAGCTCGCGCAGCCCGGCGACGACGCGCAGGGGGCGCGCGTCGCGCTCAGGGCGCGCATCGAGGAGCTGCGCGAGCGCATCGCCAGGGTGCCGTTCATCGACACCTTCGACCTGCGCTTCACCGCCTTCGCGAAGCAGCCCATGCCGTCCACCCAGGCCGTGATGTTCTGCCTGATGGATGTCTCGGGCTCGATGGACCAGCAGCGCAAGGACATCGCCAAGCGCTTCTTCCTGCTGCTCTACCTGTTCCTCAGCAAGAGCTACGCGAACGTGCAGGTGGTGTTCATCCGCCACCATACCCAGGCGAAGGAAGTCAGCGAGCAGGAATTCTTCCACTCCCAGGAGAGCGGCGGAACCGTGGTCTCCAGCGCGCTGCGCCTGCTCGACGAAACCATCCGCGAGCGCTTCTCGCCCGAGCTCTGGAACGTCTACGTGGCGCAGGCCTCCGACGGCGACAACTGGCACGACGACTCGCCGATCTGCCAGGACCTGCTCGCCAACCGCATCCTGCCCAGCGTGCGCTACTTCTCCTACATCGAGATCGCCGGGCAGCCGCAGGGGCTGTGGCATCACTACGAGGCGCTGCTCGCCGCGCACCCCAATCTCGCGACGCGGCGGATCCTGCAGGCCGAGGACATCTACCCGGTGTTCCGCGAACTGTTCCGGAAGCAGCACGCATGAGCCGCACGCCCCTGGTCAGCGGTTCGGAGTGGACTTTCGATCTGATCGACGAGTGCTACGGGCACATCGCGCGGATCGCGGCGCAATTCGGCCTCGACACCTACCCCAACCAGATCGAGGTGATCACGTCGGAGCAGATGCTCGACGCCTACGCGCGCATCGGCATGCCGATCGGCTACCACCACTGGTCCTTCGGCAAGCACTTCATCATCAACGAGCAACAGTACAAGCGCGGCCAGATGGGTCTCGCCTACGAGATGGTGATCAACTCCAACCCCTGCATCGCGTATCTCATGGAAGAGAACAGCATGATGATGCAGTGCCTGGTTATGGCGCACGCCTGTTTCGGCCACAACTCGTTCTTCAAGTCGAACTACCTGTTCCGCACCTGGACCGATGCCGAGGCCATCATCGACTACCTGGTTTTCGCGCGTAACTACCTCGCCGAGTGCGAACAGCGCCACGGCGAGCTCGAGGTCGAGCTGCTGCTGGATTCCTGCCACGCGCTGATGAACCACGGGGTGGACCGCTACAAGCGGCCAAACCCGATCGGGCTGCGCGAGGAACGGCGCCGCCAGGAGGAGCGCGAGGCCTTCCTGCAGTCGCAGGTCAACGACCTGTGGCGCACGATCCCGCACGGGCGCGACAGGACGGCCGCGCGCGCCGCGCCGCGATTCCCGCCCGAGCCGCAGGAGAACATCCTCTATTTCATCGAGAAGAACGCGCCGCTGCTCCAGCCGTGGCAGCGCGAGGTCGTGCGCATCGTGCGCAAGCTCGGTCAGTACTTCTACCCGCAGCGCCAGACCCAGGTCATGAACGAGGGCTGGGCCACGTTCTGGCACTACAC
>DAORUQ010000272.1:0-3321 GCA_035433265.1 Pseudomonadales bacterium | reverse complement strand
TCGGCGAGCCGCGCGCGCGCGGCCTCCAGCGCGAAGTGGGCGTCATCGGCGTCCATCGTGGCCAGAGTCGCGCCGGCCTTCACCTCGTCGCCGCGGCGCACGGCGAGCGTGGCGATGCGGTTCACCGCGATCGGCGCCACGAACAGCGTCTCTCCCTCGACGTAACCGCTGAGCGTGGTGCCCGCATCGCCGCAAAAGATACCGGCGAACAGCGCGAAGCCGCACAGCCAATCCGTCATCCGATCCTCCTCGAAACATGCTCCGCGGCTGCCGCTACCCGACCCCTCGGCAACTCGCGTCTCAATTGTATGTGCTGGGCGGCAAATACGCCGGCCCGCGGTATTTGTGTCGCATGTGCAGCGGGCGGCGCGCAGATTACGCGCGCGTAATCCGCCGGGCGCGCCGCGCGCTGGACGTCGCGCAACGGCCGTGGCTAGACTAACGGGCATTAGTGCACCGTTGGAGAAAGCCGTGAGTGGTTGCCCGTTCGCCAACCTGATCGACCCGGACACCTACGCCCAGGGCATGCCCTATGCCGAGCTCAAGCGCTATCGCGATGCGGGGCCCGTGGTCCAGTACGACGATCCGCGCACCGGCGTGCCGTACTGGGCCATCGTGGGACAGCACGAGCTCGACTACGTCTCCAAGCACCCGCAGCTGTTTTCCTCGGCGGAGCGCTCGCCGTTCCCGTCGGAGTACGCGCAGGACATGGTGGAGAACGTCCACCGCAAGACCATCATCGGCATGGATCCGCCGCTGCACCAGAAAGTGCGCCGCATCATGCGCGCGGCCTTCACGCCGAGCGCGGTCGATTCCTACGAGCCGGTTTTTCGCGAGCACGCCCGGCGCATCGTCGATGCCGTGCTGCCGCGCGGGGAGTGCGAGTTCGTCGAGGAGGTGGCGGCGGAGCTGCCGCTGCTGGCGATCCTGGAGCTGCTGGGTGTCGACCCGGCCGATCGCAAGGACTTCTTCAACTGGACCAACACGATGATCTTCGCCGATGACCCCGACATGTCGGTGTCGGAGCTCGACGGGCAGCTTGCCTCGCTGAAGGTGATCGAGTACGCGATGCGTCTCGCCGCCGAGCACCATCGCGCGCCGCGAAAGAACGTGCTGGGTGCGCTTCTCGACGGGCGCATCGACGGTCGGCCGCTCAGCGACGAGGAATTCGGCTGGATGTTCGTGCTGACGCTGGTGGGCGGCAACGAGAGCACACGCACCGTGATCGCGCACGGCATGCGTCTGCTGATGGAGAACCCGGACCAGCTGCAGTACCTCGTCGACAACCCCGACCGGATCGCGGACGCCTGCGAGGAGATCCTGCGCTACAACACCGCCTTCATCGCGATGCGGCGCACCGCGATGCAGGACGTGGAGCTTGCGGGCCAGACGATTCGCAAGGGCGACAAGGTGCTGCTGCACTACCACGCGATCAACCACGACGAGCGCGTCTTCGGCGCGGATGCCATGCGCTTCGATGTGCGCCGCGCCGAGCGCATGCCGGACCTCTACAACCAGCTGCGCTCCTTTGGCATCGGGCAGCACTTCTGCATCGGCTCGCACCTGGCGCGCCTCGAACTGCGCGTGATGTTCGAGGAGATCATCCCGCGCCTGCGCAACCCGCGCCTGCTCGCGCCGCCGCGCTACGTGCGCTCGTTCTTCGTCAACGGCGTCAAGGAGATGCGCATCCGCTTCGATCCGGTGCAGGTCGCCTAGGAGCACGTGCCGCGTCGCCGTCGTCATCGCTGAACAATCACAGGAACACACGATGCCCGGAACCCTGAGGAACAAGGTGGCGATCATCACCGGCGCGAGCCGGGGCATCGGTGCGGCGATCGCGCTGCGCTTCGCGGCCGAGGGCGCGAAGGTGGTGATCACCGCGCGCACCGTGCAGCCTGACGGCAAGCTGCCCGGCTCGCTCGAGGAGACCGCGGCGCGCATCCGCGCGCTCGGTGCCGAATGCCTCTGCGTGCAGGCGGACCTGGGAGATCCGGCGGACCGCGCACGCATCGTGCCCGCGGCCGTCGCGCACTTCGGCGGCGTCGACGTGCTGGTCAACAACGCCGCGTGGGCGCGCTTCCGGCCCACCGTGAAGCAGGCGCCGAAGGACACGCGGCTCGCCTTCGAGATCAATTATTTCGCGCCGCTCGAGCTCTCGCAGCAGGCGATCCCGAGCATGGCCGAGCGCGGTGGCGGCTGGATCCTCAACCTCTCCAGCGCCACCTCGAATCATCCCGCGCCCGCGCCCTACGACACCGCGAACCGCTATTTCCAGTTCCACGTGCACAGCGGGCCCACGCTCTACGGTTCCACCAAGGCCGCGCTGGAGCGCATGTCGGCGGGGCTGGCGGCGGAACTCGCCGCGCAGCGCATCGCGGTGAACGCGCTGGCGCCGGTGGAGGCCGTCGCGAGCGAAGGCGCGCTGGAGACGGGGACCATCGACGCCGGTGCGCACATGGAACCCGTGGAGGCGATGGCGGAGGCGGCGCTGGCGCTCTGCTCGCGACCGCCGGAGCAGCTCTCCGGGCGCTGCGTGCTGAGCCTGCCGTTGTTGCGGGAGCTGGGCGTTGGCGTGCGGACGCTGGACGGCCGCGAGCCACTCGCGGGATTCACGCTCTGATCCCCGGGCCGGGAGCTCTCCTGGCTCGCATGAATTGAAGGCAAAAAAAGGGCGGCCCGGAGGCCGCCCTGTCGTCGTCGGCTGTTGCTCAGCTCATTCGTAGCTGTAGACCACGTCGAGCCCGTAGGTGCGCGGCTCGCCATAGACGGAGCCCGCCCAGCCGAGCGAGCCGAAGTCGATGCTCCAGTTGCGGTATTCCTCGTCGGTCAGGTTCTTGCCCCACAGCGACACGCGCAGCGCGCCCTTGTCGCAGCAGCCCATCTTGATCTCGTTCAGGCTGAGGCGTCCGTTGACCAGCGTGCGGTCATCGGCGCCGTCGTAGAGGTTCTGGAACGGGTGGAACACGTACTCGTCCTTGTAGGCCACGTCCACGCGCGCCGACAGCGCACCGAAGCTGAAGGGCTCGAAGTCGTACTGCACGCCCAGCGACGCGGAGTTCTCGGGAGCCTGCGCCACCGTGGTGTTCCCCGAGATGTCCACGAGCTGGTTCGTCGCCGGGTTGCGCGCCAGGTACTCGTCGAACTTGGCGTCGAGGTAGCCGTAGGTCGCGTCGATCGAGAGGCCGTCGACCGGTACCACGACGAGGTCGAACTCGAAGCCCTCGTAGGTCCCCTGGCCCGCGTTCACGATGCGGCTCGACGCGCCACCGGTGCCCGCTTCGAACTGGGCGATCTGGATGTCGGTGTAGTCGTTGGTGAAGA
>DAORUQ010000271.1:0-3324 GCA_035433265.1 Pseudomonadales bacterium | reverse complement strand
TCGCCGTGCAGCAGCTTCACCAGCGCGGCCAGCGACTCGTTCATGCGCCGGCGCAGGTCCGCCGGGTTCACGCCCATCATGTAGGCGTCGGCGATCAGCTGCCCGGGACCCACGCCGAACATCACGCGCCCGCGCGTCTGGTGGTCGAGCTGCGCGATGCGATCCGCGAGTATCAGCGGGTGGTGGTAGGCGAGCGAGCTCACCCCGGTGCCGAGACGGATGTGCCTGGTGCGCTCGGCAACCGCGGCGATCATGATCTCGGGCGAGGCGATGCACTCGTAGGCGCCCGAGTGGTGCTCGCCGATCCAGGCCTCGTCGAAGGAGAGCTTGTCCAGGCAGGCGATCAGGTCCATGTCGGACTCGAGCGCCAGGGTGGGATTGGTGCGGTCGTTGTGGAATGGCGCGAAGAAGGCGCCGAACTTCATGCGCTGCGGGCGGTATGCCATGGTCTGGGCCTCGGTTCTGGATGGTGGAACGCCGGACGTGCAGGCATCATATCAGGAAACAATTGACTAGCAATGTTTTTATTTTGTTGCCGGGCAGCGGGCGCCGGCGTAGACTGAAAACCTTTGCGTCGAATTGTTTTATCGCGATCCGGCGATGGCCGCACCCGAGGAGGAATGGATCATGGGCAAGTTGCGCGTCAAGGTCGATCTCGCGCTGTGCCAGGGCCACGCCGTCTGCATGCAGGAGGCACCCGAGGTGTTCCGCGTCAACGAGACCGACAGCCACTACCCCAAGGTGGAGGTGATACTCGAATTCCCGCCGGAGGACCTGCGGGAAAAGGTGATGGATGCCGTGCGCTATTGTCCCAACCGGACCATCAGCGTCGAAGAAATCCCCGACTGATCCCTTTTCACCACCACGAGAACCGCAGGAGAGAGACATGGCGAACGAGCACCGCGAGAAAGGCATCGAGATGTTCAACGAGGTCTACTGCAACGACCTCCCGCAGCCGCCCGCGCCCGGTGAGGACCGCTTCTTCGACTACATGCTCGACACGGTGTTCGGCCAGCTGTGGGCCGACGAGACGCTCGGCATCCGCGACCGCCGCCTGCTGCTGCTCGGCGCGATCGCAGCACTCGGCGAGGACATGACCTTCACGATCCAGGCGCGCTCGGCACTGAAGCGCGGCGAGCTCGACCGCAAGCAGCTCCGCGAAGTCGTGACCTTCCTCACCGCCTACGTCGGCTACCCGCGCGGCGCGAAGCTCAAGCTGGCCGTGCAGACACTGCTGGCGCAGATGGAGAAGTAGCGCGCGCGGGCGGAGTTGCGCCCGAGCGCCTCAGGGCAGCAGCGACAGCCATTCGTCGTCGTCGAACCACTTCCCGCTCAGGCCCGCGCCCAGTTCGGAATCGCGCACGACGTCGACGTAGTTCTGCAGCAGGTTGCGGAACTCGGCGTCGCGCGCGTCAACGGCGATGCCGATCGGCTCGATCTGCAGCGGTTCATCCAGCGCGATCAGCCCGGCGTCGGGGTGACGCAGCAGCGCGAACGCGCACGCCGGCATGTCTGCCACCATCGCGGCCACCTCGCCGTCGAGCAGCTTGCGCACCCCCTCCTCGTAATTGGCGACCGCCACGACCTTGGCGCTGGGCGCGTACTCGCGCACGAAGCTTTCGCTGGTGGACCTGCCGAGCACGGCAATGCTGACGGCCGGGCTGTCGATGTCCCCGGTCTCGTCGGCTTCCTCCAGCAGCCCGGCGCGGGTTACCAGCGACTTGCCCGACATCATGTAGGGCCCGATGAACGCCATGCTGCGCGCGCGTTCCGGGGTTATCGACATCCCGGACATGATCATGTCGATCTTGCCTTTCTTCAGCGCCGGTTCCAGTTCCGCGAACGGCATGTTCACGATCTGCAACTCGACCCCCATGCCGAAGGCGATCAGCCTGGCGAGATCGGCCTCCAGGCCGATCGTGGCGCCGTCGCGAGCGATCACGTTCAGCGGCGGCTGGTCGCCCGACATGCCGACGCGCAGTGTATCGGTCCTGACCACGCGATCGAGCACCTTGCCGGCGAGCGCCGGCTGCGCCAGCAGGACCACGGCCGCTGCGACGAGCAGCGGATAACGAAACCATACGCGCATGGGAATACTCCTGATTGGTGCCGGCCGGCGTGGATCGACGTCCGGTTCGCGCGCATGGAGCCCGGCTCCCGAGCGGCCCCGGCGCGATGTGCCGGGAGTCTCCGGGCCCGGCGATCCGCCTGTCAAGCCGCTAGCGGAACACCACCGTGCGCCGCCCGTTGACCAGCACGCGGTCCTCGAGGTGGTAGCGCAACCCGCGCGCGAGCACGGCCTTCTCGATGTCCTTGCCGTAGCGCACCAGGTCCTCGACCGAGTCGCTGTGGTCGATGCGGATCAGGTCCTGCTCGATGATCGGGCCCTGGTCCAGGTCCTCGGTCACGTAGTGACAGGTCGCCCCGATCAGCTTCACGCCGCGCTCGTGCGCCTGGTGATAGGGCCTGGCGCCGACGAAGCTCGGCAGGAAGCTGTGGTGGATATTGATGATGCGCCCGATGTGCCGGCGGCACAGATCCGGGGGCAGGATCTGCATGTAGCGCGCCAGCACCATGGTGTCGGCGCGCGACTCCACGAACAGCCGCTCGACCTCGGCGAAGGCCTGGGCCCGGTTTTCCGCGCTCACCGGCACGTGATGAAACGGGATGCCGTGCCATTCGACCAGCCCGCGCCAGGTCTCGTGATTGGAGATCACGCAGGGAATCTCGATGTCGAGCTCGCCGCTCTTCCAGCGTCCGAGCAGGTCGTAGAGGCAATGCTCCTGCTGCGACACCAGCACCACCACGCGTTTCCTGATCGCGCTGTCGCTGATGCGCCACTCCATGTCCAACTCCCGCGCGATCGGCGCGAAGCGCTCGCGCAGCTCCGCCAGATGAAACGGCAGCGAATCCGCGCGCACCTCGAGGCGCATGAAATAGCGTTCTGTCTGCTCGTCGGCGTGCTGACTCGATTCGAGGATCCAGCCCTGGTGCCCGGCGAAGAATCCGGCGACGCGCGCCACGATGCCGACACGATCGGGACAGGACAGGCTCAGGGTGTAACAGCGCTGGGAGTGCATGCGGTGCTCGCGAATGATTGATCGCGCGCAGTATAGCCCGCCCCGCGTGGTGGTTCGGCATTCAGAGCCGACATGCACCGAGGTTCAACGCGGCGGGTTGGGCTTTGCCGAACCCTGGTCGGGCTGAAGCGCGACCTACGTGCGCAGCGCCTCGCGCGCGGCGATGTACGCAAAGGTCATCGCGGATCCCAGCGTCGCACCGGCGCCCGGGTAGTAGCGCCCCATCGGCGATGCCGCGCTGTTG
>DAORUQ010000270.1:0-3332 GCA_035433265.1 Pseudomonadales bacterium | reverse complement strand
TTCTACGACACCATGTTCCTGTCCGCGATCCGCAGCTTCCGCCCCATGAGCGGTGCCGACCGCGATGCGGTGCTCGGCATCAACCTGCATTACATCCGCGCCGAACCCGGCATGAGCTTCGCGAAGCTGGCCGAGACCAGCCCGCTGAAGGATCACGCCGAGGAGCATCTGCGGCTCGTGAACGGCTATTACCCGCGCGGCGAGCCGCAGCCGGGCGAGTGGATCAAGATCTTCCGCTGAGCATCAGGCCAGCGTCGCCACGCTGCGCAGGATCAGGCGGACCAGCTCGGCCTGCCGCGTGACGCCGGATTTCGCGAAGATGGTCTTGAGTTGCGCGCGCGCGGTGTGCTGCGAGATGCAGAGCTCCTCGCAGGCCTCGGCCAGGGATTGCCCGCCGGCGAGACGCAGCGCCAGGCGCGACTCGGCCGGCGTGAAATCGAACAGCTGCTTGATCACCAGCTCCGAGGTCTGTGACTGCACCTCGGGCGCGCTGACGAACACCGCGACGGTGGGGCTCGACTGCCCCTCGGACCACGCCGAGCGCGGCACCGGGCGGATCACCAGCCCGAAATCGCCCTTGCCGGAAGGTCGGCGCACGCGCAGCGCCTCGACCACCGCCGGCGCGCCGCGCAGGTGCGCATCCAGCACCTTCTCGATCACCTGCTGCAGCTGCCTGCCGACCGCCGGATCCGTGAAACGCAGCTCGGAGTCGGTCACGCGCATGCCGTCGGCCAGCGCGAGCAACTCGCCGGCCACGCGGTTGCTGTTCAGCACCCGGCCATGGCCGTCGAGGATGATGGTGCCGACCGCGAGCTGGTCCACGGCGCCCTCGTACAGCGCGCGCTCGGATTCGGTGCGTGCCAGCCGTGCGTTGATCTCCAGCGCGCGCGCGAGGTGCGGCAGCAGGCGTTCGAGCAGGCGCTGGTCGTCTTTGCTGAACGGGGCGTCGTCGGGCCCGCGCGAAACGCGCAGCCGCGCCTCCATGCCGAGCGGCTCGCGCGCGTCGGCGCCGAGGATGTAGAGGATCCCGGCGGGCTCGAGGAACTGGCGGTAGTATTCCGATTCGCGCAGCTCCGCCAGCGGAATCAGTTCCTGCAGGCTCACCACCGTCAGCGGCGGCAGATCGATGAACGGATCGAGCGCGAAGAACTGCTCGCGATAGGCGGTGGAAGGCCAGTCGCGCGGGTCGGCCTTGCTGAAACTGTGGCCGTCCGCGGTGGTGTAGGGGCGCAGGTAGTTCAGGATCAGCCCGCTGTCGCCGGCGCGCGGCGGGCGCAGCGTCAGCGACACCACCATCGCGTCCAGCGCATCGAGCAGGCACGGCAGGAAGCTCTGCCATGGTGTGGGCTCCAGCGCGCCCTGGTAGAGCGCGCCGAGCAGCGCATCGTGTTCGTCGGCGGTGTTGGTGTAGGGCATGGCGCTAGTGTAACCGTCGCCGGCGGCGCCGGCAGTCCGGCTCGCAGCCGGGCACCGGCGCGAGGGGATCCGGTGCGCGCGACCCCTCGCTCAGCGGCATTGCAGCCGCCCGCCCGCGTTGCAGCAGGTGCGATCGCGTCCGCCGCGCTTGGCGGCGTAGAGCGCCTGGTCGGCAGCCAAGATCAGGTTGCCCGGGTCGGCCATGCCCTTCTCCCTGCATGCCACCCCGATGCTGATGCTGGTGCCCAGCTCCACGTCACCGATGCGGATGCGCGCGGCGCGGATCTTCTGCCTCAGGCGCTCGGCGAATTGCAGCGTCGCGGCGAGCTCGCCGCCCTGGTTGATCACCAGGAACTCCTCGCCACCCATCCGGCAGACGTGATCGCCCTTGCGCAGCGCGTCCCGCATCAGCCGCCCGACTTCCACCAGCACCTTGTCGCCCACCGCGTGGCCATGGGTGTCGTTCACGCTCTTGAAATGATCGATATCCATCATCATCACCGCCAGCGCCTGTCCGGAGCGCTGCGATGCGGCCCAGGCCTGGCCCAGCACGTCCATGCCCGAGCGCCTGTTGGGCAGGCCGGTCAGCAGATCGGTCAGCGCATACTGCTCCAGCTTGCGGTTGCTGATGGCCAGCTCCGAGGCAAACTGCTTGAGCTGCGAGCGGTCGCGCTCCCAGGCTTCCAGCAGGCGCACGTAATGCAGGGCGGCACGCAGGCGCGCGCGCAGCGCGCGTTCGTTGACGGGCTTGGCGATGCAGTCATCGGCACCCGCCTCGAACGCCTGCACGACCTCGTCTTCCGCGTCGGTGTCCGTCAGCATGATCACGTACATCGACTGGCCCCAGTCGGTGGCGCGCAGGGCCTGGCAGAAGCCGATACCGTCCACATCCGGCATGCGCCGGTCGCTGACCACGATCTGGGGCATCACTTCCAGCGCCAGGGCCAGCGCCTCGCGGCCGTTTTCGGCCGCGTGAACCGTGCAGCGCGGCAGGGCGGCGAGCATGGCCATCACTTCGGCGCGCCCGGTGGTGTCGCTGCCCGCCACCAGCACGCGCAGCGGGGGCTGGTCTTCCTGCTGAGCCTCGGCCCTGGGCGCCGGCGCTTCGGCCATGGCGGCAAATGGCGGCAGCGCGTGCGCGGGCACCTTGAGCAATTGTGCCCACTGCTGCCACTCGCCGATGACCCGGTCGACCACGCTGCCCAGGCCGTCGGCGTCCAGGCCCAGCTTGCCGCCGAGCAGCATCAGCTCGGCGATGATGCCGCTGCGCTCGCCTTCGGGCGCGAGTCCCATGTCGGCCACGCGCTTGGCGAGATAGAAGAGGTGCGCGAGCTGGTGCGGACGCGATCCGTCGGTGAAGTTCGAGCGCTCCGGCGCCTCGTGGAAGAACACCGGTTCCGCCAGCGACCTGGGGATGCCGCAGCTGTCGAATATCGCGACCGTGACATCGTTGTGATCGGCCTCCAGGCGCTCGCGTTCCCGCGCGGCCAGCTCCGCGTCGTCGCGGCAGCCCTCGAGCAGTTCCGCGTACTCCACGGGATGGATGGTCGCGAGGGAGAGGCAGCCGATGCGCGCCATCAGTCCGCAGGCAAAGAGCTCGTCGGGCGAGGCGACACGCACCAGGGAGCCCAGCGCCTGCAGGGCCACTGCCATCAGCAGTGAATGCGACCAGAAGCGCTGGTAGTCGAAGCTGGTGCAGGGCCCCGTGTGGTACTGGTCGACCAGCGAGAAGCCCATCGCGAGCTGGCGCACGGCACCCAGCCCCAGCCGCTTCACTGCCTCGGGGATCGCGGCCACGGGGCGCTGCCCGCCGACGGCGGCCGAGTTGGCCTGCCGCAACAGGCGAGCGGTCAGCACGGGATCGGTGGCGACGATGCGCGCGATGTCCTCCAGGGTGCTGTTCTCATCGCTGCAGG
>DAORUQ010000269.1:0-3346 GCA_035433265.1 Pseudomonadales bacterium | reverse complement strand
GGGGTGCTGCGGTTGATCTCGTCGGCCAGCAGCACCTCGGTGAACACCGGGCCGGGATGGAAGTTGAAGGCCTGCGCGCGCTGGTCGTAGACCGAGACGCCGAGGATGTCGCCCGGGAGCATGTCGCTGGTGAACTGCACGCGCGCGAACTCCAGGCCCAGCACGCGCGCCAGCGCGTGCGAGAGCGTGGTCTTGCCCATGCCGGGCATGTCCTCGATCAGCAGGTGCCCGCGCGAGAACAGCGCGCACAGCGCGAGGCGGATCTGGCGGTCCTTGCCGAGCAGCACGCGCCCGATCTGGCGCACCGCCTGTTCGATGATGTCCTGCACGTGGATTCCTCGTTCAGCGAGCGGGCTTTCGGTCGCGGGCATGGCCCGCTCCTGCACCTGCAACGGCGATGACGCGATTGTAGGAGCGGGCCATGCCCGCGACCGTGTTGCGGTTCGCGCTTAAGGATAGGCGGGAATCAGGCGCAGCGGATGGCGGCGAGCCCGCGCGCGAGGTCTTCCTCGAGGTCCTCGACGTCTTCCAGCCCCACCGCCACGCGGATCAGCTCGGGCGTGATGCCCTGCGCGCGGCGCTCCTCCTCGGAGAGACGGCCGTGCGTGGTCGTGGCCGGGTGCACGATGGTGGTCTTGGCGTCGCCGAGGTTCGCGGTGATCGAGAGCAGCCGCGTCGCGTCGATGAAGCGCCACGCCGCGGGCTGCCCGCCGGCGACCGTGAACGACAGCACGCCGCCGAAGCCGCGCTGCTGGCGGCAGGCGAGCGCGTGATCGGGATGCGAGGCGAGTCCCGCGTAGTTCACGCCGGTCACGCCCGGCTGGGCCTGCAGCCATCGGGCGATCGCCAGCGCGCTCCTGCTGTGGGCTTCCATGCGGATGCGCAGCGTCTCCAGCCCTTTCAGGAACACCCATGCGTTGAACGGACTGAGACAGGGGCCGGCCGAGCGCAGGAAGCCAACCGCCTGCTCCATCAGTTCACGGCTGCCGCACAGCACGCCGCCGAGGCAGCGGCCCTGGCCGTCGATGTACTTGGTCGCGGAGTGGATCACCACGTCGGCACCGAACTGCAGCGGCTGCTGCAGCGCGGGGCTGAGAAAGCAGTTGTCCACCACCACCAGCGCGCCGCGCCTGTGCGCGATCTGCGCCACGCGCTCGATGTCCACCACCTCGTTCAGCGGGTTCGAGGGCGTCTCGAGGAAGATCATGCGCGTCTCGGGGCGCATCGCGGCTTCCCAGCCGGCGTAGTCGGTGGGCGAGACGTAGCTGATCGCGACGCCGAACTTCGCGATGAAGCGGTTCAGCATCACGGTGGTCGAGCCGAACACGCCGCGCGAGCACACGATGTGCTGGCCCGCCTGCAGATAGGCCATGCAGGCGGTGAGGATCGCGGCCATGCCCGAGGACGTGGCCACCGCCTGCTCGGCGCCCTCGAGCGCGGCGAGGCGCTCCTCGAAGGTGCGCACGGTCGGGTTGGTGTAGCGCGAATAGACGTTGCCCGGCGCGGTGCCGGCAAAGCGCGCCGCGGCATCGGCGGCGGAATCGAAGACGTAGCTCGAGGTGAGGAACAGCGCCTCGGAGTGTTCACCCTCGCTGCTGCGCACCTGCCCGGCGCGCACCGCCAGCGTGTCGCCGCGCGCGCGCGCCAGTGCGGCGCGCCGTTCCTCGTCGTGCATCGGCAGTCTCCCCCGGGCGGATCAGGTGGCGTGGTTGTGCAGGCCGACCAGCGCGGAATCGCCCGCGCGGGCCGCGGCTTCGTGCCTGGCCTTGGAGTCGTCGTTGCGCGCCGCGTGCAGGCGCTCGAGATACGCCGCATCGACGTCGCCGGTCACGTACTCGCCGTTGAACACCGAACAGTCGAAGCCGCGGATCTCCGGGTTGCCGTCGCGCGAGCACGACACCAGGTCCTCGAGGTCCTGGTAGACCAGCCAGTCGGCGCCGATCAGCTCGCAGACCTCTTCCTCGGTGCGACCGTGGGCGACCAGTTCGTCGGACGAGGGCATGTCGATGCCGTAGACGTTCGGCCAGCGCACCGGCGGCGCGGCGGAGGCGAAATACACGCGCCGCGCGCCCACGTCGCGGGCCATCTGGATGATCTCGTTGCAGGTGGTTCCCCGCACGATCGAATCATCGACCAGCAGCACGTTCTTGTCGCGGAACTCGAGCTCGATCGGGTTCAGCTTCTGGCGCACGGACTTCTTGCGCATCGCCTGCCCCGGCATGATGAAGGTGCGGCCGATGTAGCGGTTCTTCATCAGGCCTTCGCGGAACTTCACCCCGAGCTCGTAGGCGATGACCTGTGCGGCGACGCGGCTGGTGTCGGGGATCGGGATCACGACGTCGATGTCATGGTCGGGACGCAGGCGCTTGATCTTGTCGGCAAGGCGCTCGCCCTGGCGCAGCCGCGCCTTGTACACCGAGATGCCGTCGATGATCGAGTCCGGGCGCGCGAAGTACACGTGCTCGAAGATGCATGGGGTGAGGCGCGGATTGTCGGCGCACTGGCGCGTGTGCAGGTTGCCCGCCACGTCGATGTACACGCACTCGCCGGGCGCCACGTCGCGGATCACGCGAAAACCCAGCACGTCGAGCGCGACGCTCTCGCTGGCGATCATGTACTCGGTGCCGGCCCCGGTCGCGCGCTCGCCGAAGATCAGCGGACGGATGCCGTTGGGGTCGCGGAAGGCCACGATGCCGTGGCCGGCGATCAGCGCGATCACCGCGTAGCCGCCGCGCGCGCGCCGGTGCACGCCGGCGACCGCGGTGAAGATGTCGTTCGCATCAGGCACCAGCTTGCCGAGAATCTGCAGCTCGTGCGCGAACACGTTCAGCAGCACCTCGCTGTCGGAGTCGGTGTTGATGTGGCGCAGGTCCGCCTGGAACACCTGCGCGCGCAGCTCGACCGAGTTGGTCAGGTTGCTGTTGTGCGCGAGCGAGATGCCATAGGGGCTGTTCACGTAGAACGGCTGGGCCAGCGCCGCACTCGCGCTGCCCGCGGTGGGATAGCGCACATGCCCGATGCCATAGCTGCCGCTCAGGCGCTCCATGTGCTCGCTGCGGAACACGTCGCGCACCAGGCCGTTGGCCTTGCGCTGCTTGAACACGCCCTGGTCGCAGGTCACGATGCCCGCGGCATCCTGCCCGCGATGCTGCAGCACCGTCAGCGCGTCGTAGAGTTGCTGGTTGACGTGGCCGCGACCGACGATGCCCGCGATACCGCACATAATTCGCGCCCTCCGTTCTCAGTTGACCGCGCCGGCCAGCAGCGCGCTCAGCGTGCCGGCGAATTGCCGGAACCCGCTCTCCAGCAGCAGCAGGTGCGGCAGCAGCACCGAGGACTGCCACCA
>DAORUQ010000268.1:0-3389 GCA_035433265.1 Pseudomonadales bacterium | reverse complement strand
CCAAGGTCATCGCCGCCTGTGTCGGCAACAACTGCCGCGTGGCCGACGTGGTCGGCAATTTCAAGGTGAAGAAGGCGCCGCTGCCCGTATACGCCGTGCCCACCACGGCGGGCACCGGCTCGGAAGTCACGGCCGTGGCCGTGGTCACCGACACCGCGGCGCGCGCCAAGACGCCGGTGGTCGATGGCAAGCTGGTGCCGGTGATGGCGGCGCTGGATGCCTCGCTGATGACCGGGCTGCCGCGCGCGGTCACCGCGGCCACCGGCATGGACGCGCTGACGCACGCGGTCGAATCCTACATCTCGGGCTTTGCCAACGCCGATACGCGTCCGCTCTCGGTGGCCGCGGTGCGCCTGATCTTCGCCAACCTCGGCAAGGTGTGCGCCAACGGCGCCGATCTCGAGGCGCGCCAGGCCATGGCGCTCGCCTCGACCTACGCGGGCTTCGCGTTCACGCGCGCCAGCGTCGGCTACGTGCACGCGATCGCGCACAACCTCGGCGGCCTGTACCACACGCCGCACGGGCTGGCCAACGCGATCGTGCTGCCGCACGTGCTCGATTTTTCGCGCGATGCGGCCGCGAGGCAACTCGCGGAGCTGGCGGTGGAGATCGGCGCGGCGACGCCCGCCGAGCCGCTCGCCGTGCGTGCGCAGCGCTTTATCGACCGGGTGCGCGCGCTGGCACGCGAGACCGGCATTCCCGAGACGCTCGATGCGCTGCGCACGGCGGACATTCCCGTGATCGCGCGCCGCGCCATGGACGAGGCGCAGGGCTTCTACCCGGTGCCGCGCTTCATGGTGCAGTCCGAGTGCGAGGCGCTGCTGGCGAAGCTGTTGCCGTGAGCACGCGCGCCGCGCCGCGCGAGCACGCGATCACGGTGCGAGGCGCCCGGCTTGCGTGGCGCCAGTGGGGCGAGGACCACGAATACCCGGTGCTGGCGCTGCACGGCTGGCTGGACAACGCCGCTTCCTTCGATGCGCTCGGTCCGTTGCTTTCCGGCTATCGCGTGATCGCGCTGGACCTCCCCGGGCACGGGCTCAGCGATCAGCGCGGAGCGCACGGCAGCTACAACATCTGGGATGACCTGCCGGACCTGGTGTGGCTGAGCGCCGAGCTGGGGCTGGCGCGCTACGCGCTGCTCGGGCACTCGCGCGGGGCGGCCATCGCCACACTGCTCGCGGCGATCGAGCCGGGCGCCGTGAGCAGCCTGGTGCTGCTCGACGGCATGCTCGCGCCGATGTTCAGCGAGGAGGATACCGTGGCGCAGCTGCGCCAGTTCGCGCACGACTACGGGCGGCGCCGCTCGCGCGGCCCGCGCGTCTTCGCCGGCGTGGAGGAGGCCGTCGCGGCGCGTTGCGCGGCGACCGGCATCGACCCGCGCGCCGCCGCGATGCTGGTGCCGCGCAGCCTGGAGCCCGTGCCCGGCGGCTGGCGCTGGCGCACCGACGGACGGCTGCGCCACGCCTCGGCACTGAAATTCACCCGCGGCAACGTGCGCAACGTGCTCGAGGCGCTGCAACTGCCGGCGCTGCAATTTCGCGCCGCGCAGGGCCTGGGGGCGCGGCAGCCCGACGAGGAGTGCAGCGGCTGGCTGCGCGGGCTCGCGCTCGAGGAGATCGACGGCTCGCATCACTGTCATATGCTCGAGCAGGCGCCGGCCATCGCCGCGCGCATACAGGACTTCTGGAGGACGTGTGGGCAAGGTTGAAACCGGACACGAGGCACCGCAGGAACTGCAGACGGTGCGCGATTTCCTGCGCTGGGCGGTGAGTGCCTTCAATGCCGCCGGGGTGGCCTACGGGCACGGCACCGACAACGCCTGGGACGAGGCGCGCTGGCTGGTGCTGGGCGCGCTGCACCTGCCCTTCGACAGCCCCGACTGGGTGCTGGAGGCGCGTCTCGGCGCCGCCGAACGCGCGCACCTCGGCGCATTGCTGGCGCGGCGCGTCGGCGAACGCGTGCCCGTGGCCTACCTGCTCGGCGAGGCGTGGTTTGCCGGGCTGCGCTTTCGCGTCGATCCCTCGGTGCTGATCCCGCGCTCGCCGCTCGCCGAGTTGATCGCCACGCGCTGCGAGCCGTGGATCGACGCGCAGGTCGAGCCACGACGCATCCTCGATCTGTGCTGCGGCGGCGGTTGCATCGGCATCGCGGCGGCGCTGGCCTGGCCCGGGGCGGAGGTGGTGCTCGGCGACATCTCGCCGGCGGCGCTGGCGCTGGCGCGCGAGAACGTGGCGCTGCACGGCGTGGCCGAACGCGTGCGCGTGGTCGAGTCCGACCTTTTCGCCGCGCTCGGTGACGAGCTCTTCGACCTGATCCTCACCAACCCGCCCTACGTGGACGCCGCCGACATGGACGCGCTGCCCGCGGAGTTCCGCCACGAGCCGCGGCTCGGGCTCGCCGCCGGCGCGGACGGCCTCGATATCGCGCGGCGCATCCTGGCCGAGGCGGCCGATCACCTCGAGCCCGAGGGGCTGCTGGTGCTCGAGGTGGGCAACAGCGCCG
The DNA here is from genome assembly GCA_035433265.1 of Pseudomonadales bacterium. Lineage (GTDB taxonomy): Bacteria > Pseudomonadota > Gammaproteobacteria > Pseudomonadales > UBA5518 > UBA5518. The sequence continues at coordinate 887 of DAORUQ010000268.1, read as the reverse complement.
ATGCGCTGGAGCGAGCCTTCCCGCAGTTGCCGTTCCTGTGGCCGGATTTCGAGCATGGCGGCCACGGCATTGCGCTGATCCATGCCCGGGAGATCCGCGAGCACCGCCGCGCGCCGTGACAAATCACCGCAGTCGGGCCGCGTGCGGGCGATTCTCCGTATAATCGCGCCCTGTTTCACCGGAGCGCGCGCATTCCCATGTCAGGCAACAGTATCGGTCGTTTTTTCACGCTGACGAGCTTCGGCGAGAGCCATGGCCCGGCCATCGGCGGCATCGTCGATGGCTGCCCGCCCGGACTCGCGCTCTGCGCGGAAGACCTGCAGCCCGATCTCGACCGGCGCCGCCCGGGCAGTTCGCGCTATACCACGCAGCGCCAGGAAGAGGACCGCGTGCGCATCCTGTCGGGGGTGTTCGAGGGTGTGACCACCGGTGCGCCGATCGGGCTGCTGATCGAGAACACCGACCAGCGCTCCAAGGACTACACCGCGATCAAGGACACCTTCCGCCCGAACCACGCCGACTATGCCTACACGCAGAAATACGGCTTGCGCGACTACCGCGGCGGCGGGCGTTCCTCGGCGCGCGAGACCGCGGTGCGGGTGGCGGCCGGGGCGATCGCGAAGAAGTACCTGCGCGAGCGCCTCGGCGTCACGGTGCGCGGCTACCTCGCGCAACTCGGCCCGCTGCGCGCCGCTGCGCTCGACTGGGACACGGTCGAGACCAATCCCTTCTTCTGCCCCGATGCGGCGCTGGTGCCGCAGCTCGAGGCGTACATGCAGGCGCTGATCAAGGCCGGCGATTCGATCGGCGCGCGCATCAACGTGGTCGCCAGCGGGCTGCCCCCGGGCCTCGGCTCGCACATCCAGGGCGATCGACGGCTCGATGCC
>DAORUQ010000267.1:0-3398 GCA_035433265.1 Pseudomonadales bacterium | reverse complement strand
GGCCCGCCATGCGCTGGCCGGGCAGGACTGCACAGGACATCGACAGCTCGAATCGTGGGCTGTGATCGAACGAACTGAACTGACAGGGGAGTAAGGGAAATGGCAGGAATCTGTGACGGACGTGTAGTGATCATCACCGGCGCCGGCGGCGGGCTCGGGCGTGAGTACGCGCTCGCTTTCGCGAAGGAAGGCGCGAGCGTCGTGATCAACGACATCAACCCCGCGGCGGCCGAGCGCACCGTGGGCGAGATCACGGCGATGGGAGGCAAGGCTGTCCCGAATTCGAACGACATCACGAGCCACGCCGACGCCGCGCTGATCGTCAAGAGCGCGATCGATGCTTTCGGCGACCTGCACGTCGTGGTGAACAACGCCGGCATCTGCCGTGACCGCATGTTCGTGAGCCTGAGCGAACAGGACTGGGACGAAGTGATCCGTGTGCACCTGAAGGGCCACTTCTGCATCAGCAGCCACGCCTGCAACTACTGGCGCGCCCAGGCGAAGGACGGCAAGCCGGTCAGCGGACGCATCATCAACACCAGTTCGGGCGCTGGCCTGCAGGGCTCGATCGGCCAGGCAAACTACTCGGCGGCCAAGGGCGGTATCGCCACGCTGACGCTGGTGCAGGCGGCCGAACTGCGCCGCTACAACATCACGGCCAACGCGCTTGCGCCGTCGGCGCGCACCGGCATGACCGAGGGCGTGTTCGCCGAGATGATGAAGAAGCCCGAGGACGGCAGCTTCGACCACTACGATCCGGCCAACGTCGCGCCTCTGGTGGTGTGGCTCGGCAGCGAGCTTTCGGGCCACGTGACGGGCCGCGTATTCGAGGTCGAGGGCGGTCGCATCGCGATCGGCGACGGCTGGCGCAGCACGACGGGCGTCGACAGGAAGGCGCGCTGGGCGCCCGCCGAGATCACCGGCGCGATGGAACAGCTGCTCGCGGCCGAGGTGCCGGCGCAGAAGGTTTTCGGCACCTGAGTGTGTTTTGGCTGAGCATTGCCGTCACCGCGACGACTGCGTTCCTGCCGGGACACGCTGTGAATACGTCCCTGTACGCTCGAGCGCCGCATCCCTGCGGCGCACGGCCCCTGCAGGAGCGCACTCGCCCCGGTGCCGGCTGGCGTGCCGCTGGCAGGAAGACGTAGGTCCGGCTTCAGCCGGACAGTTGTGGCGCCGCCAGGCGCAGCATTGGGTTGCCGGACAATCAACAGGTGATCGATTAGCAGGAATCCCCATGGAATTTGCCTTCACCGAAGAACAGCAGATGATCCGCGAAACCGCGGCGCAGTTCCTCGCAGACAATTGCGACCCGGCCGCGGTGCGCCGCGCGATGGCCACGGAGAGCGGCTTCGAGCCGCAGATGTGGCAGCGCATCGCGGGCGAGATGTACTGGACCGCGATCCACATTCCCGAGGAGTACGGCGGACTCGGGCTCGGCTATGTCGAACTGGTCGCCGTGATGGAACAGATGGGTCGCTACCTGCTGTGCGCGCCGTACTTCTCCTCGGTATGCCTCGGCGCCAACGCACTGCTGCTCGCCGGCAGCGAGGCGCAGAAGGTCGAGTACCTGCCGCAGATCGCCGACGGCTCGATGCGCGCCACGCTGGCGTGGTGCGATGCCTCGGGCCGCTGGGACGCGGACGGCGTTTCGGCGACGGCCACGGGCAAAGGCGATGCCTTCGTGCTCGATGGCAGCTACCGCTACGTGGTCGATGGTCACACGGCGGACCTGCTGGTCGTCGCGGCACGCGCGCCGGGCAGCAGCGGCGGTGCCGGCCTCAGCCTGTTCGTGCTGCCGGCGGACACCGCCGGCGTCACGCGCACCTGGCTACCGACGATGGACCAGACGCGCAAGCTCGCCGAGCTGCGCCTGGACAACGTGAGCGTCCCGGCCGAGGCGCTGCTCGGCGCCGAAGGCGGTGCGCACGCAGCACTCGGGAAGACCCTCGCGCTGGCGAGCGTCGCGCTCGCGGCCGAGCAGGCCGGCGGTGCGCAGCAGATCCTCGACATGGCGGTCGCCTACACGAAGGAGCGCCAGCAGTTCGGCCGCGCGATCGCGAGCTTCCAGGCCATCAAGCACAAGGCCGCGGACATGATGCTGAAAGCCGAGGCTGCGAAGTCGGCCGTCTACTACGCCGCCTGCGTGGCGCAGGAGGCATTGACGGGCGGTGCGCAGGGCGCGCAACTGGCCGAGGCGGCCAGCCTTGCCAAGGCCTACTGCAGCGACACCTATTTCTTCAATGCCGGCACCGCGATGCAGTTGCACGGTGGCGTCGGCTTCACCTGGGAATACGACGTGCACCTGTACTTCAAGCGCGCGCGCGCCAGCGAGAGTTTCCTTGGCGACGGTGCGGAGCACCGCGAGCGCATTGCCGTGGAGTTGGGACTATGAAACTGAGTTTCAGCGAACAGGACGAGCGCTTTCGCGCCGAGGTGGCTGGCTGGCTGCGCGAGAACCTGCGCGGCGAGTTCGAGCAGATCCGTTTTCGCGGCGGCCCCGGCGACGAGCACATGTTCTCCGAGGAGCGCAAGCACTGGGAGCGACGCATGGCCGCGGGCGGCTGGACCTGCATCGGCTGGCCGACCGAATACGGTGGGCGCGGCGCCTCGATCGAACAGCAGGTGATATTCCACGAGGAATACGCGCGCGCCGGCGGCCCGGGCCGCGTGGGCCACATCGGCGAGGGGCTCGCGGGCCCCACGATCATCGCCTTCGGCACCGAGGAGCAGAAGGCGCGCCTGCTGCCCGGCATCCGCGCCGGCACCGAGCTGTGGTGCCAGGGCTATTCCGAGCCGGGCGCCGGTTCCGATCTGGCCGCCGTGAAGACCCGGGCGCGCCTGGACGAGGCGAGCGGCAACTGGTTGATCAACGGCCAGAAGGTGTGGACCTCGCTGGCGCACGAGTCGCAGTGGTGCTTCGTGATCGCGCGCACCGATCCCGATTCGGTCGGGCACGCGGGGCTCGGCTTCTTCCTCGTGAAGATGGACCAGCCCGGCGTTACCGTGCGCCCGATCGAGCAGATCACCGGCACCTCGGAGTTCAACGAGGTGTTCTTCGACGACGCCGTGTGCGAGGCGAACGACATGCTCGGCAAGCCCGGCGACGGCTGGAAGATCGGCATGGCGCTGCTCGGCTTCGAGCGCGGCACCTCGACGCTGGGCCAGCAGATGCTGTTCCAGAACGAGCTCGACGAGATCGTGCGCATCGCGCGCGAGAACGGCCGCGGCAAGGATCCGGCGCTGCGCCAGCGCATCGCGGACGCGTGGATCGGGCTGCGCATCATGCGCTACAACGCGATGCGCATGCTCTCGGGGCCGCAGGACGGCTCGCTCGCGCGCGAGGCCACGGCCTACAAGCTGTACTGGGCCGTGTGGCACCGCAACCTCGGCAAGCT
>DAORUQ010000266.1:0-3422 GCA_035433265.1 Pseudomonadales bacterium | reverse complement strand
TCAGATGAGCTTGCGGCTCGCGAGCTCGTCCTTGGCATAGGCGTAGAAGATCGGGGCGGCGATCAGCCCGGGGATGCCGAAGGCGGCTTCCATCACCAGCATCGCCAGCAGCATTTCCCATGCTCGCGCCTGGATGTGGCTGCCCACGATGCGCGCGTTCAGGAAGTACTCGAGCTTGTGGATCAGCACCAGGTAGAGCAGCACGCCGAGCGCCAGGACCAGCGACTGGCTGAGCGCCACGATGCAGATGGCGGTATTGGAGATCAGGTTGCCGAGGATGGGGATCAGCCCGGCCACGAATGTGATCAGCAACAGCGTCTTGGTGAACGGCAGCTCGACGCCGAGCAGCGGCAGCACCGCCACCAGGAACACGGCGGTGAGTGCCGTGTTGATGGCGGAGATCCAGAACTGCGCGAACACCACGCGGCGGAAGGCGTCGCTCAGCCGCGTCGCGCGTTCGGCCAGGCAGCGCGCCAGCGGGGCCGAGCCGTGGCGCGAGCTCGCGGCCTCCAGCGACAGCAGCGCCCCGATCACCATGCCGAGCAGGATGTGCGCCAGCGCGCGGCCAAAGCCGGTGCCCGCCACCTGGAAGAACTCCGCATTTTCCTTCAGCCAGGTCACGACCGCCGCGCGCAACGCGTCGGCATTTGCCGGGAGGTACTCGAACAGCCATGGCGGCAGGCTGGCGCGCGAATCGTCGACGATCTCGGCCATGCGGTGCACCAGCACCGGGATGCTTTCGCCGCTGTGGCGCAGCACGGAGCTCAGGCTCACGGCGGCCAGCGCGATCAGCGCGATCACCACGGTGGCGATCAGCGTCACCGCGACCAGGCGCGCGCCCTCGTGGCCGAATACCGGCAGGCGCAGCAGCGGCACCAGCATGTGCACCAGCGCGTAGACCAGCAGACCCGCGAGCAGCGAGGGCAGCAGGTGCAGTTGCAGCGTCAGCAGCAGCGCGGCGGCGAAGAGCACGCAGATGACGAGTTCGAGGCGGGGCGTGAGGACGTTGTTCATGTGCGGGGCGGAGCTTGGCTTGTGCCCGGGGCGCACGTCAAGTGTGCGGGTTCACCGCCCCCTCGAAATCGAGCTTCGCCATCAGGATGCCGCGGCGGAAATCGAGCATGTGCTTCTCGGCCCACTGCGCGGCCGTGTCGGGATCGTTGGCGAGAATGGCCTCGTGGATGCGCCGGTGCGACTCGAGGATGCGCCGCCCCGGCTTGAGGCGCTCGATCACCGGGCGGAAGGCCGGGTAGAACAGCTGGTTCAGCGGCTGGCGCGCCAGCAGCAGGGCGTGGTTGCCCGTTGACTGCGCCACCAGGTCGTGGAACTCGATCTCGGCTTCCAGCAGCTCCTCGTCGTCGTCCAGCGCCGCGGCCGTACGCTCGAGGTTGGCCGCAAGGCGGTGCTTGAAGTCCGCGCCGGCCGTGGCGCAGGCGAGGCGCGCCGCCAGCGGCTCCAGTCCCATCGAGACTTCCCACAGGTCCTTGAAGGTGACGCGGTGCATCTGCATCGCGGCGTTGACCGAGCGCGAGGCCGATTCCAGCGAGGGCAGGCGCACCTCGAGGCGCTTGCGCCCGGCGCGCCCCAGCAGGCCGCTCTGTTCGAGCAGCCGGATGGCCTCGCGCAGCGTCGAGCGCGTCACGCCGAACTGCGCGGCCAGCGCGGTCTCGGTGGGCAGCAGCTTGCCGGCGGGGATGCGCCCGTCGAGGATCGCCTCGCGGATCTTCTCGCTCACGACCTGGTAGGCCGGGGCACGTTTGAACGGCGCGAAGCCGAAGCCGGGGTTCTCTGACATGCAACGGTTCCGAAAGCCCGCGCGACCGGTGGATGCGCGATGGCTGCGTCGCGATAGTGTCTGTTGTCCGACAATGTGTCAACGCTGGGAACGGGCAGCAATGTGAGCGAGGCCGGCCGCGCGCCCGGCGGCCGGTGTCAGGCGTCGAGGGTGCGGCGAAAGCGTGTCAGCGCGACCATCGTCACCACCAGCAGGAACAGCAGCAGCGGCCAGAGGTGCGGCGCGACCTCGACGAATCCCGCGCCCTTCAGCATGATGCCGCGCACGATGCGCAGCATGTGCGTGAGCGGCAGCACCTCGCCGATGGCCTGCGCCCAGCCCGGCAGGCCGTGAAACGGGAACATGAACCCCGACAGCAGCATCGAGGGCATGAAAAAGAAGAAGGTCATCTGCAGCGCCTGCATCTGGTTGCGCGCCACGGTCGAGATCAGGTAGCCCATTGTGGCCAGGCTGACGACGAACACGGCCACCATCGCGAACAGCAACGGGTAGGAGCCGAGCATCGGCACCGCGAACACCCAGCGCGCGACCCCGAGCACGATCAGCACCTGCACCGCGCCCATGCCGATGTAGGGCAGCACCTTGCCGAACATGATCTCCGCCGGCGACACCGGCAGCGCCAGCAGGTTCTCCATGGTGCCGCGCTCCAGTTCGCGCGTCAGCGCCAGCGCCGGCATCATGACCATCGTCATGGTGAGGATCACGCCGAGCAGCCCCGGCACGGTGTTGTACTGCGAGATGCCCTCGGGGTTGTAGCTGCGGTGCGCCACCACCGCGAACGGCGGCGCTCCCGCCTCGACCCCGGCCGCGGCAAGGTGCTGGTGCGCGAGGGCCGTGTGCGCGAGCTGCGTGGCCGCGGCCAGCGCGTTCGACGCCGCCGCCGGATCGGTGGCGTCGGCTTCCAGCAGCACCTGCGGGCGCTCGTTGCGCAACAGTGCGCGCGAGAATTCCTCGGGAATCGTGAGCACAAAGGTGACTTCACCGCGCAGCAGCTGCCGGTCCCCCTCGGCCTGGCTGTGGTTCTCGCGCACGATGCGGAAGTAGCCGGAGTTTTCGAAGGCGTTGACGACGGCGCGGCTGTAGGCGCTGTGATCCTGCACGAACACGGCCGTCGGCAGCTGCTTCGGGTCGCTGTTGATCGCGAAGCCGAACAGCACCAGTTCGGCGAGCGGCAGGCCGAGGATCATGCCGAAGGTCATGCGGTCACGCCTGAGCTGGATGAACTCCTTGATCAGCACCGCGCCGATGCGCCGCAGCGAGAGGTGGCGCAACTGTGCCGCGAGGCCCGCGAGCAGGCCCGGCCTAGCGCGCATCGGCAACCCCGCGGCGGCGTTGCGCCGCCAGATGGATGAACAGGTCCTCCAGCGAGGTTTCCCCCTCGGCCCAGGTCCATGCGCTGTCGGCGCGCAGCGGCTCGATCGCGGCGAGCAGCGCCGCGCGGTCGGTGCCGGTCACGTGCAGGGTGTCGCCGAAGGGCGCGACCTGTTGCACGCCGGGCTGGCGCTCGAGGCGCGGGCGCAGCCGGGTGACGCCGGGGCCCTGCACCGTGAAGGTGTGCAGCCCGGCAGCGGTGAGCAGCTCGGCGATGGTGCCGTCGGCGAGGATCTCGCCGTCCATGATGTAGACG
>DAORUQ010000265.1:0-3482 GCA_035433265.1 Pseudomonadales bacterium | reverse complement strand
CCGACTCCCGCATACCCCCGCTCCCGGGAGCAGCAGCGGCCCTGCACACACCGATGATGCAGCAGTACCTGCGCATCAAGTCCCGGCATCCCAACGAGCTGCTGTTCTACCGCATGGGCGACTTCTACGAGTTGTTCCACGACGACGCGAAACGCGCCGCCGCGCTACTCGACATCACGCTGACCAGCCGCGGCGCCTCGGCCGGCGTGCCGATCCCGATGGCCGGCGTGCCCTACCACTCGGTCGAGGGCTACCTCGCGCGGCTGGTGCGCGCCGGCGTCTCGGTGGCCATCTGCGAGCAGATCGGCGATCCGGCGACCAGCAAGGGGCCGGTCGAGCGCGAGGTCACGCGCATCGTGACCCCGGGGACGCTCACCGACGAATCGCTGCTCGACGCCGCGCGCGACAACCTGCTGGTCGCGGTCGCGGAATCGGGTTCGCGTTTCGGCATCAGTTCGCTGGATCTCTCCAGCGGGCGCTTCCAGGTGCTCGAGGTCGACGGCGAGGAGGCGCTCGCGGCGGAGCTGCGCCGCCTGCAACCGGCGGAACTGCTGGCCGCCGAAGGCACGGCGCGCCGCCCCGCGCTGGCGAGCATCAACGGCTTGCGCACACGCGCGCCGTGGGAGTTCGAAGTACGCAGCGCCACGGAACTGCTGAACGCGCAGTTCGGCACGCACGACCTGGTCGGTTTCGGCTGCGCGCAGATGGAGCTCGGCATCGCGGCCGCCGGCTGCCTGCTGCGCTACGCGCGCGAGACGCAGCGCGGCGAGCTGCCGCACGTGAGCGCGCTGGTGCCCGATTCGCGCGAGGACGCGGTGGCGCTCGACGCCGCCTCGCTGCGCAACCTCGAGATCGACACCAATTTCACCGGCGGCGACGAATACACGCTGGCCTGGGTGCTCGACACCACGAAGACCGCCATGGGCAGCCGCTGGCTGCGGCGCTGGCTGCGCCGCCCCCTGCGCCGGCTGGCCGAGCTCGAGGCGCGCCAGGGCGCGATCGCCGAACTCGTCGATGACGCGCGGTACCTGGCGCCACGCGAGGCGCTGGCGGCGGTCGGCGACATCGAGCGCATCCTGGCGCGCGTGGCGTTGCGCTCGGCGCGCCCGCGCGATCTCAGCCGCCTCGGCGCCGCGCTCGAGAGCCTGCCCGTGCTGCACGCGGCCTGCGCCGCGCTGGAAGCACCACTGAGCCGGCAACTGCTCGCGGCGGTGAGCGAGTTCCCGCAGCTGGCGACCATGCTGAAGTGCGCGCTGGTCGAGAACCCGCCGGTGGTGGTGCGCGAGGGCGGCGTGATCGCCCCCGGCTACGACGCCGAGCTCGACGAACTGCGCCTGCTCAGCACCGGGGCTCACGACTTCCTGGTGGCACTGGAGGCGCGCGAGCGCGAACGCACCGGGCTGCCGAACCTGCATGTCGGCTACAACCGGGTGCACGGCTACTACATCGAGATCAGCCGCGCCCAGTCGGTCAACGCGCCGGCGGACTACATCCGCCGCCAGACGCTGAAGAACGCCGAGCGCTACATCACGCCGGAACTGAAGGCCTTCGAGGACAAGGCGCTGAGCGCGAAGGCGCGCGCGCTGGCACGCGAGCGCTGGCTTTACGAGCAACTGCTGGACGCGCTGAACGCGGAACTCGGCCCGCTACAGCGCAGCGCCGCCGCCCTCGCCGAGCTGGACGTGCTCGCGACGCTGGCCGAACGCGCGGCCGAACTGGACTACTGCCGGCCGCGGCTGGTCGCCGAACCGCGACTCAGCATCACGGCCGGGCGCCACCCGGTGGTGGAACGCGTCTCCAGCGATCCCTTCATCGCCAACGACCTCGAGCTCGACGACCGGCGGCGCATGCTGATCATCACCGGGCCGAACATGGGCGGCAAATCGACCTACATGCGCCAGGTCGCGCTGATCGTGCTGCTGGCGCACATCGGCAGTTTCGTGCCTGCCGCGGCCGCCGAGATCCCGCTGGTCGACCGCATCTTCACGCGCATCGGCTCCTCGGACGACCTCGCGGGCGGACGCTCCACCTTCATGGTCGAGATGGCCGAGACCGCGACCATCCTGCACAACGCCACCGAGCGCAGCCTGGTGCTGATGGACGAGATCGGGCGCGGCACCGGCACCTTCGACGGGCTGTCGCTGGCGTGGGCGGCCGCCGCGCGGCTCGCCAGCCGGCAGCGCGCCTACACGCTGTTCGCCACGCACTACTTCGAGCTCACCGCGCTGCCGGAGGTGGTGGAGGGGGTCGCCAACGTGCACCTCGACGCCACCGAGTACGCCGACCGCATCGTGTTCCTGCACTCGGTACGCCCCGGTCCCGCCAGTCGCAGCTACGGCCTGCAGGTGGCCGCGCTGGCCGGCGTGCCCCAGGCCGTGATCGCCGAGGCGCGGCGCAAGCTCCAGGAGCTGGAGTCGCCCCACGCGCTCGCTGCCGTGGCGACGACCTCCGGCGCACCCGCCCAGGGCCAGCTGCTGTTCGACGCCGACCCGCTCCGTGATGCGCTGCTCGAGCGCCTGCGCGCGCTCGATCCCGATGCGCTCAGCCCGCGCGAGGCGCACGCGCTGCTCTACGAACTGCACGGTGCGGCACGCGAAATTTACTGAAAATTCATCGAAATGCGCGTCTGACAGCACCGGGGCCGCATGCTAGACTGCGCGCGCTTTTGGAGCCCGTTTCACCCGTCAGCAAGAGGCCGCGCGACATGACTTTCGTCGTTGGAGAGAACTGCATCAACTGCAAGCACACCGACTGCGTGGAAGTGTGCCCGGTGGACTGTTTCTACGAAGGCCCCAACTTCCTCGTGATCCATCCCGACGAGTGCATCGACTGCGCGCTGTGCGAGCCCGAGTGCCCGGTGGACGCGATCTTCTCCGAGGATGAGTTGCCCGCCGACCAGCAGGTGTTCCTGGAACTGAATGCCGAACTGGCGCAGGTGTGGCCGAACATCACCGAGATGAAGGAAAAGCTCGCTGACGCCGAGAAGTGGAACGGCGTGCCCGACAAGCTGCAGCACCTGCAGCGCTGAGCGTCCCGCCTTCGCCCCTTCCTGTCGCGGGGAGGGGCATGCCGAATCTCCCCCGCAATTGACGCATCACGCCGTAGCAGCGCTTCTCCGCGCTCACGCGCAGCGCAGGACACCCGGTCGCGGGCATGGCCCGCTCCTGCGTTCATACGTAATCACAGGCCAAGAACGATGCGTACCACGCACGCAGCCAGCGACATGACGGCTGTCATGCGAGGACCGTCTGTCGCCTGGATGGCGACAGTCGAGCCTACAGGGACGTATTCACGGCGTGTCCGAGCGGGAGAGCCGTCATGTCACTGGCGGGCAGTACACTACCCAGACGGAAAGCGCACGCTCTTATCGCCGGGAGCGATTTAATCAATACGCGTAGCCGCCGCACCTGATGCGGCGCGCATCGAAACTCAGCTGAAAACGGCGTCGCCCGTGAGCCCCTGGCGCTCGAGGATCTCGCGCA
>DAORUQ010000264.1:0-3489 GCA_035433265.1 Pseudomonadales bacterium | reverse complement strand
ACCACAGGTAGTCCAGTCCGCGGCGTCCCCAGTAGCGCGGCTGCACGAAGCTGCGCCCCAGCTCGACGGCCTCGGGCCAGATCGCCTCCATGGCCGGCGTGAACTCGAACAGCGAATGGGTGTACAGCCCGGCGCCGCCGCGCGCGGCAATGGTGCGCCCGGCGTGCGCCAGCCGGTAGGCTCCCACGATCTCGAGATCATTGTCGTCCCACAGCACGATGTGCTCGTAGTGCGGATCGAAGCGATCCACGTCGCGGCGCTCGCCACTGCCCTCACCGACGGCACGGAACGCGATCTCGCGCAGGCGACCGATCTCGCGCAGCACCACCGAGCCGGTCTCGTGACGGCAGAGTCCGATGCGCTTGCCGTCGCGCGTCGCACCGAGCGCCTCGGCACCGCGCATCTCGAGACGCAGCAGCTGGCGGCTCTCGGGATGCGCGATCGCCTTTGCAGCGGGCGGGAACAGCGGTTTGCGCTGGGGCCTGGCGAGCGCGTAGACCTGGTTGCGAAAGCGCGCCGCGAGGCGCTCGTCGTCACTCGCCGCGGCCTGGTACTGCGCCGGGGAGACCGCGTGCCCGATACGCACGGCCACGCTGTTGCTCGCGTGACGGAACATTTCGCGGATCAGAAGCAGCGTCGACAGCGGCTTCGCCAGCATTGACACGCTGTAGAAAAACGGCGAGTTGCGCCCGTCGACGAGCACCGGGACGATGTCGGCGCGCGCGCGTCGCGCCATGCGCAGGAAGCCGCTGCGCCATACGCCGTCGCGCACTCCCCGGGGGCTGAGCCGCGAGACTTCGCCGGCGGGAAATATCACCAGCGCGCCGCCGCCACCCAGGTGCGCCTCGATGCGGCGGATATTGTCGCGCGCGGTGCGCCCGTTCATCGCATCGACGGGCAGCAGCAGCGGGTGCAGCGGTTCGATGGCCATCAGCAGCTCGTTGGCGACGGCCTTCACGTCGGGCCTGATCTCGCTCACCAGCCTGAGCAGCGCCAGTCCGTCCAGGCTGCCGATCGGGTGATTCGCCACGATGACCAGCGGGCCCGCGGCAGGGATGCGCTCGCGCTCGTTGCTGCGCACGGCATAGCTGAAGTCGAAGTACTCCAGCACCTGGTCCACGAAGTCGAGGCCCCGCAGGTGCGGATAGTCCTGCGCGAACTGGCGAAAACGGCTCTCGTGGAACAGCAGGCGCAGGATCGCGAGCACGGGCGAGCGCAGCCAGCGATGCTGTCGGGCGAAACCGGGATAGCGCGAGCAGACGACGTCTTCGACGGTGAACATGGCTATCTCCTAGCGGGTTGCGGCGGCAGCGGCAGCGGCAGCGGTTGCGGTTGCGGCCTCGTGATCGTTAGCGGCGCGCAATCCCGGGCTGCGCGCGCGCAGGCGCGGCCAGTGCAGCAACTCCAGCGCGCCCTCGGCGGTTTCGGCCAGTGCCGTGCAGTTCTCGACCCAGTCGCCGTCGTTGCAGTAGAGGATGCCGTCGATCTCGCGCTGGCTCGGGTGGTGGATGTGTCCGCACACGATGCCGTCGAAGTCGTGCTCGCGCGCGTGCGCGCTCGCCGCCTGCTCGAAGGAATCGATCGCACGGCGCGCGTTGGCGACGCGATGCTTCACGTAGGTCGCCAGTGACCAGTAGGGCTTGCCGCGCCAGGATCGCCAGCGGTTGTAGGCGCGGTTCAGGCGCAGCAGCGCCTCGTACGAGGCGCAGCCGAGAAAGCGGGTGAAGGCGCTGCAGCGGATCCAGCTCTCGAACTCGTCGCCGTGCGTGATCAGCAGGCGCTTGCCCGAGGCGCTGAGGTGCACGGCCTGCCTTTCGATCGCGATCTTCCCGAATGCGTTGCCCACGAAGTCACGGATCGGTTCATCGTGATTCCCGGGCACGTACACGACCCGCGTGCCGCCGTCAGCCAGTTCCATCACGCGGCGCAGCACCGCGCTGTGCTGCGCGGGCCAGTGCCAGCGGTTGCTCAGCGACCACAGGTCGACAATGTCGCCGACCAGGAACAGGGTCTCGCAGCGGATCGCGCCGAGGAATTCGAGCAGGTAGTCCGCCTTGCAGTGGCGGTCGCCGAGGTGGATATCCGAAAGCCAGATCGTGCGGTAACTCAGGGAACCGGCGACTGCCTGCAGCATCTTGCTCTCCCGTGGCTTTTGCGCATGATCGGCGGCGCAGGTGACAAGCCGTTTGCAGGGAGGCTACGGATTTATGAACAGGGGCATCGAGCCGGCGTGGGTGCCCGTGGGCATGGAGGTGTCTTGGCGCGGGCTGCGCGAGGGCGGCATGGGCGCGCGCCAGCGAACCGGTGCCTCAGGCACCGGTTTCGCGATGCGCGAGCTGCGCGGCGAATGTTCCCAGCAGTTCCCAGGTCGATGCGAATTCGTTGTCCCCCGGCAACAGCACCAGCAGGTCTCCTTGCGCGGCCATGTCCAGGCAGAAATGGATCGCTTCCGTCGCGTCCGCGATCGTGGTGACGGCATCCTGCGGCACGCCGGCCCTGCACAGGCCCGTCTTGAGCAGCTCCGGCATGGCCTGCGGCAGGCGTTCACCGCGTATCCCGAGGTAGTTGCGACAGACGTAGTGGTCGAAGTGGCCCGCCATCTCGGCCGCAGCCGCCATGACGTCGTGATCGAGCCGGTCGCCGACCGCCGACATCATGACGATCCTGCGCCCCGTGACGCGCTGGCGGTCCACGAATGCGCTCAGCGTGCGGTAGCCGTCGGCGTTGTGCGCGTAATCCATGATGACGCGGAACGGCAGGCCGTCGTAGATGTTCAGGCGCCCGGGATTGGAGTCGAAATCCATGACGAAGGAGCCGAGTCCCGCGCGCAGCGCCTGCGTCTCTGCCCCGGATGCGTGGCAGGCCGCGGCCGCCTGCATCGCGTTGCTCACGTTGTGGCGGGCGTCGCCGCGGAAACTGGCGGGAATGTCGTTCACCGCGATCACCGGCGTGCGCACGCCGCGATCGTGCAGCACGATCCACTCGGCGTCCTCGATCGTTTCCAGCACGCAGGCGCCGCGCGCATCGGGCAGCCGCGCCTGCAACTCCGCATGGCTCATCCGCTGCGAGACCAGGCAGACGCGCTCGGGCGGGAGGCCGGCAGCCATGGCCAGGCAGTGCGCGTCGTCGGCGTTCAGGACCACCCGCTCGCGGGCGCGTGTCGCCACCGCGCCCTTCAACGCCGCCATCTCCGCGAGCGTGTGCGTGCCGATGCGGCCGAGGTGATCGGCGGTGACGTTCGTCAGGACGGAGACATCGCACCAGCGGAACGGAAATCCCGCGCGGGCGATACGTCCGAAGTACTCCTCGAGCACCGCGAAATCCACGTCCGGGCGCTCGAACAGGTGATGCTGCAGATCGCCGCCGAACTGGCGCGGTGTGCCTTCGAGCTGCTCGCCGATGTAAAAACCACCGGAGCAGACCGTGCCCACGCGCCGGCCGGCAAACTTCATGATCCTGGTGATCATGCGCGAGGTCGTGGTCTTGCCG
>DAORUQ010000263.1:0-3504 GCA_035433265.1 Pseudomonadales bacterium | reverse complement strand
CCTGAAGAACCAGGACGGCAAGACCGTCAGCCTGAAGGACTTCAAGGGCAAGAGCACCGTGGTCCTGTATTTCTACCCGGCCGCGATGACGCCCGGCTGCACCGTGCAGGCCTGCGGCCTGCGCGACACCGCGAGCGCGCTGGCGGCGCTCGACGCCGTGGCGCTCGGCGTGAGCCCCGATCCCGAGAAGAAGCTGCACAAGTTCATCGAGCGCGACCGCTTGAACTTCGATCTGCTCTCGGACCCGGACCACGAAGTGGCGCTGAAGTATGGCGCGTGGGGCCCGAAGAAGTTCATGGGCCGCAGCTACGACGGCATCCTGCGCACCACGTTCATCATCGGCAAGGACGGCCGCCTGCTGCATGTGATGGACAAGGTGAAGACCAAGTCCCATCACGACGACGTGCTCGCGCTGCTGCGCACGCTCGATTGATATTACCCTTGCGTAAGCCGGGGCGGTCTGCATGGCCTCGGAGCGCCTTGATCCGTAGAATGGCGCCGCGCTGCGGGTTGCGGCGCGCGTCATTCACTTCTATGGATATTCCCGATGAAAAGGCCGATGGCCCTGATGATCGTCGCGCTGGTGCTGGTGTTCGGCGCGATTTTCGGCGTCATCGAGGGCAAGCAGATCCTGATCTCGCGCTATCTCGCCAGTTACGAGCCCCCGCCGGTCACGGTCTCGGCCGAGGAGGCCCGCAACGAGAGCTGGGACGTGGTGATCGGCGCGGTCGGCACGTTGAAGGCGGTCCAGGGCATCGATATCGCGACCGAGGCTTCGGGCATCGTCACGAAGCTGCATTTCAAGCCCGGCGACGACGTGCGTGCCGGGCAGGAACTGGTCAGCCTCGATGATCGTGTCGAGGTCGCCACCCTGAAGAGCCTGCAGGCACAGCGCCGCCTCGCCGACATCAACTTTGAGCGCGACCAGCGCCTGATCGCCACCAAGGCCATCTCGCGCACCGACTTCGACAAGACCGAGGCGCTGCTGAAGGACATCAGCGCGCAGGTCGAGAAGACCGAGGCGGTGATCGCGCGCAAGCACCTGCGCGCACCCTTCGACGGACGCATCGGCATTCCGCAGGTCGAACCGGGGCAGTACGCCACCGAGGGGCAGGCGATCGTGACGCTGCAGGCGCTGGACACGCTGGAGGTAGATTTTGCGCTGCCGGAACAGGAACTGCCCCGGCTCGCCGTGGGGCAGCGCGTGCGCTGCCGCGTGCAGGCGTATCCGGAGCAGATTTTCGAGGGCCACGTCAGCGCCATCGATGCCAGGGTCGACGGCAACACGCGCAACGTGCTGGTGCGCGCGCGCGTGCCCAACACCGCGAGCACCCTGCTGCCGGGGATGTTCGTGAGTGTCGAGGTCATCGTGGGCGATGCCGCCGAGAAGGTTACGGTGCCCGAGACCGCGGTCAGCTACAACCTATACGGCGACTCGGTATTCGTCGTGGCCGAGCGTGCGCGCGAGGACGGGGGCAAGGAGCTTGCCGTCACGCGCCACTACGTGCAGCTGGGACCGCGGCGCAACGGGCGGGTCGCCGTGACCGAAGGCGTCGCCGCTGGTGAACTGGTGGTGACGGCCGGGGCACTGAAGCTCGACGCCGGCACCGTCGTCACCATCGACAACAGCGTCAAGCTCTCGCGATGAATTTCACCGACACCTTCATCCGCCGGCCCGTGCTGGCCACCGTCGTCAGCCTGCTGATCGTGTTCCTGGGCCTGCGCGCCTTCGACAGCCTGAGCCTGAGGGAATACCCCGAGGTCACCTACCCGGTGATCAACGTGACCACGGTCTATCCCGGCGCGAACGCAGAGCTGATCCAGGGCTTCATCACGCGCCCGCTGGAGCGGGCGATCGCCAAGGCAGAGGGCATCGACTACATCGTCGCGCACAGCGAGGACGGCCTGTCGCGCATTTCTGCGCACCTGCAGCCGGGCTTCGACGTCGATGCCGCGTTCGCCGACATCAGCGGCAAGGTCGAGGAGGAGCGGCGCACGCTGCCGCGCGATGCCGAGGCCCCCGTGGTGCAGAAGGAAACCGGCGCCGGCGGCAACGTGCTGATGTTCCTCTCGTTCTCGAGCGAGGTGCTGACGCCGCAGCAGATCACCGATTACCTCGACCGCGTGGTGCAGCCCTTGCTGAGCACGGTCAAGGGCGTGGGCGAGGCCCGCATCGACGGCGGCAGCACATTCGCGATGCGCGTGTGGCTCGACCCCGCGCGCCTTGCGGCCTTCGGGCTCTCGGCCGCCGACGTGGAACAGGCCGTCGCGCGCAACAACGTGCAGAGCGCGGCGGGCAACATCCGCAGCGACTACGTGCAGTTCTACCTCAACCCGCAGACCGTGATCCGCGATGCCGAGGGATTCCGCCGGCTGGTGCTCAAGCGTGACGGCGACTCGGTGGTACGCCTGGGCGACGTGGCGCGCGTCGAGATGGGCGCGGAGAACTACGACTCAAGGGTGAGCCACGACGGTCGCGTCGCGGTCTTCGTCGGCATCAACGCCGCGATCACGGCGAACCCGCTCGAGGTGGGGCGCAACGTGCACGCGATGATGCCGGACATCGTGAGCCAGCTGCCCGAGGGCATGCGCGGCGAGGTGGTTTTCGACGGCACCAAGACCATCCGGGAATCGATCGACGAGGTCGTCAAGACGCTGGTCGAGGCCAGCCTGATCGTGATCCTGATCATCTTCCTGTTCCTCGGTTCGCTGCGCTCGGTGATCGTGCCCGTGGTGACGATACCCCTGTCGCTGATCGGCGTGCTCTCGCTGATGCTGTGGATGGGGTTCTCGGTGAACCTGCTCACGCTGCTCGCGATGGTGCTGGCGATCGGGCTGGTCGTCGATGACGCGATCGTGGTGGTCGAGAACATCCAGCGCCATATCGAGGAGGGGCTGGAGCCGCAGGCAGCGGCGCTGGTCGGGGCGCGCGAGATCGCGTTCCCGGTCATCGTGATGACGCTGACGCTGGCCGCGGTGTATGCCCCCATCGGATTCCTCGGCGGGCTCACCGGGAAGCTCTTCATCGAGTTCGCCTTCACGCTGGCCGGCGCGGTGATCGTCTCGGGCGTGGTGGCACTGACACTGTCGCCGATGATGTGCAGCCGGCTGTTGCGCGCCGAGAGCTCGTCGTCGCCTTTCGTGGCGCTGCTGGACCGCAACTTCGAGGCGCTGAAGCTGCGCTACCGGCGCCTGCTCGAGCGCACGCTCGCGAACCGGCCCGTGGTGCTGGTGTTCGCGGCGGCCATCTTCGTCAGCCTGTTTTTCCTGTTCCGTGCCGTGCCGCAGGAGCTGGCGCCGCAGGAGGACACGGGGCACGTGTATGTCGTCGGCTCGGGTCCGCTGAACAGCACGATCGAGCACACGCTGGCCTTCGTGGAGCAGGTCGAGCAGATCGTCGAGCAGCTTCCCGAAACCGCCCAGCATTTCTTCGTCAACGGTGCGATGGGTACCAACACCTTCTTCGGCATGGTCGAGCTCGAACCGTTCGAGGAGCGCGAGCGC
>DAORUQ010000262.1:0-3509 GCA_035433265.1 Pseudomonadales bacterium | reverse complement strand
GCGATCGCGTCGAAGCAGGCACGCTCGTCGATCTGCGCCGGCACCGGGTGCTGCAGCAGGATGCCGTGGCAGTGCGGGTTGGCATTCAGTTGCGCGATCTTCGCCAGCAGCTGTTCCGTGGTGGTGCTCGCGGGCATCTCGACGGCCGTCGATTCCATGCCGACGCGTTTGCAGGCGTTCTGCTTCATGCGCACATAGGTCGCGGATGCCGGATCGTCGCCGACCAGGATCGTCGCCAGGATCGGCGTTCGCCCGCCGCTGCGCGCGCGGATCGCGGCGACACGCGTGCTCAGTTCGGCTTCGGTTTGCTGGGACAGGGTCTTTCCGTCGAGGACGATCGCAGGCATTGACTGGTATTCCGCTGGCGGTGGGTGAAACGGGAGCCGCGCATTTTCGCATCGGCTCATGGCAGGGCCAAGCAAAAGGGCCAAATTCACGCCATGCTGCGATTGACGCTCGACAGGGTCGCCATTAACATTCGCGCTCCCGTGGCGGGACCCCGCGGTCCCGGGGCTTCGGGGTATAGCGCAGTCTGGTAGCGCGCCTGCTTTGGGAGCAGGATGTCGGGGGTTCGAATCCCTCTACCCCGACCAATCCGCCGTGACCCGGCGCGACGTTTTCGATGGTGGCCGTAGCTCAGTTGGTAGAGTACAGGATTGTGATTCCTGTTGTCGCGGGTTCGATCCCCGTCGGCCACCCCATTCATCTTTCCGTTCCCGTGCAGACTATTTCCGCGACCTGCGGCACCTGCGGCGTGGCCGTGCGCGCTCGCTGCTCACCCGGTCAACGAGGCAGCGGGGCTGCCTCGGGCAAGGGGATCGGTTCCAGCCCGTCATCGGGTTCCTGCGGCAGCGGGAGCGACTCCGGCGTTGCCGGCGCAGTCGGGGCCGTGGCCGGTGCGAATGCGGGACCGAACGTGGTCTCCTCGGGTGCCGGGACCGGTTCGGACACCATCGGGCTTGTCGCGGGCTCGGGCTCGGGCTCGGGCAGCGCGCCGGGCTCCGGCACCGTGGTGGGAGCGGCGCCTGCGGGCATCGGTTCGGGCACGGTCGTCGGCGCGGGTTGCGCCGCAACCGCCCCGGGCGTCATTGCCGGTGCGGTCTGCACCGGCGCGGCTGCCGGTATTGTCGCCGGTGCCGCCAGAACCGGCCCTGGTTCGGGCGCCGCCTGCACGGTGGCCGGTTCCGGAATTGTCTGCACGGTGGCCGGTTCCGGCGTTGCCGGCATCGGGGCGGGGCCTGGCTCCGGAATGGGTTCCGGGTCGGGCTCGGGAACGGGCTCTGCGGCCTTGGCCGCGGCGCGCATGTCGCCGAGGATGCGATCCACCGCCGCGAAGAAGCGGTTGTAGAAGGCCGTGTCGCCGATGGTCTCTTCCGAGACCTTCACCAGTGAGTCGGCACTCTGGCCGATGGGCAGCGAGATCGAGCCCACGGCGCTCAACCCGACGCTGGCGGCGCTGCTGCTCTTCTTGAGCTCGTAGGTGCTGAGCACACCGTTGGCGAACACCGTGCTGCCGCTGATATCCGCGACGCAGACCACGTTCATCTCGATGAAGGTGTTGCGGTTGTCCGCGCTGTTGTAAGCCTTGCGCCCCTTGACGTTTTCCGCGCTGGCTTTCTCGATGAGGTAACCCTGGCGCAGCAGGGAGCGGCGCGCGCTCTCGCAGGCGGTGGCTGCGCTGTCGATGGTCTTGAGTTCGAAGGGGCTGTCGTTGGCGAAGCTCTCCGTGGTGTAGACGGCCGTCTTGCTGCAGGCGCCCAGCAGCGCGATGCCCAGGTAAAGGACGAAGGTCTTTGATGCATGCGTCATAAAAATTCGTGGTTCCGCGCCGGATGTGCCTGATATGCCTGCAAATTTCCTGGCAACAAATGATACTACTTATTCCCGCCCCGCAGTGGCGGTAGTGGCGGTGCCTATAATGAAAGCGTCATGACCGGCTCGTAAAGACGGCCTATTACCACCGCCATCACGGACGCACAGTGCAATCCGTTGTTCCCGACCCGAATTACCTGCTCGTCGCCGCGGCGGCGTTTCTGCTCGGCTTGTTGCTGGGTGCGTTCGTGCTGCAGTCGCGCGGGCAGCGCGAGCGCTCGGCGCTGGAGGGGCTCGCGCGCGCCGCCCAGGCCGAGGGTGCGGCGCAGCAGGCGCGACTCGATGGGGCGCTGCGCGAGACGGCGCGACGCGAGGCCGATGTGCTCCGTCACGAGACGCGCGCCGAGGAACTGCGCCAGGCGCTGGCGGGCGCGCGCGCGGAGCTCGCGCAGGCGGGCGCCCGGCACGCCGCGGAATCGCGCGCGGCGGCGGAGAAGCTGGCCCTGCTCGCCGAGGCGCGCGAGAAGCTGGGCCTGGAGTTCGGCGCCATTGCCAACCGCCTGTTCCAGGAGAAGGCCGACCGCTTCAGCCAGGACAGCAAGACCGCGCTCGATCTCACGCTGGGTCCGCTGCGAGAGCAGCTGTCCGAATTCCGCCGCCGCGTCGACGAGGTAAACACCGGCGACACCGAGGGCCGCGCGCGGCTGCTGCACGAGATCGCTGCGCTGAAGGATCTGAACCGGCGCATGAGCGACGAGGCGCTGAACCTGACGCGTGCGCTGAAGGGCGACAGCAAGGTGCAGGGCAACTGGGGCGAGGTGATCCTCGAGCGCATCCTGGAAGACTCCGGGCTGCACAAGGGCCGCGAGTACGAGACGCAGGTTGCCACCGTGGACGCGCACGGCCAGCGGCGCATGCCGGACGTGATCGTGCGCCTGCCCGAGGGGCGCGACGTGGTGATCGACGCCAAGGTCTCGCTGACCGATTACGAGCGCTACTGCTCGGCCGGGACCGAGCCCGAGCGCGAGGCGGCGCTGCGCGCGCACGTCGCCTCGCTGCAGGCCCACATCGCGGCACTCGGCGTCAAGGATTACGCCGCGCTCGAGGGTATCCGCACGCTCGATTTCGTGCTGGTGTTCGTGCCCATCGAGGCGGCGTTCATGAGGGCGATGGAGCAGGACGCCACGCTGTTCGGGCGCGCCTTCGAGCGCAACATCATCATGGTGAGCCCGACCACGCTGCTGGCGACGCTGCGCACCATCGAGAGCATGTGGCGCCTCGAGCGGCAGAACCGCAATGCCGAGGAAATCGCGCGGCGCGCCGGCGCGCTGCACGACCAGTTTGCGCGGGTGCTCGAGTCGCTGGAAGATCTGGGGCGGCACCTGGAACGTACCCGCGCAGCCTACGACCAGACGCTGGAGCGCTTCGCGCGCGGGCGCGGCAACCTCGTGAGCCGCGTGACCCAGCTCGAGAAGCTGGGTGCCAAGGCACGCAAGGCCCTGCCCGGCACGATCCTGGCCGTGGCGGATCTCGACGAGGACGAGACCGAGGCGCAAGCGGACGGCTGAGCGCGCATATTCACCCCATCCCACACAGGAGCAGACACGCAATGGCATTTCCGAAGATCGGCAACCTGGCCCCGGAAGACGACGACCTCGCCGAGCTTGCAGACTGCCGAGAAGGTGGCTCCGGAGAAG
>DAORUQ010000261.1:0-3527 GCA_035433265.1 Pseudomonadales bacterium | reverse complement strand
CCGTTGCACATCCACGAGGAGATCGAGCTGCTCGCGATGGATTTCTCCACGGCGCTGTTCGACACGATGGCGCAGCTGCCGCGCTGGACGGACTATTACCTCGCTCACGACCAGACGCCGCACTACGAGTTCCTCGAGCGCTGCCTCAAGGCGCTGCAGTGGTTGCGCGGCCCCGAGCGCTGGGTGCTGAAGTCGCCGCAGCACCTGGAGCAGCTGGCGCCGCTGATGAACGCGTTCCCCGACGCGCGGGTGGTGGTGACGCATCGCGATCCGGTGTCGGTCATGGCGTCGATGATGACCATGGTCGCGTATGCCGCGCGCATGAGCCGCGATCCGGTGCGTCCCGCGGTGATCGGCGAGACCATCCGCGAACGCATGGTGCTGCGCCTGCGCGCGCTGGTCGACACGCGGCACCTGCTGGCGCCGCAACACTCTGTCGACGTGCTGTTCCACGAGTTCATGGCCGATGACGTGGCGACGGTCGAGCGAATCTATGCCATGGCGGACCACCCGATGACCCCGCAAGCGCGCGGCGCCATGAAGCGCTACATGGAGGAGCACCCGCGCGGCATGCGCGGGCAGGTCGTCTACGACATGAAAGCCGATTTCGGCATCGATCCGGCGGCGGTGCGCGAGCAGCTCGGGTTCTACTACCGGGCCTTTCCCGTGAAGGTCGGCGCCTGAGGGGAGGGAGGCCCGTGGCTCGTCGTGCGTTTGCCGCCCCGATTGTTAGCGATCTGTAAATTGTGTTGCCGCGCCGATGCCGATAGCGTGACCGGCATTGCAACCCGATCCTGACGAGGCACAAGGCGATGAAGGAATTGCGGGGCCGCGTGGCGGTCGTGACCGGCGGGGCGAGCGGCATCGGCAAGGCGCTCGCGAAGGCCTTCCTCGGCGAGGGCATGAAAGTCGTGATCGCCGACGTGGAAGAACGCGCGCTGCAGGCGGCGACGCAGGAACTCGGCGGCGAGATCTCGGGCGTGGTGACCGACGTGTCGGACCCGGCCTCGGTGAACGCGCTCGCCGAGCGCGTGTTCGCGCTGCATGGCGCCTGCCACATCCTCTGCAACAACGCCGGCGTTTCGGCGCCCAACCTCGATTTGTGGGAGACCGAGCCCTCGGACTTCCAGTGGGTGCACGGCGTCAACGTGCAGGGCGTCGCGCACGGCGTGCAGGCCTTCGTGCCGCGCATGATCGCCTCCGGCGAGGAGGGCTTCGTGATGAACACCTCCTCCGGTGACGGCGGCATCTCGCCGCTGGCGCAGCAGGTGGTCTACGCCTCCAGCAAGGCGGCCGTTTCGATCATGACGGAGTGCCTCGCCGCGCAGCTCACGGGGCGCGGCACGAAGCTGCGCGCGGCGATCTTCTACCCCTCGGGCGGCATGCTCGACACGGGCATCTGGACCACCAAGCGCAACCGCCCGGCGGCGCTCGCGCGCCGGCAAAGCGTCGATCCCGCGCGCGAGACCACCTTCGCGGACTTCATGGAGGGCGCGCGCAAGGCCGGCTACGCGATGCCGGTGCAGGACCTCGACGAGCTCGCGCAGTTCGCGCTCGCCGGCATCCGCAACGGGGACTTCGTGATCATGATCGGGCGCGAGTCGATGGAGGCGACGCTGGTCGAGCGCGCCCGCAAGCTCGCGCGCGGCGAGTGTCCGATCGAACTGCAGCACATGGGGCTCGACTGAGCCGTCACCCCGGGAGCAGACCATGGACCGCTACCTCGTCATATCTTCTGACGGCCACGCCGGGCCGCGCCCGGAGGTCTACCGCGACTACCTCGATCCGCAGTACCGCGCCGAGTTCGACGTGCAACACGCCGCGCGCATGGCCGCGCTCGAACAGGCCGGCGAGATGCTCGAGATGCGCCAGGAGACGATCCGCTGGGGCCGGGACAAGGCCCATGGCCTGGCCGGGGCCTGGGACAGCGACCGGCGCAACGAGATCCTCGATGCCGACGGTGTGGCGGCCGAGATCCTGTTCGTCGACGGGCTGACCGAGTCGAACTCGCCGCCCTTCGGCGGCGACCTCGGGTTGCAGCCGGTCGGCGTGGTGCCGGAGCTGCAATGGGCCGGCGCCCGCGCCCACAACCGCTGGATGGCGGAGTTCGTCGCCCAGTGTCCGCTGCGGCGCTTCGGGCTGGCCTCGGTCACCCCTTACTGGGGCGTGGACGAGGCGGTCAGGGAGGTGCGCTGGGCGCGCGCGAACGGGCTGCGCGGCATCATGCTGCCGCACATGATGACCGGGCAGGATCCCTACCATCACCCGAAGTACGAGCCGCTGTGGCGCGTGTGCGCGGAGCTCGGGATGGTGATCCATTTCCACTCCGGCGCGGCGCCGATGCAGGAGTACTTCGGCGCGGCGCTGTTCGGCCCGCAGGCCGGCGCCGAGCCGCCGGCGCCCATGCCCGGCGCGCTCGGCATCTACGTGACCGAGGTGGCGTGGTGGCTGACGCGCCCGCTGGTGTTCATGATCTGGGGCGGCGTGTTCGAGCGCCATCCGCAGCTGAAGGTCGCGATCACCGAGGGCAGCACGATCTGGGTGCCCGAGCTGCTCGCGCTAATGGACCAGCGCTTTGGCGACCACCACTTCTCGGCGAAGCTCGGCACCGGCTACAAGCAGCACCTGCGCCTGAAGCCGAGCGAGTACTTCCGGCGCAACGTGCGCGTCGGCAGTTCGGCGATGTCGCGGCGCGAGGCGCAGATGCGCCACCAGATCGGTCTGCAGACGATCATGTGGGGCAGCGACTACCCGCACCCGGAGGGCACCTGGCCGCTCACGCGCCAGATGCTGGTCGAGGTGTTCGGCGGCCTGCCCGAGACCGAGATCGAGGCCATGCTCGGCGGCAACGCGGCGGATTTCTACGGCTTCGACCGCGCGGCGCTGGCGCCGATCGCGGCGCGCATCGGGCCCGAGAAAAGCCTGTTTCGCACATGAATACCAGCCTCGACCAGTTCTGCATCAACGCGAGCGACCTCGAGCGTTCGTACGAGCACGCGGACTGAGCGTCCGCGGGCGCGCTCGACTCTCCTTTCCACCATCTGTCCGGCCAACGCCCAGCCTCCATCGGCCGGGCGTCTTCGTCTCCCGACTTCGGGGCTGCTGCACCCAGCATATTCGGAGGTGGATGCGCCGCCATCGATCGCGCCCAGCTGGAGAGCGGCGGGCGCGTAGCTGCCGCATCGTTCTGCAGAAAAGACGTTACTGCATGTTGACCGTGCAGGGGTGGGCCTGTATTGTTTCGCTCAATTGGTTTCTGTTGTAACGACGTTTTTGCAAAAATGAGCCTGGGCGAACTGGCAGAAGTACGGATGGGTTACCCCTTCCGGTCGCGTCTCGAACACGACCCGCAGGGCGATATCGCGGTGATCCAGATGAAGGACATCGACGACGCCAACCTGCTGCACGCCGAGGAGGCCATCAGGGTGGCGCTGCCCAAGGGCAAGACCCACCACCTGCTGCGCGCGGGCGACTTGCTGTTCCGCTCGCGCGGCCGCAGCAATGGCGCGGCGCAGGTGCTGGACGGT
>DAORUQ010000260.1:0-3551 GCA_035433265.1 Pseudomonadales bacterium | reverse complement strand
GCGTCGGCCCAGGCCTCGAATGGCAGGGTGCCGTCGGCAGCGCCACGGCTCAGCAAGGTCACGGTGGCTGCCTTGGCCTGCGACAGCCCGGCCGCGCGCAATTGCGCGTCCTCCATGCACGCCAGGCGCACGGGATCGGGATGGCACAACAGGCCGTCCGAGTGGCGGATGCCGGCGGCCTCGATGAGCCGGCGGCGCACCGCGGTGGCCGCGGCCAAGCTGATCTGTTGCCCGGTCACGGCCCACACCATCGCCTCGAACGGCGTGGCCAGCAGCGGCACGCGCAGGCCGGGATTGGCCGCGATCAGCGGGCCGAGCTCGGGGTGCGCGCCATAACGGGCCTCGAAATCGTCCACGGCCTGCGGCAGGCCGAGCATGCGCCGCGCCATGCGTCGCGCGGCGTCGGCATCCGCCACCGAGTCCGCTCCGTCCACCAGCAGTTCCACCGCGGCCTGCCGCGCGCCGAAGCGCACCCCGAGGCAGGCCGGCCGCCCGGCCCACACCATTCCTTTCAGCAGTGTGTTGCCGGCCACGCGTTCGGCGGTCGCGGCGGTGTCGCGGCGATGGAAGGCGAGGAAGTCCGCGGCGCGATACGTTGCCGGTAGCGCCAGCCGGAACGCGAGCCGTGCCTGCTTCAAGCCTTTGCCTCGCGTTCGAGCAGCGCACGCTTGCGCTCGATGCCCCAGCGATAACCGGCGAGACCGCCGTCACGGCGCACCACGCGATGGCAGGGAATCGCCACCGCGAGCGGGTTGGCCGCGCAGGCCCCGGCCACGGCGCGCACCGCGCGCGGTGCGCCGATGCGGCGCGCGAGTTCGGCGTAGCTCAGCGTCTCGCCGGGCGGAATTTTTCGCAGCGCCTGCCACACGCGCTGCTGGAAAGCGGTGCCGCGGATATCCAGCGGCAGTTCCAGCCCGAGTTGCGGCGCCTCGACCAAGCCGACGACCCTGGCGATCAGCGATTCGAAGGCCGCATCGCCGCCCGCCAGTTGCGCCGAGGGAAACCGCTGCTGCAGTTGCGCGAGCAGCGCATCCGGATCGTCGCCGAGCAGGATCGCGCACACGCCGCGCGCGCTCTGCGCGACCAAAATCGAGCCGAGGGAGCACTCGCCCACCGCGAAGCGGATCTCGGTGGCCACACCGCCGGCGCGCCAGGCGCGTGGCGTCATCCCGAGCACGGCGCCCGCATCCTCGTAGAAGCGGCCGCTGGAGTTGTAGCCGGCGTCGTAGATGGCCGCGGTCACACTGTCGGCGCGTCCCAGCTCATGCTGCACGCGGCGCGCACGCTGCGCCTTGGCCCAGGCCGCGGGCGTGAGGCCGGTCACCGCCTTGAACACGCGGTGCAGGTGAAACGGGCTCAGGCCGGCGCGCTGCGCGAGCTCGGCGAGCGTGGGCGCGCGCTGGGCGCCCTCGATCAGGCGGCACAGCCCGGCCACGAGCCTCGCGTGCGGGTTGGCCGGCAGCGCACGCCCGGGATGGCAGCGCCTGCAGGGCCTGAAGCCCGCGCGCTCGGCGTCGGCCGGCGTCGCGTGGAACGCGACGTTTTCCGGCCGCGCGCGGCGTGAGGGGCACGAGGGGCGACAGTACACGCCGGTGCTGCGCACCGAGTAGACGAAGCGGCCGTCCGCGGCCGGGTCGCGCGCCGTCACCGCGGCCCAGCGTGGGTCGGCGACGGTGGCGTCTGCTCTCTGCTGTGCGGTTGCCATGGGAGTCTCCTGCGCTGCCAAGCATATCGTGCGTGCAGTGTGACGGCATCGCGGCGGCGCGAAACTCCGGGTCTTGCGGTCGAATTCGCCTGTCAGAAGGTCAGGCTTCAGCCTGACATCGGAAATTTGCATCCCTGCCCAACCCCTGTTGGGCTGAAGCCAAACCCGCCAGACCGGACTACTTGACTGTCTGCACCGAGACCTTCGCTATCCCCAGCATTCGCACCTGGTCGAGGACACCAACGGCAATGCCGAAGTCCGCACGCTCGTCGCCGTTGATGAACACCGCGAGTTCAGGCTCGGCCCGCTTCGCCGCGCCCAGCCGCTCGCGCATTTCGGGCAGCGCTACCTTGTCCTTGTCGAGGTAGATCTCGCCGGCTTGGCTGATCGAGACCGTGATCGATGCGTTGCGCTCCTCCTGTGCAGCGCTCTGCGCGGTCGGCAGGCGCACCGTGATGCCCTCGTTCCTGATCATCGACAGAGACACGACGACAAACGTTGCCAGCAGGAAGAACATGATGTCGATCAGCGGGATGATCTCGATGCGTGCGCGCTTGCGCTGGTATGCCGCCGGGATCTTCATGTCGGCTTGCGCTCCGGGCGGCGCAGCAGCAGTTCGAGGCGGGTCGAGGCGTCCTCGATCTCGTGCCGCGCGTTCTCGAGGCGGGCATTCAGGTAGTTGAAGGGGATCAGCGCCACGATCGCGATGCCGAGGCCAGCCGCGGTGGCGATCAGTGCTTCGGCGATCCCGCCGGTGATCACGGTCGGGGCGGAGAGCTCGGCGCTGCCGAGCAGCCCGAAGGAGCGGATCATGCCGCTGACGGTCCCCAGCAGGCCCAGCAGGGGAGCCAGCGTTATCGCGGTGTCCAGCACCGTCAGCCCCTGGTCGAAGCGGCGCAGCTCCTGGTTCGCGGCTTGCAGCAGCGCATTCGCGAATCCGCTGTCGTGGTGCTTCAGTCCGTGCACCAGCGTGCGCGCGACGAAATCACCGCTGCGCTCGCCGGTGGCGATCGCATCCTGCAGCTCGTCCTGCTCCACCTTCAGCAATACGTCCGCGATCACGGCGGGCCGGCGGCTGCGCTGCTCGCGGACGATGAAGAACAGGCGCTCCAGCACCACGGCCAGCGAGACCAACGACGTCAGAAGCAGAGGCCACATGATCGGACCGCCCTTCTGGAACACACTCCACAAGTCCATGCATTTCTCCTCGGTTGAATGGCGCGAGACGGGGCGAGGCTCAGGTTTCGGCCCACATCCGCAACAGGTTGTGATAGACGCCGGTGAGGCGCAGCAGGTCGGGGTCGGCGGGATCGCGCCCGCCGCTCAGCGACTGTATCGACTGGTCGAGATCGAACAGCAGCGTGCGCTGCGCGGCGTCGCGCACCATGCTCTGCAGCCACAGGATGGCCGAGGTGCGCGTGCCGCGCGTCACCGGCATCACGCGGTGCAGGCTGCTCGAGGGGTAGAGCACCATATCGCCCGCGGCGAGCTTCACCTCCTGCGCGCCGAAGGGGGTCTCGATCGCCAGTTCGCCACCGTCGTAATCGGCCGGATCGGTGAGGAACAGCGTGGCGGAGAGGTCACTGCGCACCGCCTGTGGCAGCGCGTCCGAATACATCAGCGCGCCGTCGACGTGCGCGCCGTAGTGCCCGCCGCCGGCGTAACGGTTGAAGCGCGGCGGGAAGAAGCGGTTCGGCAGCGCGGCCGAGATGAACAGCGGGTGGCGGCCCAGCAGCGACAGGATCCGGCTGCCCAGACGCTGTGCCACCGCGCAGCGATCGTCGAGTTGCAGGTTGTCCTTCACGGATGCCGACAGCGTGCCGGCGCTGGCGCGGCCGTCGATCCA
>DAORUQ010000259.1:0-3588 GCA_035433265.1 Pseudomonadales bacterium | reverse complement strand
GTCCGAGTACAGCCGCTCGATGCGCGCGAAGGTGAAGACCGCGGCCAACTACGGCGCCTTCGTCGGGCACATCGCGATCCGCCTCGCCGCAATGGGCATGGACGCGTGGGAGCGCGCGGCCACGCCAGAGGAAATCGCGCGCATGGCCGCGATGCTCGAGGACGCGCTCGGCGCCGGCGCGATGGGCCTGTCGACGAACTTCCTCGACCACGACGGCAACGACCGCCCCGTGCCCACCCTGCTGGCCGACGATGCGGAATTCAGCGCGCTGATCGAGGTGCTGGCGCGCTACCCCGGCACCAGCCTGCAGGTCGTGCTGGACACCTTCATGCGCATGACCGGCCCCGAGAGCACGGCGCGCCTCGCCCGGCTCTGCGCGGGCAAGAAGGTGCGCGTTCAGTGGGGCGGCGTGCCCACGCTGATGTTCCAGAAGCCCATCCAGGGCGCGATGATCGAGCTGCACGAGCAGTTCAAACGCGACGGGCTCGACTTCTGGACCGGCTTCGCGCACACCGGGCTCACCAGCGTGCTGTCGGTCAACCGCTCGCTGATCTTCGCGCAGTCGAACGACTATGTCTGGCACGAGGTGGTGCTGGCCGAAACCGAGGAGCAGAAGCTCGCGCTGCTGCGGGATCCGGCCTGGCGCGCGCGGGCGCGCGAGTCCTGGGACACGCAGGCGTGGGAGCACGCGCCGATGAAGAACCCCGACCGCCTGCTGCTCGAGAATTCCGACAACAACCACGGCCCGGTAGGGATCACGTTGGCCGACTACGCGCGCCAGCTCGGCGTGCACCACTCCGACGCGATGGCCGAGTGGCTGATCAACAACGGCATCCAGTCCACTGTGCAGATGGCACCCTTCGACCTCGACGAGGAAATGATCGTGCGCCTGATCAAGGATCCCTACAGCGTGGGCAACATCAACGACGCGCCTGCGCACGGCCAGATGCTCTGCGGCGCCGGCGAGAACCTGGAGCTCATCACCCGGTACTGGCGCGAGCGCGGGGCGATTACGCTGGAGGAGGCGATCCACAGCATGACCGGCAAGCTCGCGCGACACTTCAACCTGAATGACCGCGGCGAGCTCAGGGAGGGCATGCGCGCCGACATAGCGGTATTCCATCTCGAGGAGATCGCCACGCGCAAGAAGAAAAAGGTCTACGACGTGCCCGATGGCGACGGCGGCTTCCTGTGGCGCTGGACCCGCGACGCCGCGCCGATGCGCCTCACGCTGGTCAACGGCGTGCCGACCTTCGAGAACGGCGCCTTCACCGAGGCCCTGCCCGGCGAGATGCTGCGCCCGGAGGCATGTGCATGAGCCGGATCGAACCGCTGCCGATGCGCCTGCGCGCACCAGCGCAGGGATTTCCCAAGGGCTGGTATCGCGTCGCCGACGCCGGGGATGTCCTGCCCGATGCGCTGCTGCCGGTGAGCTGGCTGAACGACCAGTTCATCGTGTTCCGCGCTGCCGACGGCCAGGCGCAGGTCGCCGATGCCTTCTGCCCGCACATGGGCGCACACCTGGCCTCGCACGACGGCTGCCTGCGCAACGGGCGCATCGTCTGCCCCTTCCACAAGTGGGAATTCGATGCCGCCGGCGGCGCCCTGGCGCACATCCCCTACTCCGCGCTGCCGCCAGGCGAGGTCGGACTGAAGATGCACGCCACGCGCGAGCTCGATGGCATGGTGCTGATGTGGTACCACCCGCATGGCAGCGCGCCCGAGTTCGAGCCCTTCGAGACGCCGCTGTCGCGCAACCAGGACGGCTGGGTGCTCTACGGCGTGAAGGAATGGGTCACGACCTGCCCGATGCGCGACATGCTGGAGAACCTGTTCGACGGCCCGCACATCGTGTACCTGCACAACAGCGGCGGCGCGCCCGTGCTGAAATCGGTCGCGCGCACCCCCTACGGGATGCGCGTGGACTACGACCAGGATCCGTCGCAGACGGACGCGGGCGTGACCGGCTTTCGCAGCGACTTCACCGGCATCACGCTGAACGCGCAGATCTTCGAGGGCACCGCCTTCACCACGCAGTTCTACAACACGTTCACGCCGATCGACGACGAGCGTTTCGTGCTGCACTCGCGCCTGCACATCAGGGACAGCGGATCGGCAGAAATCAACGAGGCGATCGGCAAGGCCTTCACGGACCGTTTCATGTTCGAGGTGGAGCAGGATCTGAAGGTGCTGAACTACAAGCGCCACCTGGTGAAACCGCGCCTGTGCGCCGGCGACGGCCCGATCCACCAGTACCGCAAGTACGCGGCGGAGTTCTTCGTCGACTGAGAGCCTGTGAATCTTTCGCCCGCCTGCTGCGACCGCCGTCGAAAGATTCACAGGCTCTGAGCCCTACCCCGCCAGCACCGCCCGGTACTGCTCCTCGACCTGGGTGACGCGCGGCCCGAAGTCGCGCGCCTTCCAGCGGCTCACGTCGAGCGGCGCCAGCACCGTGACGCGCAGCTGCAACGGCCGCAGCAGCATGCTGCCCCTGGGCATCGCGTCGCCGCTGTTGTGCAGCACCACCGGCACCACGGGCACTCCGGCCTTGTGCGCGAGCAGGAACGCGCCGTGGCGAAAAGGCGCCACGTCATCGCCATGGCCGCGCGTGCCCTCCGGTGCCACCGCGATCGAATGCCCGTCGCGCAGCGCCGCCATCCCGAGGCGCAGCGGTCCGCGCGCGGCCTCGCGGCTGCCGCGATCGATGAAGATCGCGCCCGAGGCGCGCATCAACGGACCGAGCACCGGGTTTGTCGCGAGTTCCTGCTTGCAGAAAGCGACCAGGTCGTGACGCACCAGCTGCGCCATCACCACCGCGTCGAGCATGCTCTGGTGATTGAAGATGAACACCGCGGGCCGCACGCGCTCGAGGTGATCGCGCCCCGCCACCTCGAGGTCCAGCCCGGCGAGCCCGGTGCCGAAATCGCCGAGCGCGCGCATCATGCTGTTGCGCGCCTCGCGCGGGGAGCGCGTGCCCAGCCATGCCGCACCGCCTGCCGCGGCAGCC
The DNA here is from genome assembly GCA_035433265.1 of Pseudomonadales bacterium. Lineage (GTDB taxonomy): Bacteria > Pseudomonadota > Gammaproteobacteria > Pseudomonadales > UBA5518 > UBA5518. Next base: position 581 of record DAORUQ010000259.1, on the reverse strand, counting down.
GCCAGCAACGCGTTGCACGCCAGCCCGGTGCGCAGGGCTCCCTCCAGCGAAGGCACCGCGCGACTGCTGAATAGCAGCTGCGGCCAGGCCTCGCGCTGCGCGCGTTGCGCCAGTTCGGCCTGCGCGTTCACCGCGACCGGGAACCCGACCAGCTCCATCAGGGGCAGGTCGTCGAGCGAATCGGTGTAGAAGAAACTGTGCTCCAGGTCCACGCCAAAACGGCGTGCGACGCGCCGCCCGGCCGTCGCCTTGCCGCGCCCGAAGCAGGGCTTGCCGACGATGGCGCCGGTGAGCGTGCCACCCTTCACCTCCAGTTGCGTGCAGCACACCTCCTCGATGCCCAGGCGCCGCGCCACCGGCCGCGCCTGGAACTGCGTGGCCGACGTCACCATCACGATCTCGTGACCGAGGCGACGGTGCTCGGCGATCAGCCTGCGCGCCTCGCGGTAGATGTAGGGCTCGACATGGCGCTCGCAGACGCTTTCGGCGAAGGACTCGGCGTCGGTGAGCGCGGTGCCGGCGAAGTCCGCGCTGGCCTCGCCGATCAGGCGCTCGAAGCCGATGCGCGCGCGGCCGTACCG
>DAORUQ010000258.1:0-3636 GCA_035433265.1 Pseudomonadales bacterium | reverse complement strand
GACGCCACTTCCAGCCACTCGTCGTCTTCCAGCGGCGGCAGGATGCCGGGCATGCGCGTGGCGAGCATGGTCTTGCCGGTGCCGGGCGGGCCGCACATCAGCAGGTTCAGGCTGCCGGCCGCGGCGATCGCGAGCGCGCGCTTGGCGCGTGGCTGTCCCAGTACCTCGGCGAGATCCGCGCCCGGCGGCGAGGGTGTCGGGGGCGGGGGCTGCTGCGGGTCGATCAGCACGCTGCCGTTGAGGTGCGCGCAGACCTGCAGCAGGTTGCGTGCCGGCAGCACGCAGGCGCCGGGGATGCGCGCGGCCTCGGCGGCATTGCCTTCCGGGAGGATCAGCGCGCGGCCCGCGGCATGGCAGGCGAGCGCGGCCGGGAGCGCGCCGCACACCGGGCGGATCTCGCCGTTCAGCGCCAGCTCGCCGATGAACTCGAAGCCTTTGAAGGTGGCGCTGTTCAGCTGCCCCGAGGCGCCGAGGATGCCGAGCGCGATCGCCAGGTCATAGCGTCCGCCGCCGTCCTTGGGCAGGTCGGCGGGCGCCAGGTTGATGGTGATGCGCGACATCGGGAACTCGAAATGCGAGTTCAGCACCGCGCTGCGCACGCGGTCCTTGCTCTCGCGCACGGCGGTCTCGGGCAGCCCCACGATCGCGGTGCGCGGCAGCCCGCTGGAGAGGTGGATCTCGGCGCGCACCGCCGGGGCGGCGATGCCGATCTGGGCACGGGTGGCGATGGTGGCGAGTTGCATGATCCTTCCCTGGATGCATGGTGAATCCGCGCGCGCCGCTACTCCCTGGCGCGCTCCAGTTCCGCGAGCTGCTCCTGCAGCCGCGCGAGCTCGTCCTCGAGCCGTGTGAGCTGCTCGCGCGTGCGCTCGAGCGTCTCGAGCTGCGCGTCGAACTGTTCGCGCGTGACCAAGTCGAGCCGCGCGAACACGCCCTGCACGATCGTGTTCAGGCTCTTCTGCATGTCCTCGCGCGCCGCGCTGTCGCCGATGAAGCGGCCGAGCTGATCGCCGAGATTGCGTATCAGGTTGTCATTGATCATCGCCGCGCAAGCTCTCCCCGGGTAGGCCGCGATTCTAAACGATTGCGCCCGCACTGCCAGCGCTCGTACGCGCCGCGCACCCCGGATGTGCGCACCACGCCGGATCGAACGCACCACATTGGTGCGACATGCCGCGACGGATGCTGGCGTGCCACAGTCGTTGAACGTGGCAATCTGCATTCAACTTCTTGTTTTGATGTGATTTTGTGTGTTTGGCACGCTGTCTGCAGTAGGGGAGGTGAGCCAGGATGCCACTCCGTTTTGGTGTGGCCCGGTGAATACCTACCGTATGCAGTCAAGGAGACAGGAAGCATGAAACTGAAAGCAATCATGGCAGCAGGGGCAACCGCTCTGGCGATGGGATCGGCGGGCGCGGCTGCCGCCACCTATAGCGGCAACGTGGCCATAGCCACCGATTACGTGTTCCGCGGCGTTTCCCAGACCCAGGAGCGTCCCGCGATCCAGGGTGGCTTCGATGCCGCCTTCGACAGCGGCTTCTTCGCCGGCATCTGGGCATCGAATGTCGATTTCGGCACCGACGCCAGCACCGAGATGGACTACTACGGCGGCTACACGGGCAGCTTCGGTTGCTCGTCCTGCAGCTACAAGGTCGGCTACTACTACTACGACTACGAGGGTGACCCGCAACTCGACTACCAGGAACTGGCGGCCTCGGTCACCTACGGCGGCCTGACCGTGGGCCTGAACTATTCGTGGGAGTACTTCGGCGAGGGCACCACGGACGCGATCGGCGACGAGGTCGAGTACTTCTACCCCTACGCCAATTACACCTATGCGCTGCCCTTTTGGGATATGTCGCTCGCGCTGCACGTGGGGCAAAACCTCATGAGCGACGACGGGGTGTTCGAGCCCGACGAAGACCAGTACACGGACTGGTCGGTCGGCCTGAGCCGCACGTTCACGGAAATCGGCGGCATCACCCTCGGCCTGACCTACTACGACACCACCATCGACGACCTCTATGGCGTCGATGCTGACGACGCCGACGCGCGCGTGGTGTTCGCGGCCAGCAAGGCCCTGTGAGCGGCTGATACAACCAGCCCCCCGCCGCGGTGCGGCGGGGGGCGCCAAAGGAGATGCAAACATGAAAATGGTGACTGCCATTGTGAAGCCCTTCAAGCTCGATGACGTGCGCGAGGCGCTCTCGGACATCGGGGTACAGGGCATCACGGTCAGCGAGGTCAAGGGCTTCGGCCGCCAGAAGGGGCACACCGAGCTCTATCGCGGCGCCGAGTACGTCGTCGACTTCCTGCCGAAGGTGAAGATCGAGGTCGTCGTGCCCGACGGCATCGTCGAGCAGGTGATCGAGGCCGTCACCAAGGCCGCGCGCACCGGCAAGATCGGCGACGGCAAGATCTTCGTGACGCCAATCGACCAGGCGGTGCGCATCCGCACCGGCGAAACGGGCGAGGAGGCGGTATGAGCACGCGCACCCCAACCCCAACAGGTATCACACGGAGCGATCCCATGAAGACGAAACTCCTGCGTATCGCGGGCGGCGCCTTGCTCGCGCTCGCGCCGGCACTTGCCCTCGCCGATGCCCCCACCCCCGACAAGGGTGACATCTCGTGGATGATGACCGCCACGATCCTGGTCACGCTGATGGCGATTCCGGGCCTCGCGTTGTTCTACGGCGGCATGGTGCGTTCGAAGAACGTGCTCTCCGTGCTGATGCAGGTCATGATCGTATGGTGCCTCGGCACCGTGTTGTGGGTCGTCTACGGCTACAGCCTGGCCTTCACCGCGGGCAATGCGTTCATCGGCGGCTTCGACAAGCTGTTCCTGAGCGGAGTCGACGCGACCACGCTGGCGGCCACGTTCTCCAAGGGCATCTACCTCCCCGAGTACGTGTACGTCGTCTTCCAGGGCTCGTTCGCGGCGATCACGCCTGCCCTCATCGTCGGCGCCTTCGCCGAGCGCATGAAGTTCGGCGCCATCCTGCTGTTCGTCGTGGGCTGGCTGACGTTCGCCTACTATCCGATCGCGCACATGGTGTGGTACTGGGACGGCCCTGACGCCTACACCAGTGCCGATGTCGTGGCCGACGTGACCAGCCATGCCGGCTACCTGTTCCAGCTCGGCGCGCTCGACTTCGCCGGCGGCACGGTGGTGCACATCAACGCGGGTATCGCGGGCCTGGTCGGCGCCCTGCTGATCGGCAAGCGCATCGGCTACGGCACCACCGCGATGGCGCCGCACAACCTGCCACTGGTGATGATCGGCGCCTCCCTGCTGTGGGTGGGCTGGTACGGCTTCAACGTCGGCTCGAACCTCGAGTCCAACGCCTTCGCCGGCCAGGTGTTCCTGAACACCCTGCTCGCCACCGCGGTTGCCACCCTGGTGTGGACGCTGGTGGAGTGGGCGGTGCGCGGCACTCCGACCGTGCTCGGCGCGGCCTCGGGTGCGATCGCCGGCCTGGTTGCCATCACGCCGGCCTGCGGCTGGGTGGGTCCGATGGGCGCGCTGATCATCGGCGCGGCGGCTGGCCTGGTCTGTCTCTGGGCGGTCACCTGGCTCAAGCGCAAGCTCGGCTATGACGACTCGCTCGACGTCTTCGGCGTGCACTGCGTCGG
>DAORUQ010000257.1:0-3666 GCA_035433265.1 Pseudomonadales bacterium | reverse complement strand
CATGTTGCGTCTGGTCCATGTTGGCGCACCCGCCCAGCGGCAGCACGGTGGCAAGGACGAGGCTGATCCAAAGCTTCTTCATCGAGCACTTCCTCTTTCGGTAACGACGCGGAATCGAGCCCGGGATACCCCGGGTGGGCTTGTCATCAGTAGACCATGATCGCCCGGGCGGAGTTTCGATTCAGCAAACAATTGCACAGAAGTGGCTGCCGGCGTTGCGCGCCGGGAGAGGGTCCGGGCTGCTTCGGGCCCGGGTCGACGGCGACCCCGGCCGCGTTGTGCGATCAGGTGTTCCCGGCGACGGTCATGCGCGGCCTCGACGCAGGTATCCGCTTGGCGTGGATTTCGCCATAGACTTCTGACACATTCACTGCACGAACCACTGGCAAAAGGAGATCCCGCGTGGCCGATGAGTCCGCTTACACCCCCCCGACGGTCTGGACCTGGAACAAGGACGCGGCGAATCCCTTCGCGAGCATCAATCGGCCCGTTGCGGGGGCTACCCATGACAGGGAGCTGCCCGTTGGCCGGCACCCGCTGCAGCTCTATTCGCTCGCCACGCCCAACGGGATCAAGGTCACGGTGATGCTCGAGGAGCTGCTGGCGCTGGGGCACCGGGGCGCGGAGTACGACGCCTGGCTGATCCGGATCCTCGACGGCGAGCAGTTCGGCAGCGGATTCGTCGCGGTGAACCCGAACTCCAAGATCCCGGCATTGCTCGATCGCAGCACCGCGGTGCCGACGCGGGTATTCGAATCCGGCGCGATCCTGCTGTACCTGGCGGAGAAATTCGGCGCCTTCCTGCCGGGCACGCTGAACGAGCGGGCGGAGTGCCTGTCGTGGCTCTTCTGGCAGATGGCGAGCACGCCCTATCTCGGCGGCGGCTTCGGTCACTTCTATGCCTACGCACCCACGAAGATCGAGTATGCGATCGATCGCTTCACCATGGAGGTCAAGCGCCAGCTCGACGTGCTGGACCGCCAGCTGGCGCATAACGAGTACGTGGCGGGAGCGGTGTACACGATTGCCGACATGGCAATCTGGCCGTGGTACGGCGCGCTCGTGAAGGGCATGCTCTACGGCGGCGGCGAGTTCCTCGACGTGCAGTCCTACAGCCATGTCATCCGCTGGGCCGAGGCCATCGCCCGGCGTCCCGCGGTGAGGCGCGGGCGCATGGTCAACTGCACCTGGGGCGATCCGGCCGGCCAGCTGCACGAACGCCACGACGCCAGCGACTTCGAGCACCGGACGCAGGACAAGCTCGAGCCTGCGGGTACAGCGCAAGGATGAGCGCTACGGCATCGTGCGCTACGGCAGCGTGCAGGTTCCGTCGCCACCGTCGCGAACATAGTAATCGACGCTGACGTAGCCGTTGGCGGCCGCGATGACGTTCTGCCCGGCTCGCAGGAAGACCGGCGTGTGGGGCCGTGTTGCGCTCAGCTGCGTGAGCGCCTCGCCATTGACGGAAACGTTCAGCAGGTAGTTGCCGTTATCCATCAGGTGGACATACGGTTGCGCGGATCCAGTGGCCGGGTTCCAGGCGCAGCCGGGTGTGACCGAGGCGTATGACTTGCCGCTGGCGGCATACTCCAGCGTGCCGTCGGCGCTGAAGGTGTTGCCGGAGGTGTCCGGCAGGTCGCACATGCCGGGTTGTACGGTGAACCGGTACGTATCGGCCGTCTTGCGGTTGAGCGCCACGACGACCGTGTTGTTGCCATCGGCGAGCCAGACATCGGTGGCCGGGTCGGCGCTCGTGAGCGTCGCCACGGTAGCGCTGTTGAGGAGTACCGTCGCGCTGGCATTGATCTTCGGGTTGAAGAGTCCGGCCTGCACCACCGGCGCCAATTCGCCGGTGACCGGGTCGGCGGCACATTGCACCGCGCTGGAGGCGTAGGTCTTGCCGCTCGATCCGATTTGCACTGTTGTCGCTGCCCAGGCGGATGTCCCGAGGGCCATGAAGGCCGCACACGCGGCTACTGTCGAGAATGCGAGTCGCTTGTCCTGCATGGTTTGCTCCCTGTCGATGTCATCGTGCCGGCACCAGCGACATGGCTGGCCGGGCGGATGAGCTGCCGTGGTAAATCCCGTAGTGGCCATCAGTCTATTCCGGTAACCTTAAATGAAGCTTAAGAGGCGCGGGCGATCGGCGCGTACCGTGAACCTGAATTGACGGCGACAGGGGGCGCCTCACCGCCAGGGTGCTCCCGCGGGCGGCGAGGGGGGATCCCGGGGGCAGCGGGGGTCGCATATGTTGGTTGATTTCGCGGTCGAGGACTTTGAAGGCGAGCGCCTGCACCGGGAGCTGGCGTCGATCCGCGCGCGGGCGCCGGTGAGCCACGCGCTCTTCGCCGGACAGCCCGCGATACTCATCACGGGGCATCAGGCACTCGCCGAGGCATTCCGCGACAACGAGCGCTTTCCGCCGGCCGATGCCTACCGTATCACCATCGAGCCGGTGCAGGGCGTGACCTTCCAGACCATGGAGGATGAGCAACATCGACTCTATCGCCGGCTGGCCACGCCCGCCTTTCGCTCGCGCGCCGTGGATGCCATGGAGCAGGAGGGCCTGGCGCGCATTGCGCACGAGCTGCTCGATCGCCTGGCGGGCACGCGGCAGGCCGATCTGGCGGCATCCTTCACGCACCGCGTGGCATTCCTGGTGATCAGCCGCATGCTCGGAATTCCTGCTCACCGGGAAGATGTGTTTCGCGATTGGGCGGTGGGTTTCCTGGAGTACCCCCGCGATCCCGAGCATTCACGGCGCTGCGCGGCGCAGATCACCGACTACCTGCTGCCGATCATCGCGCAGCGCCGGCGCGAACCGCGCGACGACGTCGTTTCCGCGCTGGCGATGGCAGACGCCGACGGACACCGCCTGACGGACGAGGAGATCCTGGCGCACATCCGGCTGCTGTTCAGTGCCGGCGCGTCCACCACGACCGACGCACTGGGCAACCTGTTGTATGCACTGCTGAGCGAGCGCCAGCGTTGGGAACGCCTGCTCGCGGCGCCGGCGCTGCGCGGCAATGCCATCGAGGAACTGCTGCGCTGGGAGACGCCGGTAGCGGTGCTGCCGCGCCTGTCAGCCTCCCGGGCGGTGGAGTTTTTCGGCGTCGGGATTCCACCCGCGACGTTCTGCCTGTTTGCGATCGCCGCGGCCAATCGTGATCCTGCGGTATTCGAGCATCCGGATCGTTTCGACCTCGAGCGCGACAGCGGCAAGAAGCTGCTCAGCTTCGGCCCGGGTCCGCGCCTGTGCCCGGGAATGCATCTGGCCCGTCGTCAGCTGGCTGTTGCGCTCGACGTGCTGATGGAACGCCTTCCGGACCTGCATCTGCTCGACGTGGACGCCGCTCGGCCGCGGGGAGCGATCCTGCGTGGTCCGGCTCGGCTGCCCGTGGCCTGGTAGGCGTCGATTGCCGGTTTTGCCACTTCGTCAGTGCCGGGATCATAATCGGCCCGGCCTGATTGCCCGCAATGTCACCATCAGCCAGGAAGTCGTCATGTTGGTCACTTTTTCCTGCCCCGCGTATGCGCACATCACCATGTTCGGCGACGTGGCGGTCCGACTGCTGGAATTGATGGGACACAGCGGCACGGTGCCCGGTGCCCTGCTTGCGGATGAAGTTCAACCGGCGCTCGAACGTCTCGAGGCCGCGGTCTCGC
>DAORUQ010000256.1:2273-3688 GCA_035433265.1 Pseudomonadales bacterium | reverse complement strand
GGTCCGGGCTGCAGCGTCGGCCCCTTTGCGCGCCTGCGTCCCGGCACGCGCATGGCCGAGGGTGCGAAGATCGGCAATTTCGTCGAAACGAAGAAGGCAACGATCGGCGCGCGCAGCAAGATCAGCCACCTGAGCTACGTGGGCGATGCGCTGCTCGGCGAGGATGTGAACGTCGGCGCCGGCACCATCACCTGCAACTACGACGGGGTGAACAAGTTCCAGACCACGATCGGCGACGGCGCATTCATCGGCTCGAACACCTCGCTCGTGGCGCCGCTCGAGGTGGGACGCAACGCCACCGTGGGTGCGGGCTCCGTGCTCACCAGCGCGGTCCCCGACGCGGCGCTGGCGGTGGCGCGCGGCAAGCAGCGCAACATCGAAGGCTGGAAGCGCCCGCAGAAAAAATCGTAAGGAAACAGGCATATGTGCGGAATAGTCGGCGCGGTGGCGCAAAGACAGGTAAGCGGCATCCTCGTCGAGGGGCTGCGCCGCCTCGAATACCGCGGCTACGACTCCGCGGGAGTGGCGCTGCTCGGGACGCAGGGGCGCATCGAATGCATCAAGCGCACCGGCAAGGTCGCCGCGCTCAGCGAGAGCCTGGACGCCGCTCCCCTCGACGGCGTGACCGGCATCGCCCACACGCGCTGGGCCACGCACGGGCGCCCCAGTGAAGCGAACGCCCACCCGCACACCAGCAACGGCCGACTCGCGCTGGTGCACAACGGCATCATCGAGAACCACGTAGAGCTGCGGGCGCGCCTAACGGCGGCCGGTTACGAGTTCCGCTCGGAAACCGACACCGAGGTGATCGTCCACCTGATAGACCAGTTGCGCCAGGAAGGGTTGTCGCTGCTCGACGCCGTGAAGCGCGCCATCATCGGGCTGCACGGCGCCTTCGCGATCGCGGTGATCGCCAGCGACGAACCCCACCGCCTGATCGCGGCGCGCAAGGGCAGCCCGCTGGTGGTGGGGATCGGCATCGGCGAGAACTTCGTCGCTTCCGATCAGATGGCCTTGCGCCAGGTGACCGACCGCGTGATCTTCCTCGATGAAGGCGACATCGTCGATGTCACCACGCTGGGCGTGCGTATCACCGACGCCACGGGCCGCGACGTGCAGCGCCCGATCGAGCGCCTCAGCGAGGCCGCCGACCACGCCGACAAGGGCGCCTTCCGCCATTACATGCTGAAGGAGATCCACGAGCAGCCGCGCGCGATTGCCAACACGCTGCGCGGGCGCATCGGCGAGGACCACATCTACGAGCAGGCCTTCGGCGTCGCCGCCGACGAAGTGTTCGCCAATGTCGCGGCGGTCCAGATCGTGGCCTGCGGTACCAGTTACCACTCCGGGCTGGTGGCTCGTTACTGGATCGAGGAGCACGTCGGCATTCCCTGTGCCGTCGAGATCGCGAGCGA
>DAORUQ010000256.1:0-2173 GCA_035433265.1 Pseudomonadales bacterium | reverse complement strand
TTCGTCGAAGCCATGCACGGCCTGCCCGGCCTGGTCGAGCAGGTGCTCGCGCTGGACGAGCGCATCAAGGATGTCGCCGAGCAGTTCGTCGAGAAGCGCCACGCACTCTTCCTCGGCCGCGGCGTGCAGTACCCGGTGGCCATGGAGGGCGCGCTGAAACTCAAGGAGATTTCCTATATTCACGCCGAAGCCTACGCGGCCGGCGAGCTCAAGCACGGGCCGCTGGCGCTGGTCGACGAGGATATGCCGGTCGTGACCGTGGCACCCAACAACGAGCTGCTGGAGAAGCTGCGCTCGAATCTCGCCGAGGTGCAGGCGCGCGGGGGACGGCTCTACGTGTTCGCCGACGAGCAGGCCGGATTCGCCGACAGCGATACCGTCACCGTGGTGCAGATGCCTCACGTGCCCGCGATCCTGGAGCCCGTGGTCTACACCGTGCCGCTGCAGCTGCTCTCGTATCACGTCGCGGTCATGAAGGGCACCGACGTCGACCAGCCGCGCAATCTCGCGAAGTCCGTGACCGTCGAGTAGCTCGGCATTGCAATGCCGGATGTGCTGAACGACACCTGCCACTGCATCTCGCTGGACGAAGCGGCGCTGGTGCGGCATTTCGACGCCGCGCTGGTGCGCGCAGGCGGACTGCCGCAACTGCTGGTAGGGCGCGAGCACCTGTTCGCGCCCTACCCCGTGTTCGCCAACCAGGCGCAATGGGACGCGATGCAGTCGGTGATCGGCGCCGCGCACGAAGTGATGGCGCTGCCTGAGTTCCAGGCCGAGGCGCTGGCCGCGAGCCCATGGCCCGAGCAGTACACGCTGAGCGCGATGATGGCCTTCGATTTCCATCCCGAGCCGGCGGGCGCCAAGCTGATCGAGATCAACACCAATGCCGGCGGAGCCTACCTCGCCGCGTTGCTCGCCGAGAGCCAGCGCAACTGCTGCGAGCAGCTCGGCGAGCTGCTCGCAATGCCGACCAGCGGGCGTGATGCGCCGGCGCGCTGGTTCGCCGATTTCCTGCACGAATGGCGGCTGGCGCGCGGCACGCGGCCGCTCGCGCGCGTGCTCATCGTCGACGATGCTCCGGAGCAGCAGTTCCTCTACCCCGAGTTCCTGCTGTTCCGCGAACTGTTCCGCCGCAATGGCATTGCCTGCGATATCGCCGATGCGGCCGCGCTCGAATACGCCGGCGGTGCGTTGCGCCACGCGGGCGAGGCGGTCGATCTCGTCTACAACCGTTGCACGGATTTCGCCCTGCAGGATGTCGCGCACGCGGCGCTCGCCGAGGCGTATCGCGCCGACGCCGTGGTGCTCACGCCCTCCCCGCGCCACCACGCGCTGTATGCCGACAAGCGCCAGCTGGTGCGGCTGTCCGACGACGCCTTCCTCGCCCGCATCGGCACCTCATCGGCTGCACGCCACGTGCTCGCCGCGCACGTGCCGAAGGCGCGCATCGTGACCCCGGCAGACGCCGAGGAAATCTGGGCCGCGCGCAAGCAGTATTTCTTCAAGCCCTTCGCGGGCTACGCCAGCCGCGGCGCCTACCGCGGCGATCGCATCACGAAGCGGGTGTGGGAGGAAATCGTCGGCTCGGGCAACTACGTCGCGCAGGCCTTCGCGCCGCCGGCCACCCGCCGCGCCGCACCGGGCGAGGATGCCGCCGCGCTGAAGTTCGACCTGCGCTGTGTCAGCTACGGCGTCGATATCCGCCTGCTGAGCGCGCGGCTCTACCAGGGCCAGACCACCAACCTGCGCACCGTTTCCGGTGGCCTCGCCTCCGTATTCCTCCTGAAAAGGGGGGCGGACGAATTGAATCCCGATCAACGGCCCGCCGGGTCCGGGCTCTCGCCGAACCAGACTACCGCGTAGTGCCGGCCGATCGCGGCACCCATCGCGAGCCAGGTGTTGTCGGCCCACATGCCGCGGTTCAGCACCATGGCGTCGTGTGCGGCGCTATCCCGCCAGAGCTCGACTGCCATCGCGGGGCTGATCCGGTTGCTGTAATGCGCCACGATCTCGTAGCCCGGTGACTGGTAGAGACCGCCGGAGATCTCCTTCGGCTTGTCCCACATGCAGCTGGCCTCGGCATGGTCCGGCGTGTAACAGCACGCGGACCAGTTGCCGCGGCTCGACCACGAATGCATGTTGCAGCGCCCGCCGCGACGGTAGTTCGCCTCGA
>DAORUQ010000255.1:0-3705 GCA_035433265.1 Pseudomonadales bacterium | reverse complement strand
TAACCGGCTGGGGTTTTTTATTGCGCCCGTCTCCGATGACCCCGAGGCAATCACGACAATTGATGTGTCCAAACCGCCCGCATCGCATCCGGATCGGCGATAATCCGCGGCGACTTCTCACAGGGGAAAACGATGATTGCCGATGTCGAACTGATGCTCCGGGCCGGGAAGGTTCCGCAGGCCATCGAGCTCATGCAAAACCACCTGCGGCGCAATCCCGATGACGTGCAGGTGCTGATGCGCCTCGCCGGTGTTGCCGCCGAGCTCGGGGCCGTTCCCCAGGCCTTGTCGGCCCTGCGCAAGGTGGTGCAGGTGGCGCCCGAGCACGGCCATGCGTGGTTCGGTATTGCAGATCTCGAAGCGCGCCGCGGCAACCAGGCCGAGGCCGACACCTGTTACCGCCGTGCGGGTTACCTGCTGCAGTCGGACCCGGCTGTCGCGTACAACCACGGCGTGTTGCTCGAGGAAATGGGACGGACCGACGAGGCGATCGATGCCTACCGCGAGGCCATCCTGCGTCGCAATGATTTCGCCCAGGCGCACAACAATGCGGGCACGCTGCTGCTGGCGAAGGGCGAGACGGCGCTTGCGACGCGGCACTTCAACGCCGCACTGCGCGCTGATCCGGGACTTGTCGAGGCAACGTTCAACCTCGGCCTGATTGCCGAGGGCGCCGGTGACCGCGCCGGCGCGGAGACGCGTTTCCGCGCGGTGCTCGATCGCGATGGCGCACACCATGGCGCCCTGCTGGGGCTCGCGCGACAACTGACCGGGGGCGACGGTCCGCAGCGGCTCGAGGCACTCGCCCTGTGTGACGGCGCAATCCTCAACCAGCCGGACGATCCGCACGCCCATCATGCGCGAGGCGTGGTGCTCGAGCGCCTGCGCAGGTTCGCCGATGCGGCGCAGGCGTTCCGCGATGCCTGGCGCCTGAGCGCCGGCACGATGCACGCCGCGCTCGGAGACGTTGCGCTGGCGCTGCACAAGGCGGGCAGGTTCCAGGAGGCGCTGGCCGCGTTGAGCGAGCTCGGCGGACGCCGCGAGCTCGCCGCGGGCCAGCGCCTGACGCTCCTCAACCTGCGCCTGCACGCGTGCGACTGGAACTCGCTTGCCGACGATGTGCGCGCATTGTGCCAGGCGATCGCCGCCGGCGATGGCATCGGCGAACTCACGCCGGCGCTCGCACTCCCGGTGCCGGGCCTCGACGAAGCGCAGATGCACGCGCTGAGCACGGGATTCGCCGCCGCGCTAGTCGCCTCGAGCGTTTCCGTGCCGGCGCCGCAAGCGCACGCAACGGCAGCCGCCGCGGCGCGGCCGCTGCGAGTCGGCTACCTGTCGGCGGATTTCCGCGAGCACGCCGTCAGCCACGTGCTCGCCGGGGTACTGGAACGCCACGATCCGCAGCGCATCGAGGCATATGCCTATTCCTACGGGCCCGACACGGATTCGCCGATGCGCACGCGCTTGCGCCGTACCTTCGGTCCGCGTTTCCGTGACATCGCAGGCGCGGACGATGCGGCAGCGGCGGCAACCATGCGGGCCGACGGCATCGACATCCTGGTCGACCTCGCGGGGTGGACGGGGAATTCGCGCTACGAAATCCTCCTGCAGGACCCCGCACCGGTCAAGGTCAGCTGGCTCGGGTATGCAGGATCCATGGGGCACCGCGCCTTCGCCGATTACCTGATCGGCGATGCGATCGCGACGCCGGAAACTTCCGCACCCTGGTTCAGTGAAACGCTCGCGCTGATGCCGCACAGCTACATGCCGAGCGACAACGGCCGTGTGCGCGGCGCTCGCCCTTCCCGCAGCGAGGCGGGACTGCCCGAGACCGGCGTGGTCTTCTGTTGCTTCAACCAGCCGTACAAGATCACGCCGGATCTGTTCGATGTGTGGTGCCGACTGCTCGGCGAGGTTCCGGGCAGCGTGCTCTGGCTGGTCACGCCCAACGCGGATGCCCGCGCGAACCTGCTGCGCGAGGCGGAGTCCCGGGGCGTGGACGCTTCCCGGCTGGTGTTCGCGCCTTACGCGCCCACCATCGAGGAGCACCTCGGCAGGCTGCAACTTGCGGACATCGCACTCGACACGGCACCGTACAACTCGCACTCCACGGGGCTCGATGCGCTGTGGTGCGGCGTTCCCCTGGTGTGCGTGCGGGGGCAGCGTTTTGCCGGTCGTGTCGCCGCCAGCATGGTGAGCGCCGCCGGCGTGCCCGAGTTGGCGGCAGCCGACCTGGAGGAATATCGTCGGATCGCACTCCGGCTGGCCACGGATTCCGCGGCGTTGCTTGGCATCAGGCAGCGCCTGGAAGATGCGCGCCGTACGTCGGCGCTATTCGATACGGCCGGGTTTGCCCGTGATCTCGAGCAGCTCTACCTGCGCATGCACGAGGATAGTGCGGCCGGCAGGCGCGAACTCATCAGGCTTTCCTGAGGCTCAGAAAGGGTTGGCGTTCACGCGCCGGGTGAAGCGCTCCCGGATGTCGCTCACGGGACCCTCGAAACTGTGATAGACGATCGCCGATACGGCGATCGTCGCGCCTAGCCACGTCATGACGGCTGCGATCAGCTTGGCGGTTCCTATCGAGCTGTCCACGCCGAACAGCCTGCACATGACGAACAACGCCGGGAAATGCACCAGGTAGATCGAATACGAATACAGGCTGATCCTGCCGGCGATATAGCGCAGCGGCCTGGCGTTCAAGGGAATCGAGCAGAGATAGGGCAGGAACAGCACCAGCCCCGCCGCCGGCAGGCTCAGCATGATCGCGTGGGCCGCGCCCGTCCACGGGCTCCGCTGCCAGCCGTTGACGGCCAGGTGCCAGATCATGCCGCACGCGAGTGCCGTCAGCAGCACGCCCGCGAGCGCCTTGCGCAATCGGTGCCCGTTCCACCATGCGGGGTGCCAGCGGTTCAGGATGGCTGCCAGCACCCCCCAGCCGGTGGCGTCCAGGTGAAAAACCGTCACCCGGCGGATATTCGCATCCCAGGCAAAGAAATCCAGGTCTGATGCCAGCCAGAATCGTGCCGCCGTGGGTGCGGCGATCAGGATGCCCGATGCAATCCAGAACATTGCCCGCAGCGGCAGTCGCGCGACCAGCATGAGGGCGCCGATCAGCAAGGGCAGCAGGAAGTAGAACCATTCGTCCAGCGCGAGCGACCACGATTCACCGAAGAACAGCGGCTGCTGCTCGGCCCATGCGAGGTTCTGCGAAAAGAACGCGAACGACCACCGGAAGTCTCCCTTGGCGATACCCCAGTGCACCAGCAGTGCGTTGACGGCCAGGAAAAGGTAATAGTTCGGCAGCGTTCTGAACCAGCGCCGGTACCAGAAGTCCCGGGCGCAGCCCCGCCAGTCGCGCCCCGACTCGAAGCTGCGGATCATCATCGTGCCGATCAGGAAGCCGCTCAGCACGAACAGCCATTCTATGGACAGCACACTCAGCGAACTCATGCCCGCCGACATGCCGACCCATTTCAGTCGGCCCGTGTCGAAAAAGAACCCGAGCGCCGCGTGATTCGCCAGTACCATGGCGATCGCGATGCTGCGCAACACGTCGAGCCCCTGGTTGCGCCGAACCGTGCCGCTGCTCGCGCTCATGCCCGGGCTGCCCGCGCCAGGGGGAATCCGTGAATCTGCATGGTCGTGTCTCTTGGCACCCGCGCGCAGCGCTCAATGGCCGGTGCGCGGTGTCGTTGAAAAGGG